>NZ_JBKHKJ010000012.1:0-136797 GCF_046546515.1 Parasediminibacterium schistidii | reverse complement strand
TTAAGTCTATTTACATTGATAGTCCCTTGCCTCAAAAAAACTATCCCCTTTTGTATAAAACCAAAGAAAATATACCGAACTATTGTATTTTTGATGAAATTATTCAAAATAAGCCATGTTGATAGAGTTTAGAGTGTCAAACTACCGCTCAATAGGTGAAGAACAGGTTTTAAGCCTAATCCCAGCCCAAAAGCAAAAAGAATATTTAGAAAATATTTTTACTAAAGGAAAACATAGTGCTTTAAATGCTTTAGCAATTTACGGAGCGAATGGAAGTGGTAAAAGTAATTTGTTGCTTGCAATGGGCTTGTTTGACAAACTTATTCATTTATCTGCACGTTCATCATCTACAACAAAGTTGCCTTACGACCCATTTTTGCTTAGAGAAGGTTGGGAATCAAAACCGACAAAATTTGAGATTACTTTTATTGTTCAAGAATATAAATATAGGTATGGTATTGAATTTCAAAAAGAGGCAATAGTGAGCGAATGGTTATATAGAAAATCCGAAGGACGGGAAGTCGTAGTGTTTTTAAGAAGGGAAGATACTATAGATGCATCCTCAGGCTTTAAAGGGAATACTAAAGTAATTGATGCTGCTATTGAAGCAACAAGGCCAAACGCTCTATTTCTTTCTACTTGCGACATGCTTAATATAGAAGAAGCCAAGACCATATTTCAATGGTTTAAACACTTTAATAATATTGATGGCATTGACACAGAAGATGAAGAAATTAGAACGCTTAGCATGTGGGACAATGAATTAGACAGAGAAAATATAACTGAATATCTTCTAAGACTCAATCTAGGTTTCGTTGGAATTGATATTTCTAAAAAAGACTTTGATGAAGCTGACCTTCCTAAAAACATTAATGAAAGCACAAGGAGCTTGCTAATAAGAAATTTATCTGATTCTCAAAGCTATTCGGTTCTTGCTTTGCATAAAATATATTCATCTGACGGAACCGAAACGGGTAAAAACATTGCTTGGAATTTTGATGAAAGAGAATCAAAAGGTACTAATAAGGCATTCCATCTAAGCGGTCCCATTTTATGGGCTCTAAAAAATGGAGGCGTTTTAATTATTGATGAAATCGAAGCAAAAATGCATCCTTTATTGACCTTGGACACCATCAATATGTTTTTAAATCAAAAAACAAATCCAAACAAAGCACAGTTAATTTTTGCTACTCACGACACAAATCTACTTTCATATTCAAATTTGAGAAGAGATCAGATTTATTTTACTGAAAAAAACAAATGGGAATCCACTGAAATTTTTTCTTTATCAGATTTTATTTACCTAGGAGAAAACAACATCGCTAAATCTGAAAAAGAAAGGCCAGATACAGACAAAGAAAAAAGATATTTTGAAGGCAGGTATGGAGCAGTCCCATTTTTAAGTCCTTTTAAACCATTAAAATCGAAAAATAATGGCAAAAAGGGGTAATCTAAACAAATTCCAAGATAAGGAATTAGAAGAAAGGCCAGTACGATTTAAGCGCTATCAATATTTATTTCTAATTGTATGCGAAGACGAAAACACAGAGCCTGAATATTTTGAGCATTTTCAAAAGCAGATTCCAAAAGATACAATATTTCTAAAACCAGTAGGAACTGGCAGGGATGCAAAAGGTGTTGTAGAGCAAGCAATAAAAGAAAGGGATAAGCTTTCGCTTGAAGCAAAAAAAGATGTTGATGTTGTTTGGGCTGTTTTTGATAAAGATGATGCTGATGAAAATGCTACAAAAATTAAAAGATTTGAAGATGCATTTGAAATTGCAAAAGATAATAGCATTGAACCCGCATATAGCAATGAAGTATTTGAGTTGTGGTTATTATTACATCTCACAAATGTTGACAGTGCCATTTCTTTACCAAGAGCAGAAGTATATAATTTATTACAGGAAAAAATTAGAAAAAATAAAGCTTACTCAACATTTGTATATGAGCATGGCAATGCTAACATACTAGAAATTATATATGAAATCGGAAATCAAGCTTTGGCAATTAGTAGGGCTGAGGTATTATTTGAAAAACAGCGTAGGCATAAGCCAATAGAGGCTAATTCAAGTACAACGGTACACATGCTTGTAAAAAAACTTTTAGAATGGATAGCATATTATTCATACGAACCTGATAAATAGTAGCTAAAATCCCAGCTACTTTACGCCAAACCCTTGATAATTTCTTTTGCTTCTTTCCAATCATACGATTTTGATGTACCTTCCAAATGCGCCTTCTTTTCATTTTTTAATATTTCAAGATGGCTTTCAGTAAGACTAAAATCGTTTTCTTTACTTACCTCGTCTTCTAGGAGTAAATACATGCCTTTTACTTTGTTATCGCTTGCATTTGCAATATAGTCATGCAGCTTTTTTCTAATCACAGCAGTTGTCATTTCTATGAGGTTTGTCTTCTTTCTAAAATTTATATTTCCCTTGTAAAAATAAGGCATAAGGCAATAAGTTTATAAAGTTGCTCCTGCTAATCCAAGCCAACCATTGTTTTGCAACGTGCGTCCTAAATTCCCGCTAGTCCACGCCAACCCTTGTTGCTAGCGCACCGTCTTTGATGCGTGCCTTCACTAGATTATTGCCTAGCTAGTACATGCCACACTCGCTAATATCTTCGCTACGGCCGCATTGCTTATGGCTGTGTCCCTTCGCTACAATATAACTAACTAACGTGAGTTTTGGATGTTCTTAGCAATTTTGAATAAAATACAGTTCAACATAATAAAGTATGACCTCCATTCGTTTATATGGCAAAGCCTTTTTTATGTTGTTAAATCCTGATAAATTAATTAAAATTTTCTGTGAAATTGATGATTTTGTAATCTCCTTTGAGAAATATACTGAGAGCAGGCGGATAGGCATTAGCCCTCATGCTGTTAATAAACCAAGCCTAAGGTATTCAGAAATGATGACGATAGAAATTTTGTACCATACAAGCGGGTACAAATGCTTTGAATATTATTATAGGGAAGTGGTTGAAAGGGGGTGCTTGCGCGCATACTTCCCCAAAGCGCCTAGCTATAGCAGGTTTGTACAATTGAAACCAAGGATGTTGCAGTTCATGATAATTTATTTACAGTCTTATAGGCTAGGTGCGCTTTGTGGCTTGTACTATGCTGATTCCACGCCTATCAAAGTCTGTCATAATCGGCGCATACACAGCAATAAGGTTTTCAAAGACAAGGCAGAACGGGGCAAAACATCAACAGGATGGTTCTTTGGGTTTAAATTATTTTTAGTAGTGAATGCTTATGGGGAGCTTATAAAAGTGATGTTTACCAAAGGAAATGTGGCGGACAATAACTTGGAAACGATGCTAAAACTATTTGATAACCTAACTGGGTTTGCATTTGCCGACAAAGGGTTCATTAATCAGAACGGGTTTGAAAAGCTTTTTGAACAAGGGGTTCAATTGGTAACTGGCATCAAAAAAACATGAAAAATAAGCTAATGCCCTTGCAACATAAGTTGTTGCTCAAAAAAAGAGGGATGATTGAGTCGGTCAATGACATACTAAAAACGGTCTGCGACATTGAGCATACTAGGCATCGGAGCCATATAAACGCAATCCTAAATGTATTAGCAGGGCTTTGCGCTTATACTTTTTTGGAAAAATTACCCTCTATTTTCGCTAAATAACATCCAAAACTCACGTTAACTAACATTTTGCTCCTGAACTCCAAAAAACCTTCATTTATTATCGATTTAATGAGAAGAGCACCTTAATTGACCCATTTTTTCCACATTTAACTTCAAAATAACTTCATACAGTAGTTGGTATAATAAATGATTTATTACGATGGGTCTCCAATCTGTAAGTAATGTTTCTATAATAAAAATTCCAATTTAGGATGTTATTCAATTCATTTGCGTTTGCATTTTTCTACATAATTGTAACAGCATTATATTTTACCTTCCCGCATAAATATCGTTGGATATTGCTTTTAATGGCCAGTTGCTATTTTTATATGTCATTTGTGCCTATATATGTTCTTATCCTAGGCTTTACAATTGTGGTTGACTATTATGCAGGCATTTTTATTGAGAAAACAAAAGACTTCAAAAAGCGGAAACTGTTATTGTTGTGTAGCCTTCTAGCCAATATAGGGGTGTTGGTTTTATTCAAATATTATAATTTCATCAACACCAATATATCCTTGCTGTTTAATAATTTCAATGCAAGAAACCCAGTCCCCTTCCTAAATATCTTATTGCCCATTGGCTTGTCTTTCCATACGTTCCAAGCCATGAGTTATACCATAGAAGTATATAGAGGCAACCAAAAAGCTGAGAAACATTTTGGCATTTACAGCTTATATGTAATGTTTTATACCCAGTTGGTTGCAGGGCCTATTGAACGCCCCCAGAACATCTTGCACCAAATGCATGAAGAACACAATTTTAGTTATACCAATATTAGTGCAGGTCTGAAGCAGATGCTTTGGGGCTTATTTAAAAAAATGGTAGTCGCAGACAGGCTTTCAATATATGTAAATACCGTTTTCAATAATGCGGAAGCACACAATGGCACTTCAATAGCTATTGCTTGCGTCTTTTTTTCTATTCAGATTTATTGCGATTTTTCTGGGTATTCAGACATTGCCATTGGTAGTGCCCGGACAATGGGTTTTGATTTAATGATAAATTTTAGGCAGCCCTATTTTGCAAAATCGATCAATGAATTCTGGAGCAGATGGCATATTTCTTTGTCTACGTGGTTCAGGGATTACGTGTACATCCCATTAGGTGGCAATAGGGTATCAAAATTGAAGCTCTACCGCAATCTGCTGATTGTATTTTTAATAAGTGGCATCTGGCATGGAGCCAACTATACTTTCATTATTTGGGGAGCCCTCCATGCCTTTTACACGATTGTGGGGTTATTAATAACCCCATACACCAAAGACATACACTTGAAACTGCATATTAGCAAACGCATTACAGATACGGTACGTATTATTTTTATATTTATGCTGGTAACTTTTGCATGGATATTTTTCCGTGCCAGTTCTATGGGCAATGCTATAACCATTATACATAACCTACGCAGTTTTGGCCAATCCCCATTTCGAAATTCTACAATAACCACCTTTGGCGATTGTATGCTGGCAATAGCATTGCTGTTTGCGATTGAATATCGAAAAGAATATTTCCCTGGAAAACTCAATTTCTTCTACCATCCCAATTTAACTGTACGATGGGGAGCGATAATGACGATGGTTGTTGTCGTATTGCTATTTGGCGTATTTAGCGGAGGCCAGTTTATTTATTTTCAATTTTAAATTGACAAGTCATGTTTATTTTATTTAAAAAGATTTTCTTTTTTATCATTGCTTTAGCAATGATAGACTATGTATTGGGCATTTGTTTGCATAGTTTTTATTTTCACCAAAAAAAAGAGTGGACAGCACATGTAACATATTCATTGGATAGCGCCAAGCCTGATATACTTATTTTAGGCAGTTCCAGAGCCGAGCGGCATTACTCCCCATCTATATTATCCGATTCTTTACATAAATCCTGTTACAATGCAGGGATGGATGCTCAATCAATACCTTATTGTACGGCGTTGCAAGAGGTGATTTTCAAAAGATGGAAACCTAAAATGATAATATTGGATATTAATCCATGGGAGTTTATTGAAGATACTATCAAATATGAAAAATTATCTATCCTACTTCCGTATTGCAATGAACACCCAGAATTGATTAAGTACTTGGAAATAGCAAGCCCTATGGAAAGATTGAAGCTTTACAGTAATATTTATCCTTATAATTCTACTTTTTTCATTGCGGTAAATGATAAACTCCATGCCCAAAAAATGCCTACCGAAGAATTTGGCTATGCTCCGATAATTAAGGTAATGGATGCAGCCGAAATAACGTTAACAAAAAAAGCACTTCTGCAAGATGAAAAAAAAGACAAAGACTTTTATGTTAAAACTGATGCCTTTGCTTTTAACCTTTATCGACAGTTTTTGAAAAGATGTACCGATAACCATATTAAAACATATGTTATAACCTCACCCACTTTAATACCTGGATACCAAAATAAAAGCAAGAAAGAACTACTTTCCATTTCAAAAACTTATCCTGAAATAAAATTTATTGATTTCAGCAGCAACCCCAACTATAATGGTCATTTTGAAAAGTTTTCCGACCACATACATTTAAATAAACAAGGCTCAGAGGAGTTTTCTAAAGAATTAGCTGGAAGGTTAAAGAAATTAGGTTAAGAGCTATTTTAACAGGGAAAGTGGCTATAATAATGTTAAGTTTAAGAATAAGCTAACCAGCTCGGCCAAATGTTCTGAAAAAAATAACTGAGCATCTTGTTACCGCAGCACATCTTACCTGAACAGGAGGTATAAAACTTTTTCACTTAGTCCTAATACCCCCAATCTATAAAAAACTTATCTTTGTGCTAGAAATGCGCTTGATACAAACTACTTACAAAACTAGTGTCTTGGCACCCTAAGCGTAGCTCTTTTTTTACTAATATTAATATAGTTGTAGTCCCAAAATTTGGTCTTGTATTTATGGCTGTAAAATGCGCACAAATTAAGCACAAAATGAGCATAAATCACGCATAAAATGCGCACAAATTACTCAAAAAATGCGCACAAATTACTCAAAAAATAAGCACAAAATAAGCACAAAATAAGCACGAAAATTTGATGTTATTGTTGATAATCAATGGATTACAAGTAGGATAACAATTTTTGAAAAAAAGCAACAGCGTAAAAATCCTACAAAAATCGCAAAACTGAAACTATTTTAATAAAAGCTAGGCAAAATGAATATTATAAAAAAGAAACAGGCGTTCTTGTTTTGCACAGATACTCCATGCCAACCGTTGTTGCTAGTTCGAGCTCTGCAACGCGTTCCTTCGCTAAGGTAATCCCTAAAATAAAAAAGGTTCATGCCGGAAAGTTTTCCAGCATGAACCTTTTAAATGATAAAACATATTATTTTATATTGGTACTCCTCGGATCTTCCCCAAAAAACTTAAATACAATTCCAGCTGCAGCTGCGCCTAAAATAGGTGCAACAATAAACAACCATAACTGGCCTATAGCCCAGCCACCTACAAAAACAGCCTGGCTAATACTACGTGCAGGGTTTACCGAAGTGTTGGTTACAGGGATACTGATTAAGTGGATAAGCGTTAAGCATAAACCAATGGCAATACCTGCAAAACCGCTTGGTGCTTTCTGATAGGTAGAGCCTAAAATAACAATCAAGAAAATGAATGTCATTACAAACTCGGTAACGGCGGCCGAAAGCAAATTATAGCCCCCTGGGGAATGTTCTCCATAGCCATTAGCTGCAAAATCGCCAACTGGTTTACCATTACCAGTTGCAATGATATACAATACACCCGCAGCCACAATAGCCCCTAATATTTGGGCAATGAAATAAGGAACTAAGTCTTTGCCGCTAAACCTGCCTGCTACAAACAACCCTACAGATACCGCGGGGTTAAGATGTGCACCAGACACATGGCCCAAGGAATAGGCAATGGTTAATACGGTAAGTCCAAAAGCAAAAGATACACCTACTAGGCCAATGCCTACGTTAGGGAAGGCAGCAGCCAATACGGCACTACCACAACCACCTAGTACCAGCCAAAAGGTACCAATAAATTCAGCAGTCAATTTTTTCATTTTATGTGTTTTTAGGTTAATGAGCCCCTAAATTAGGGGATTTTATTTTACACTTTTACGATAAAAGTATAAAAGCATTATTTTTATACGAAATTGCCTAGCGCATAAAAAGCAACGCAATATATTTCACCGTGTTACTAAATCAATAAAATGAACACAAAAGTTGATTTTTATTTTAACAAAGCTGAAAAATGGCAAGAGGAAGTGAAGCAATTGAGGGAAATTGTGCTTGACTGCCACCTTACTGAAGAATTGAAGTGGGGCTGCCCTTGCTACACTTTCCAGAAAAGTAATATCGTATTGATACATGCGTTTAAAGAATATTGTGCGCTTTTATTTTTCAAAGGTGCTTTGCTAAAAGACGCCAATGGCATCTTGATACAACAAACGGAGAATGTGCAGTCTTCCCGCCAAGCACGGTTTACAAGCCTAGAGGAAATAGTGAAACTGGCACCCATGCTAAAGGCATATATTTTAGAAGCCGTTGAAGTAGAAGAAGCAGGCTTGAAAGTAGTGCTTAAAAAAGCCGAGGAATACAAAATACCCGAGGAATTCCAACAGAAACTAGCTGAAAACGCAGCCCTGAAAACGGCCTTTTATGCCATGACGCCCGGGCGGCAAAGGGCATACTTGCTGCATTTTGCCGCACCCAAGCAATCGAAAACCAAGGAAGCCAGGATTGAAAAAAGCATACAAGACATCCTAGATGGGAAAGGGCTGAACGATTAGGCACTAATGGCCAAATAAGTGTAAGCAAGTTGTCCCTTTTATTTGCTGCCAGTTACGGCTACCAATAAAATATAGCCGAAAGTTGCCCATAAATGCCCACCGCTTATCAAGCCAATTTGCGTGCGTAAACAAGTTAGTAAAAAAAAGGCAGGAGAACTACTAAGCTTATATCTTCTATTTTATCGATAATTACCTTCCTGAAATTAAAATCTGCTGGTATAACTACGCCCGCCAAACAATCCCTTGCATAAACAACTAAAGGAACGCATATCTAAAAAATCAATAAACAGCATGAAAAAAGTAGTGCCAGGTATTACGGAATATATTGTGCATACAGAAATAGGCACACCACTTACAAACGAACATTATATACGTTCTACAAAAGGCAATGTGTATGGCATGGAAAAAGGTTTTTTTCAAACAGGTCTCTTTTCTTATACCTGCAAAATCTGGGTTAAACTGCAAAGAGGAAGACCTTATTAAAAATCCTATTAATCCCTTTGATCTCACAAATCATGGTTCAAGACAAGCAACTAATCCCACAAAACCAGTTCAAAGTAAAATTAAAAAGTAACAATTTATTATACTCTGCGTTATAGTTTACAAAATATTGGTGGCTACATTTGTTTTATGGTATAAAGTAATATTTAGCATAATGTTAATACTAACAAAATGTTGTTAGCTACATTAACCAAATAGCCTAAAAAAAGCATAAAACACAACACTTATGAATTTAAAACAATACTTATTTGTCCTTATGCTGTTTGTACTGCCTTTTGGCAGTTTTTGCCAGCAGGCTAAAAATAAGTTTAGCATCAACGGCACGGTGCGTGACAAAGCCACTGGAGAAACGCTAATTGGTGCCAACGTAAGTTTGATAGGGCAAAGTGGGCTGGGCACTGCCAGCAATGCTTATGGTTTTTATTCGGTAAGCGCACCCGCTGGTACTTATCAATTGGTAATCAGTTACACAGGCTACCTATCAGACACATCTACCATTGTGCTAAATAAAAATATAATCCAGCAAGTAAGCCTTGGGAAATCTACTGGGATACTTGACGAAGTAACGGTAACCACCCGTAGAAAAAGCGACAATATTGCCAAGCCAATCATGGGTGTGCAAAAACTGTCTATTGATGATATTAAAAACATCCCGGTATTGTTTGGAGAAAAAGATATTTTAAAAACCATACAACTGCTGCCAGGCATTAAATCTGCCGGGGAGGGTAACAGTGGCTTTTATGTAAGGGGAGGGTCGGCAGACCAAAACCTGATTTTACTTGACGAGGCAGTAGTATATAATCCCTCACATTTGCTAGGCTTTTTTTCTACTTTCAACTCAGATGCCATTAAAGAAGTAACGGTTTATAAAGGGGGTATGCCCGCAGAGTATGGCGGCCGTTTATCATCTGTCCTAGACATAAAAATGAACGATGGCAACAATAAAAAATTTGGCGTAAGCGGTGGCGTTGGTTTGATAGCCTCTAGGCTAAACGTAGAAGGCCCTATAGAAAAAGACAAGGAAAAAGGCTCGTTCACAGTAAGTGGGAGGCGTACTTATGCCGATGTATTTTTAAAGTTATCCAAAGATTCTTCGCTCAACAAAAACACACTCTATTTCTACGATTTGAATGCGAAGGCAAACTACAAGCTGAATGAAAAAAACCGTTTGTACTGGTCTGCCTATACTGGGCGGGACAATTTTGGCTTTGGCAGCACTTTTGGCATAGATTATGGCAACCTTACGGGTACCTTGCGCTGGAACCATGTATTCAACAGCCGTTTGTTTTCAAACACATCGCTTATTTATTCTAACTACAGCTATCGTATTAAAATTAATTCTGGCACCAACGACATTACCATAACATCTAAAATAAGGGACTTAAACCTAAAAGAAGATCTCCAATATTTCATTAATGCCAACAACCGCATCAATTTTGGGCTAAACCTTATCCACCACGATATTATACCCGGTACTATTACCGCTTCAGGGCAGTCTAGCTTCAACAACTTAGAGCTGCAGAAGAAACTGAGCTTGGAGGATGCCGCCTATATTTCACACGAATGGAGCGCAACACCTAAAATAAACATCACTTATGGCTTGCGTTTCTCTGCTTTCAGCGCCTTAGGACCAGGTACTTTTTATAGGTACGATGCCGATGGCAACACCATCGACAGCAGCAAATACACATCTGGGCAAGAAGTAAAAACTTACCTACACATAGAACCACGTTTTGCCACTAGTTACAAGTTGAATGAAGATAAGTCGATAAAATTTTCTTACAATCGCAATGTGCAGAACCTTCACCTACTGTCAAATGCCACAGGGTCAAGCCCAACAGACTTATGGATTGGCAGCAGCAACAATGTAAAACCCGAAGTGGCAGACCAAGTAGCCCTTGGCTATTACCAGAATTTCAAGAAAAATGTGTATGAATTTTCTGCGGAGGTTTATTATAAAACGATGCAAAACCAGATTGACTACAAAAACGGAGCAGAGCTGCGAGCCAATGAAAATGTAGAATCGCAATTGCTGTTTGGCAAAGGCAGGGCTTATGGGCTAGAGCTTTTTTTCAAGAAAAGATATGGCAAGTTTAATGGATGGGTAGGCTACACCTTGGCTAAAACAGAACGGCAGGTTGATGGCATCAACAACGGCAAATGGTATGATGCCACGCAAGACAGGACGCATGAAGTATCGGTAGTAGCTATTTACCAAGCCAGCAAAAAATGGACATTCTCCTCCACTTTTGTTTTTTACACGGGTAATGCAGTTACCCAGCCTAGCGGCAAGTACAATGTAAATGGGCATACTTATTTTTATTATACAGAAAGGAATGGCTACCGTATGCCCAATTATCACAGGCTAGACTTAGCAGCAACGCTACAAGGCAAAAAAACCAAAAAATACGATAGCAACTGGAGTTTTTCAATCTATAATGCCTATAATCGAGCAAATGCTTTTAGCATAGATTTTCAAGAAGACCCAGACAACCCACAAAAAACACAGGCAGTACAAACTACTTTGTTCAAGCTCATCCCTTCTGTTACGTACAATTTTAAATTCTAAATACCTCAACCGCCCCCCTGAAAGGTCGGGACAAGTTCTCCGAAAGGAGAGGGGGTAAGAACAAAAGAGGAGGGGGGAGGTCCCGACAAAATATAAACCTGTTATAACTCAACATATTATGAATCGCATACTTAATAAAAAATATTTTTTTCTTATTTTCCTTACTGCAATGACGGCGAGTGCTTGCAAAAAAGTAATCACGGTAAACCTAAAAGATGCAGCCCCACAAATTGTAATAGAAGGCAACATAACCAACGAGGCAAGACCATACATAGTAACTATTGCAAAATCAGTGGATTTTACCCAAGACAATGTGTACCCACCCGTTACAGGTGCAACCGTAACCATTAAAGACGACTCCACAGGTATTACAGATATGCTTTCTGAATTGCCCAATGGTGTGTACAGCTCCAATGCTACTAAAGGCGACATCGGGCATACTTATCATTTAACCGTGATTGCCAACGGCAAAACTTACACGGCAGCATCTACAATGCCTGCACAAGTATTGTTGGATTCTATAACTTTCCAGACAAACGCTGCCTTTGGCAATTCGGTTACAAATGCCCTGCCCAATTTCCAAGACCCATCAGGTGTATACAATGCCTACCAGTTTGTACAGTCTATCAATGGCAAATTATCGAAACAGCTATATGTATTTGACGACCGCCTTTCTGACGGTCGTTATATTTCCCGCCAATTGTTCAACGATAGTGCATATATACAAAAAGGGGATACCATTCAACTAGAAATGCAGTGCCTAGACAAGCCGGTTTATAGTTATTTTAAAGAATTAGCTGGGCTAGACCCTACCAATGGGCAGCCTACATCGCCTGCAAACCCTATAAGCAACATCAACAATGGCGCATTGGGTTATTTTAGTGCGCACACGGTGCAAATAAAAAAAGCAGTATTTAAGTAAATTACAATGAATTAATGAAAGTAGGTTTAGGAATTATAAATTAGGAATTAAGAGCAAGCGAAGTTGTTTAGCGTTATATATGTCATGCCTACAGCGTTCATTAATGGCTGCCACTATTTATGTGCCTGTCTACTAAAAATAGAAAAAATTACACGCTTTTCTTTGCTTTTTCCCTTAAATCTTTGTGCTTTTTGAGTCTTCGTGCCTTAGTCGCAGATTAAGAAATTATTGTAAATATTGCTTTAAAACCGCCTTAAATTTTTCCTCGGTAAAAGGCTTTAGCAAAACATAGTTAATACCGCAAGCCAAATATGCATCCGTTTCTGAGGTGAGAATGCTGGCAGTAAGCGCAATGATGGGTGTTTTTGCTTTGGCTGTGTCACTACTTTTGCGTATTATCTTGGCAAGTTCATCACCTTCTATTTTTGGCAAATGAATATCTGTTAGTACAATATCGTAGTTCGTTGTATTAAACTTACTAATTGCTTCTTCGCCATCACGGGCTATATCAAAATTTATTTTTATTTTTTTTAGCAGGAACGAGAAAAGCATGATGTTCATTTCATTGTCCTCTACCAGCAAAGCTTTCTTTTCAATATAGTTTATATCCGTTTCCATTTACTAAGCATTATATTACCGAACAAAAGATATACTTATACATTATTAAACAGGTATTGCTGCAATACTGCTTTAAAATCTGCTTCTTTAAATGGTTTTATCAGCAACTCGTTAATGCCCATCCTGAAATATTGCTCTGTGTTGTCGCCAATAATACTTGCTGTTAATGCTACAATTGGTATCCTAGCTTTTCTGGTATCATGACTTTTTCTTATTAGGCCAGCCAATTGGTCACCAGTAAGTTTAGGTATATTAATGTCTGTAAGCACAATATCGTAGTAATTGTTTTCAAATAATTTCATTCCTTCCTCTCCATCTTTGGCCACGTCAAATCCAATCTGCATTTTCTTTAGCAGCAGTTTAAGCAACAAAATGTTCATTTCATTGTCCTCAACTACTAAGGCTTTTTTGCCAGCAAAAGTTTGGGCAAGGTTGGCACTTTCTTCTATTTCAGGTGCTTGTCTTTTAACTGGCTCTGTTGAATAGGGCATCGTGATGCTAAATACCGAGCCGATGTTCAGTTCGCTTTTCACACCTATTTTACCGCCTTGTAGCTCTACCAGCATCTTACAAATAGCCAAGCCAAGACCAGTGCCACGGATAGCCCTCCTGCCACCACTTTTAGTATTAGAAGCCTGTGCAAATTCTTGGAAAATAAATTCCAGTTGGTCTTCTGGTATACCTACGCCCGAGTCTTGCACATCTATTTTTACCACAATATCCCTTTCTGTCCTGCTTAGGCTTTTCACCATAATTTTCACCTTGCCATGCTCGGTAAATTTGATGGCATTGCTAGTAAGGTTGAACAATATCTGTTTTAGCCTGAAAGCATCGCCCGTTACCAGTAAATCATCATCTAATTGAATATCAGATTGCATTTGTATGCCTTTCTTTTCTGCAGAAACGGAGAAAGCATAAAGTACTTCGTCCACCACCTTTTTAATATTGAATGGTTGCGAGCTAAGGGATAACTTACCGGCATCTAATTTTGAAAAATCTAATATATCATTCACCGTGGTAAGCAAATGATCTGATGAGGTACGGATGGCATTCAGGTAACGTTTTTTGTCAGGGTCAGTCTCTACATTGTCCAACTGTTCCGTAAAGCCAATAATAGATGTAAGCGGGCTCCTTATTTCGTGGCTCATGTTGCTTAGAAAACGGCTTTTGGTCATTACCAGTTTTTCGGCCGCTTCCCTTGCTTCTATTATTTCCTTTTCGTACAACAGGCTTTTGCGCACATTAAAAATCAATACAATTACCACGCATATAATGATAATATAAGAACCCCATGACAAAAATTTCACCGTTTCCTTGGCGCCCCTTGCCATTTCCAATACTTTGTCTTCTTTTTGCTTGCCCGACTCTTGCTCTATGCCCAGTAGTTTTTTTAATGCGTCGCTAACTTGGTACTGGATTACTAAATTTACTTCTGCCAAGGCTTTTTCATTTTCATCCATCTTCGTTTTCAGCAAAAACTCGTTGAACTGGCCTTTATAAAAATCATCTATATCTTGTTGCGACTGGTCATATTTGTTTTCCCTAGTGTAGGTAGTTGTATTAGTGGCCGCAGCAGGGGCTGTTTCTTCTTTATTGGCAAAAATATCGCCCAGTTTTTTAAGGAAAGCCTTTTTCCTACTTCCGTTTGTTTGGGTGGCATCTGTTTGCTGCATCAGGCTGTCGTACCCTTTTAGCAATGAGTTGTTAGACATCCTGTACCAATAAGGGTTGATATAAAAACCATTGTTGCCAAGATGTATTTTGCTTACGCTTATGGAATCTGAAATGCGTTTTAAAAGGTCTATGCCATCAGAAATTTGAATTTTCTGCTCAATGCCAGCAATAATGGTAGCGACCCCGGCAGTATCGCTGCCTGTTTGCAATGAGCGTAAATCACTTACGCAAGCTACAATATGACTCAAATACTTGTTGCTATACAATGTATCTTTTGTGCTGAGGTAAAGCCTGTAAGCATTTTCTGCTTCCAATAGCTCTGTACTCGTACTCCTAAGCACAGCCACGCTGCTATTGTCGTTGCTAAGGCTGTTGATGTAAGTCCTAATTTGTGCTAAGTTCTTGGTATTGAAAATATTCAGTAACAAAACGGCTATGATAACCATTAGGCAAACAACAAGCAGCACAATATTAGAGGCAGACAATTTCGATTTAGGTAGCGCAGCCATAAAAAAAAGTAAGAGATTAAATAATCTGTGTAAACGTTTAGAAAAAACAATACAGTTTAAAAATGCTAGTAAATATAGAAAAAAACATTTAGAACACTACATATTCCCCTTTTTTATTAATTGATATAATGGGAAGCTTTTTGTGAAGCTCAAAATAGTCGAATACTTCTTTTATGTTGATGGCAAATTTCTGGTACATTTTGTCTTCATTGCTCACTTTCAAAAAATAATCCACACTTTTGGGTACATTATACCTCACTGGGAAAATATGCACGGGTATAAAATCCATCCCATAGCTTTTTGCATAAGCAGCCATTATATACACTTCTTCAATTTGTTCATTCTGAATAGGGATACAACCAACGGTAATGCAACTGCCATGGATATAAATGTCGCCGCCTGGCTTTACAGAATCGCTAAGCATGGCATCTGATGCGTTTGGATAGTTCAAACCCAATGCCAAATGATAATTACTAGTGGGTTTAAACTCATTTATGTAATAGAACCCTTCGGGTACTTGGTAGTCGCCCTCTACACGCTTAGGCCCCAATGCACCGCTTAATGCACATACTTTATAGGTTTTAAACAACTTGTATGCCTCTTTGCTACTATTGCGTACCCATACTTCCAATTGGCTATCGTATTTAAAGCTGCGGATATATATCTGCTTGGCAGGCCACTGCAGGCCAGCTTTTTCAAATTGTTTTTTTAGTGTGTCTTCCTTGTCGTAAAAGGCAAGGGCAGCACGCATATTGCTCCGTTGCTGCATTACAAAATTTTGGGCTTGCAACCGACAATAAAATGAAAAAAGCAACAAAACAGTAAACAAATATTTCATAAATGGCGAAAATATATATAATAGCGAACAAAAAAAATGATAAAAATCAACAATAGACAAAGAAAGTTTTTTTGCCACTAAGGCACAGAGCAGAATTATGAAGTATAAATTAGGAATTCTACTATTTGCTTTGCAGCCATACCATGCAAAGCTGCCCAAATGCTTCATAACTTAATGAGAGCGGAAATACATTGCCATTTTTAATGAACCTCCCAGCCAAAACACCATTGTTGCCAAAGGTAAAATCATCTATCCTTATCATTTTCCTAAAGTCAACTTCCCCATTTCCCCACCATTTGTATATTGCTTCCTTGCCGCACCAAAGCACGGTAAGTGCCTCTAGCACTTGCGGTTCGCTGGTATATGCTTGCAAACCATTTATTTCCTCCTCGTGCAAAAACTTATGCGCCACTTTGGCCACAGTGGGGCGTTTTATTTCTATGTCAATGCCAATCCTTTCGGAAGAACTAACAATAGCAGCGGCATAATCGCCACAATGAGAAATGGAAAAGTGATATTGCTCGTCTTGCAAAAATGGTTTTCGGGTATCTGCAATTTGTATGGCATGTATCGGAAAATCGGGGAACAAGTATTGCAGCAAATACCTGCCAGCCAAATGCTGCAAGCGTTTGTGTGGGTGGGTAATGGCATTTTGCAATGGCACATAGCCCAAGAAAAAGGCTTCTGGCTCTTCTATTTTCCAGATAGCCAGCCGGGTAGTGGCACTAATATCTTGCTGATAAAACAAAGGCATTATGCAAATCTCTGTTTTTTAGTTGACTTTTAACTTCCCGAAAGTTTTGAACTTTCGGGAAGTTTGAAAAGGAAAATAACTACAAAAAAAATCAGCACCCCGGAATTCCGGGGTGCTGATTTTTATAAAATACAAAACTAAATACTTTGCTTCTTACCTTATTTGGCATTTATCCATTTAAGTTGCCTATTGGTAGTGCCTGTAGCAATGGAAACAAAATAAGCCCCTTGTGCCAGCGAACTGGCTGGAAGGGCAATCTTGCCATCTTTGCTTACATCGCAACGGTAAACAACCTTGCCCAAAATATTGGTAACCATTACTTTGATGGCAGTTTTCACGCCACTTAGTTGCAAGAAGGCGGTACCATAAGATGGGTTAGGGTACAACTTAGCCTGTAAGCCACCAAAGTCTGCAATATTAGCGGCATACAACAAGGATGAGGTATTGGCATAATAAACAAACGGATCGGAGAATGGCGATTTGCAACCACCACTGCTAACCTGTAATGTATATATGTCCAAATCGGAAGGGGCATAGTTGATGCCCGTTGCCCCTGGTATAGCCACGCTGCTTGCATACCACTGGTTGCCAATAGCTGACGAGGAAATCAAAGTGTCGTTTACCAGCGATATAGTCGGCTTGTTTACCTGCACCATTGTGGCCACAACAGAGTCGGCTGAGACTGCCGAGCAGCCCGCCGCATTGGTAACTTTTAAGCGGAAAGTACCAGACACTTTGGTTACATATTTGGCGGCAGTGGCATTTTTAATAGCACTATTGTTCCTCAGCCATTGCAAGCTGCCCGTAGCTGTATTGTTTAGCAACAAGCTATCATTTAAACAGAATGTGGTATTACCTGTTTTTGTAATGGCTGGTATAGTAGGTAGTGCGGCACTGTTTACCGTAACAACGGCCGTATCCTTGCAACCACCACTGTTCGTTACATACAAAGTATCCTTACCAGCACCTACTGCTGCCGGGTTGACAACCGACCATGTAACTGTTGTGTATCCTGCTGTGTTGTATAAGGTACTGACACTTCTTGTAGAACCTGCACAAACAGACACCGTGGTATCATTGCCCAAATTGGGTTTTGTATTTATGGTGATGGTGGCTACCTTATAAATGCTATCGCAACCGCCAACGCTTTTGGTCGTGTCTCTCCTTACGGTGCTGGATGTATAAGTAATGCCATTGTACACCAAGCTGCTGCAACTAGATAGTGGCGTGCTGATGGTGGTTGGCGTTATTGGCGTGATGGTAATGGTTGCCACATTGTAAACGCTGTCGCAACCGCCTACGCTTTTCACCGTATCCCGCACCACTGTGCTGGTGGTATAGGTTTTTGTTTTGTACACCACGCTGCTGCAACTTGCATAAGCCACTGGTTTCGTAACCATTGTGATTGGTGTGATGGTGATGGTAGCAACGTTATAAATACTGTCGCAGCCGCCTACGCTTTTCACCGTATCCCGCACCACCGTGCTGGAGGTATAGGTTTTTGTTTTGTACACCACGCTGCTGCAACTTGCATAAGCCACTGGTTTCGTAACCATTGTGATTGGTGTGATGGTGATGGTGATGGTAGCAACGTTATAAATACTGTCGCAGCCGCCCACGCTTTTCACCGTATCTCGCACTACAGTGCTTGTAGTATATGTTTTTGTTTTGTACACTACGCTGCTGCAACTTGTGTAAGTAACTGGTTTGCTTACCGCTACTATTGGAGTAATGGTGATAGTGGCAACATTATAAATACTGTCGCAGCCGCCTACGCTTTTCACCGTATCCCTTACTACTGTGCTGGTAGTATAAGTTTTTGTTTTATAAACCACGCTGCTACAACTTGCATAAGCCACTGGTTTGCTCACTGTTATTATTGGCGTGATGGTTATCGTTGCCACATTGTAAATACTATCGCAGCTGCCAACGCTTTTCACTGTATCCCGCACCACTGTGCTGGTGGTGTAGGTTTTTGTTTTATATACCACGCTGCTGCAACTTGCATAAGCCACTGGTTTCGTAACCATTGTGATTGGTGTGATGGTGATGGTAGCAACGTTATAAATACTGTCGCAGCCGCCTACGCTTTTCACCGTATCTCTTACTACTGTGCTGGTGGTATAAGTTTTTGTTTTGTATACCACGCTGCTGCAACTTGCATAAGTTAGTGGTTTGCTCACCGCTATTATTGGCGAAATGGTTATCGTGGCAACATTATAAATACTGTCGCAACCGCCTACGCTTTTCGCCGTATCCCTTACTACTGTGCTGGTGGTATAGGTTTTTGTTTTATACACCACGCTGCTGCAACTTACAAAACTAACGGGTTTGGTAACTGGTGCAGTACAAAAACTAAACCCTGTTTTAGTTGCAGTACCGCCACTAGTAGTTACACTTACACTGCCACTTGCACCTGCACCTACAACTGCTGTAATAGTAGTTGCATTTACAACCGAATAAGAACTCGCTGCTGTGCCACCAAAACTTACGGCACTTGCACCTGTAAAATTAATACCTGTTATGGTTACTGTTGCGCCTGTACCTGCTGTTATTGGTGTAAAGGAGGTGATAACAGGGTTAGTGGTATTAGCATATTTGGCTACATAATATTTGCCATTCCCGTTTGTAAAACCGCCTGCAACATGTATGTTGCCTTTGCCATCAATGAGCATAATCCTAATGTCACTATTAAAAGTAGAAGCATTGGCGCCGCCAAGTTCGCTCCAGTTGCTGCCGTTCCATTTGGCTACGTATCTATAGCTGTTTGTATTGGTAAAATAGCCCATGGCATAAATATTCCCGCTATTATCAAGGGTGATATTATAAATATAATTATTAAAAGTGGAGGCGTCCGTTCCGCCGAGTTCGCTCCATGCACTACCGTTCCATTTAGCTACATAGTTTTTGCCATTCAAGTTGGTATATAGGCCACCAGCATATATATTGCCACTGCCATCGTTGGTCATATTCCAAATGCCGTTATTAAAAGTAGAGGCATTGGTACCGCCTAATTCACCCCAGCTGCTACCGTCCCATTTAGCAACATATTCCTTGCCATTGCCATTAGTAAAATAGCCACCAGCATATACATTGCCAGCATTGGTAATAATGGTAACAATATCATTATTAAAAGTAGAGGCATTGGTGCCGCCAACTTCGCTCCAGGCACTACCGTTCCATTTAGCCATATAACGCTTGCCATTACCGTTTGTAAATCGGCCGCCAACATATACATTGCCGCTGCCATCGATGGCAACATTCCTAATAAAACTATTAAAAGTGGAAGTGTTCGTGCCACCCAGTTCACTCCAGCTGCTACCGTTCCATTTGGCTACATAAGGCCTGCCATTTGCATTGGTAAAACTGCCCACTGCATATAGATTGCCGCTGCCATCAAATGCGATTTTGAAAATGCCACCATTAAAAGTAGAGGCATTGGCTCCCCCAAGCTCGCTCCAACTGCTGCCATCCCATTTGGCTACATAGTTATTTGAGTTGGTAGAACTTACTGTATTTACTGTATATATATTGCCGCTTGCATCTGTGTTGAGATTGAAAATAGAAGCAGTGAAGGGAGAACTATTCGTGCCGCCTAGTTCAGTCCAAATTGTGATGCTATTGTTGTAAACAAACCCTGCCACACTTGCCGTGCCGCCAGTAGTGGTTACGCTTGCACTACCACTTGTACCTGTACCAACTACTGCTGTAATGGTGCTATCGTTTACCACGGTGTAACTGCTTGCTGCGGCACTACCAAAACTCACCGCTGATGCCCCTGTGAAAGCTGTACCTTTTATAGTTATGGTAGAGCCTGTATTGCCTGTTGTTGGAGCAAAAGAAGTAATGGTAGGTACACCAATAGTCGCTATACTCACCGTAGTAGTGCCACTACCACTTGCATTACTGGCTGTAATGGTATAAGTTGTAGCAGCAGTTGCCAGTGTTGGCGTGCCACTTATGGTGCCAGTAGCACCATCAAACACCAAGCCTGCGGGAAGTAGTGGGCTTATTGAATAGCCAAGACCCACTTTCCGTATCTTATGATTATAAGTATCCCCTATGTATAAATTGCCTGTTGCATCTAAGGCTATGCCATTAGAACCCCAGAAACTTGCCACGCTCCCTGCACCATCTGTAGCACCTTGTGCACCATTGCCTGCCAAAGTAGTTACTACACCTGCTGCTGTAACCTTGCGTATTTTTTGATTTAACTGATCAGTAACGTACACATTCCCAGCATTATCTACCACTACTCCAGCAGGATTATAAAATGTTGCCGCATTACCTGTGCCATCAGCAGCACCTTGCGTGCCACTGCCCGCCAAAGTAGTTACTACGCCTGCTGGGCTTACCTTCCTTATTTTATTATTGTAAAAATCTGCAACATACACATAGCCAGCAGCATCCAACGCTAAGTTATAAGGATGGCTAAAACTTGCAACACTACCATTTCCATCCACACCACCCTGCGTACCGTTGCCTGCCAAGGTACTTACTATGCCTGCCGGTGTTATCTTGCGTATCTTATTATTGCCCCAATCTGCTACATATACATTGCCTGCCGCATCTACTGCAACCCCATCTGGATTATAAAAACTGGCAGTACTACCACTACCGTCGGCAGCACCCTGTGCACCGCTACCCGCCAGTGTACTTACTACGCCAGCTGGGCTTATCTTGCGTATTTTATTGCTCCCACCATCTGCCACATAAACATACCCAACAGCATCTACTGCTACCCCATTAGGGTTAAAGAAGCTCGCTAAAATACCATTTCCATCAACTGCACCTTGCGCACCGCTGCCTGCAAAAGTACTTACCACGCCAGCTGGGCTAACTTTGCGTATCTTATTATTGTTGTTATCACCCACATATATATTGCCAGCAGCATCTGTAGCTACGCCAACAGGATATTTAAAACTCGCTCCAATGCCTGTGGCATCTGTAGCACCTTGTGTACCACTACCTGCTAAAGTTGAAACCAATGGCAATACTGCTGCGCCAGTATTGGTAGGAGTAAGTGCCGTAATACTTGTACCTACTATATAGTTTTTTGCACCACCTAGGTAGCTAATACTAGGAAGATTACTAAAATTAAAACCAGTTTTGGTTGCCGTTCCACCACCAGTAGTTACACTTACGCTACCACTTGCACCACTACCTACTACAGCCGTAATAGTTGTAGCATTAGCAACTGTAAAAGATGTAGCTGCCGTACCCCCAAAACTTACCGCCGTTGCTCCAGTAAAATTAGTACCTGTTAGGGTTACTGTTGTTCCTGTGCTGGCTATTGTTGGGGTGAAGGAAGTAATAGTTGGTGCTGCTATATAAGTAAACCCAGTTTTGGTTGCTGTGCCGCCACCAGTAGTAACACTTACACTGCCACTTGCCCCACTTCCTACTAATGCTGTAATAGTTGTGGCATTAACAACTGTAAAAGAAGTGGCTCCAGTGCCGCCAAAACTAACGGTCGTTGCACCTGTAAAGTTTGCGCCTGTTATCGTTACGGTTGTGCCAGTGCCGGCTGTCGTTGGAGTGAAGGAGACAATTGTAGGACTAGTGGGGGCAGCGTATTTGGCTATATAATACTTGCCATTTGTATTTTTAAAATCGCCCCCAGCGTATACATTCCCGTTGGCATCGGTGGCAATGTTTTTGATATAACTATTAAATTTAGAAGTGTTTGTGCCGCCTAATTCACTCCAGGCACTTCCGTCCCATTTGGCTACATAATACTTATTACTGCCATTCTGCAAATCTCCCCCAATATATATATTACCACTACCATCTGTGGCAATACTCCAAATAACGCCGCTATTAAAAGTAGAATTATTTGTGCCACCTACTTCACTCCAACTGCTTCCATTCCATTTGGCCATATAGTTCTTGAGGTTCCCGTTGGTAAACGCGCCACCAGCATATACATTACCGCTTGCATCGGTGGCAATGCTCCAAATAACATTATTAAAAGTAGAGGCATTCGTGCCGCCAAGTTCACTCCATGCATTACCGTTCCATTTGGCTACATAATATTTGCTACTGCCGTTCCGAAAACTGCCTCCGGCATAAACATTGCTGTTGCCATCAGTGGCGATACTGTAAGTAATATTATTAAAAGTAGAAGTATTTGTACCGCCCAGTTCACTCCAACTGCTACCGTTCCATTTGGCTATATAAGATTTACTACTTCCGTTGCGAAAATCTCCGCCAGCATATATATTACTATTGCCATCAGCAGCAAGACTGTAAATAGTACTATTAAAAGTAGAAGCATTTGCACCACCCAGCTCACTCCAAGCACTTCCATTCCATTTGGCTACATAGTATTTGCCATTTGCATTAGTAAATAACCCCCCAGCATATACATTCCCGTTTCCATCGGTGACAATACTGTATATAGGGTTATTAAAAGTAGAAGCATTCGTGCCGCCTAATTCACTCCAAGCACTACCATTCCATTTGGCTACATAGTATTTGCCATTTGCGTTGGTAAATAAGCCCGCCGCATACACATTGCCGTTGGCATCGGTAGTAATACGCCCCCAAATGTTATTATTAAAAGTAGAAGTATTCGTGCCGCCCAGTTCGGTCCATTGTGCTTGGGTTTTTGTTGAACCAAACATTAACAAAAAATAGAAAATAGCAACCAACGCTGCCGATTTTAGCGAGCGGGGCAATAATAAATTGGTCATAAAATGAGTTTTGTGGTTTGATTAAAAAAGTATTTGAAAAAATTAAAACCTGTTTTATTTCTTTGTTTCAGTGCTTAATATTTTTCGCTACAAAACAATACAAAAAAAAGTTAAAAAAAATACCCGGTTATGGGTATTTTTTGAATAAATTTAAAGTGTTTTGAAAATGCAGTTTTAGTTAAAGGCCTAACCTAATTAATGGCAAGGCAATGCGTCAGAATTATCCTATTCCCAAGTGCCAATATTTTTTAGCAATGCTTGCACCTTAATCAAGTTGTAATAATTTTTTTGTAATAATTGTATTTATTCGTAAATTTTTATTGCAAGGTTGTAATAAAAATATTGCAATATTTTATTTTATTGCAAAAAAATTATTACAAGTGATGCAAGCAAAATATTTTGACGAATGATTCATTAAATACATAAAAAAGAGGATTAGCATTAGATTGCCAGCCTCTTTTTTGTATTTTCTGCAAAAGAATGGTAAGACTTTTTGCTTTACTCTATAAAGAAAAAAGCCCCGCTACAAGCGGGGTTTTCTTGTAATTTAGATTGCGACTGCCTTTTATTTTTTAAATGTACCTGTAATGGTTTTAGCAACGTTGCTGCTGTCAGCATACAATTTAGCACTATAGCTGCCTGCAAAAGAAGCCGAAGCAGAGTCGATGGCAGTTAGCGTGATGGTATTGTTGTCGCTGTAGTGGCTGCTGTATTTTTTGCCATTGATACGGCTATAAATATAAAAACTGCTAAGCGTAGTGTCGGCACTAGAATAAGTGCCTGTTTTCAAGGCTTTCAACGATGCCAATCCTAAGCTAAGCGAGGTAGTGCCTTGCACACCACTGACGCCATAAAAAACTAGGTTTTTGCTAGATAACGTGCCAGTTGTAACAGTCGAGAAATCAACTGTGCTGCCATCAAAAGTTGCTTGGTTTACGCTTGGGCCTGATGTGCCCGGTGTAGAGTCTTTGGAGCAGGCGAAAAAACCTGTTGTAGCCAATGCCATGGCCATAAAAACGGTGTTTCGTCTTGTTCTCATTCGTTGTTTTTTAGTTTTAAATGTTAATTATATTTACCATGCAAATAACATACAAAAAAAGTTGAAAAAAATACCCGGTTACGGGTATTTTTATAATAAATCTAAAATATTTTTCAAATTAAATATATAATTTAGCCACCAAACTGATTTATGATGACTGAAACCGGAATTGAAAGCATAATAGCCAGAAGTATTGCCGAGATTGATGTAGTTGCCGATAAGCTACCGGGCGTTTCCATCATCCACGACCTGAGGGACTGGTCGGTAGCGTGGATGTGCAAGCGGGGGTTGGTACATTTAGGGGTAACCCTAGAAGAAATCACCAGCATAACGTCTGCCGAATATTTTGGGCGTTATTTTAATAGCGAAGACACCGATGAAGCAACCCCTAAAATATTAGGGCTGCTTGAACGAAATGATGATGACGATTTTTGCACTTATTTCCAACAAGTGCGTTTTCGTATTCACGAAGATTTTAACTGGTATATGTCTAGTACTAAAATACTGGCACACGATGGTACAGGTAAGCCCTTGTTAACCATCACGCTGGCTTTGCCTATAGATGCCATGCACCACATGACGGCCAAAGCTGCTAGACTATTAACCGAAAATAATTTTTTGCGGAAGAATTTCCACCTGTTTTCCAGCCTTAGCAAGCGGGAATGCGACATACTAAAGCTGATGGCATTGGGAAAAAGCTCGGCGGAAACAGCCGCAGAACTCTTCCTTGCCCTTGGCACCGTGGAAACGCACCGAAAAAATATTAGGAGGAAATTGGATACCAGCGATTATTACGAACTGAGCCAGTTTGCAAGGGCTTTTGATTTGATTTAGATGCCAACTTTCCGAAAGTTCAAAACTTAGAACTATTTATAAAACTACCCAAAATGGATATTGAACAAAAAATAAAAGACAGGATTGAACAAATAAATGAGGTGGCAAACTTGCTGCCGGGCGTTATTATCATACACCGCATGCCAGGCTTTAGCTTGGAGTATATGTCGCCCAGCGGGCTGGCCCAGCTAGGCATTACCTTAGAAACGTTCCGTAACTATACCTTGTGGGAATACACAGAAAAATATTTCAACCTGGAAGATGCAAAGGAATATGAACCAAAACTACATAAAATGATAGATAGTAATACGGATGAAAACATTACCTTTTTCCAACAGGTAAAAATAAACGGCAGCCAAGATTGGACTTGGCACATCGGCACTATGAAAATATTGATGCGCGATGATGACGGGCTTCCCCTACTAACCATCAATATGGTATTTAAGGTGGATCCCATGCAGCAAATTACAACAAAAGTGGAACGCATTTTACAAGAAAACAATTTCCGCCGTAAAAATATACACCTGTTTTCTCAACTAAGCAAACGGGAACGCTTGGTATTGACACTAATGGCGTTGGGCAAAAGCTCAGCAGAAACAGCCGCAGAACTCTTCCTAGCCCTTGGCACAGTGGAAACGCACCGAAAAAATATCCGGCGAAAATTAAATGCTACTGATTACTATGAACTGTGCCAGTTTGCACAGGCTTTCGATTTGATATAAGTGCTAACTTCCTTAAAGTTCAAAACTTTCGGGAAGTTGAACTTACTACTTATTCAACCACATAAAAAGCAATTTTGGCTTTGTTTTTGCTCGATTTACCACTAAGCACAATTCCTTGCAAATGCAGGAAACAACACTTACCTCTAATAAGCGTTAGTTTTGACCACCTAGAAGCGAGTTTTATCAGCAAGTAAAAGCAATCATTAAAAAAACACATACATACTTTTAAATTATCACTAACATGAAAAATGTCCTTTTTAAAATACCAAGTTCATTTTTCATGTTTGCAAAAAACGTTAGCACATTACATAACCTATTGTTATCTGCCTTTGTTTTGTTTTATGCGGGTTTTGCAAGCCCTGCACATGCGCAATGGAATCATATTGGCCCGGTAGATAAGAGCCTTGCATCCAATGGTGGGTTTGTGGAGAGCTTAACGAGCGACTACCAAGGAAATGTGTATGGTTTTGGATATTTTAATCAAGATAACCCATCTTTTGGCATTGGGAAATGGGATAGCAATCATTGGAGCAGGGTAGGGGACAGCTCCAGTAAGCGGCTTGGTTTTAGTACTGGGTCGATTAGTTGTTTTGATACTGCTGGTAACCTGTTTATAGCCACAAGCAGTGGAAATATAGGCGTAGCAAAATGGGATGGCACTACTTGGAGCGAACTTGGTGACCATCGTATAAATGACACAACACTTGGCATCAGAAATATATGTGCCGACACGAAAGGTAATGTGTATGTAATGGGTAGTTTTTTAAATAAAAGCACAGGCAACCCTTATTACTTAGCAAAATGGGATGGGAGCAGCTGGAGCGAATTTGGTGGTACAAACTTATTTGGTGCTAGTAGCTTGAATTATCTGTGGAGCGATACAAAGGGCAACGTATATATTTATTTAGGGAGCAATGGGGTAAACTATGTAATGAAATGGGATGGCAGCAGTTGGGGCGTAATAAGCAGCGGCTTTTTTAAGAATGCCACTGTTAGCGCATACTGTACCGACTTAAAAGGTATAGTATATGCCTCTGGGCACTTTAGCGACAGTAGTGGGCAGTATTATGTATCTAAATGGGATGGCAAAAGATGGTATGGGTTAAGTGGCCTTAATACAACCAATGGCGGGAGCCCCTTTATATGCACAGATGTAAAGAGTAATGTTTATGCAGCAGGTGTTTTGGATTATGCAAATGGGGTAGCCAAGTGGAACGGTGTCACATGGGATAAAATAGGGAACTTGGATTCCATTTCTCTCGGAGGAGAGATTGTTTCTAATATAGCTGCCGATTCATTTGGCAGGGTCTATATTAATTTAACTAATAAATATAATTCCTCTTCCATTGTAGTGAAATGGGATCGTAACAACTGGGCCGAAGCCGATGGCGTAGGCAGCAGTACAGCCAATGCCCCTATTTATAAAATAAGCAGCGATACAAAGGGCAATGTTTATACAGCAGGCACTTTTACCAATAGCAAAAGACAAAACTATATATCAAAATGGGACGGTGACACCTGGGGAGAGTTGAAAAGCTTTAATGGCTATTCACTAGCGGGTACTTTTATCAATTCCCTTTGTAATGACTCAATAGGCAATTTGTATGCCTCTGGTTACAAAAATGCCCAGTCTAATACTTATAATTTTTTAATAAAATGGGACGGCACTAATTGGGCAGAGGTAGCGGGGACCAACTGCACTGTGCCAAACGGGGCAATCACATGCATGTACACGGATGCAAAAGGGAACATGTATGCTGCTGGGGGTTTTAAAGACAGCCTTCACTTCAAGGATACCCTTATTAGGCAAGGGGTGGCAAAATGGGACGGGGCGCAGTGGGCAATACTGGGTACCAGAACCATACTAGGAGGTTACATCGGCCTTGACAAGGATAACGGTTCAATTTTAACTATATGCAGCGATGCCAATGGGAATGTGTATGCAGCTGGTGCATTTTACAATAGTAATCAAAATTATTATGTAGCAGAATGGGACGGCAGCAAATGGAGCGAGCTTGGGGGGCTAAATGCCCTTGCCGCTAACAATCCTATCCAAAGCATACAATGCGATTCAAAGGGGAACTTATATGCAATAGGGGGCTTTACCAACAGCAACGGAAATAGTTATATAGCCAAATGGGACGGCAGCAGCTGGAAAAGGATTGGGGATATTCACCACGAAACTGCCATTTATACCTTTTATGGTTATAGCTTATCTATTGATGCCAATGACAATGTATATGCCGCAGGCGATTTCCTAAACAGCGATATGCATTATTATGTAGCAAAATGGGACGGCATCACATTTAGCGAGCTTGGCACCAGTGCCTTGGCTGCCCCCAGGCCCATCAACTGCGTGTATGCCGACAAGGCATCTGGAAGGGTTTTTATCGCTACCCAATTGCCAGAAAGCACTGGCGGTCGCACATGGTGGGCTTACTATGGCAGTGGCATACCTACGCCACTAAAACTTGTTGCGTTTGCTGCCACTGTGGGCAACAACGCAGTAAACCTGCAATGGCAAACCGCCAACGAAGTAAATACTCAATCTTTTGCTATAGAATGCAGCAGCGATGGCAAAGCATTTGCACCAATAGGCAGTGTACGAGCAAAGGGAAGCGGGGATAATAGTTATGCTTTTATAGATATCGCACCCCTTCAGGGACTAGGGGCTTACCGCCTGAAAATGCAGGACAAAGACGGCAGCTTTGCTTATAGCAAAATAATAGAGGTAAACTTACCAATTGCCCATTATCCATTATCCATTTACCCCAACCCTGCCAAAGACTATGCCGTGCTGCATTTTAACCAAGCAGTTTCTTCGGTATCAATAGCCGTATATAATGCTTCGGGGCAAAAAGTATTGGCCAAGGAATTGAAGGGCGGCACTTACAATAGCTATGCCCTGCCTATACTTCATTTAACAGCAGGCACTTACACGGTAACAATGCAAACAAAGGGCGCAAGCTATAATAGTAAACTGGTGGTGGAATAGAGGTGATTTTTTGCTAACTTCCCGAAAGTTCAAAACTTTCGGGAAGTTATACTATTTAAACGTGCTACTTATCCAGCAAGGCTACCAAGGATAATATTTCCCTTTGGCTATCCGCCTCCGAAGGCAGGCTGTAGCACTTGCTCAATTCTTCCAGCAATACCTGTATAATCTTTTTGTGGCTAAGGGGCTTGTAATATTGCTGCGCATTGGGCAGAGACATTTTGTGGAGGTAATTTTCAACCTCTGCGTGGCTATATGCCTGCCCAGTAGTGGCATCTACAAAAAAATGGATTTTATTTTGCGGGTGGCCTTTAAAAGTAGCTACTTCATAATCGGAATGGTAAAAAGCAATGATAAAATGCCGGGGTATATTGATAATTTTTGCATTAATGTCTAGCAGCCCACACATCACTTGGTAAATAATGCCATTTGTAAGAGCATTGCCCTTCTTTTTTGCCAAGACTTTGTTCAAGAAAAAATCATCTTTTTGGCTATAAGTAACCTCGTTGCCTTTCAGGTTGTAATAGTTGTAAATAATGCTGCTTAGCACATTTGCATGTTCTAAGGGCGTGAGGAAAGTATTCAGTTCCAGCCACACATTGCGCCTTATTTTTTCAATATCCTGCAATACAGGCGTGCTTTGCAGGTCGGGGTACTGGTATTTTGCTACCAACAAAGCCCCAAACAAAAGGTCGTGGTAGGCACTGTCCCTCCATTCTGCCAGGTCTGCAACTAGGTCGGTATAGTGCAGGCGGTGTATCAGGGTTTCTATGCGCTCTTGCACATCCTCGCTTGGGGTATTTTCCCACAGGTCTTCCAGATTGGGGATGATGGCTTTGCCAAAACCAACAATCCTGTCTGAAACTGTTTCATAAACTTCCTGGTCCGGATCGTCAATCAAGGTAAAAAGCGCATTTATTTCTCTGGTATGGTTCATAGCTTTCAAAATTTAGGATGGATAAAACAAGGTTTCATTTACTGGCACACATCTATCCCCTATAATGAACGTTCAAACCAACTGAAAAAGTATTTAAAGGGAAAGTTTATTTATCCCACTGTGTGGAAATGTATAGCTGGGGTATAAGCTTTTTTGCACAATGGGGCATTTAATTAGGAATTGGGAATTAGGTGCAAGTTTGGTTAATCAGAGACGAAGTCACGAAGAAACAAAGAGGCATAAAGTTTTAAGGAGAAAAAAGAAAAATGATGTTATCAATCGTAACATGAGTAAATCATATATCTGAGTGTTTATACTCAAATGATATGTTTCCCAAAATTGCTTCTGAATTGGCTTGGGGTTGTGCCTTTTATTTTCAAAAATTGCTTGTTGAAATTTACGGCTGTGTTAAAACCGCTGTCATAGCAAATATCTATAATGGGCTTGTCTGTTTCCTGCAATTGGGTACAGGCATAGCCAATCCTAACTTCGTTTAAAAAAGAGATATACTGTTTTTTGGTGCTTTTTTTAAAATAGGCACAAAAAGCAGTGACGCTCATATTGGCAACTTTTGCAATTGCTGCTAAGGTAATTGGTTGCTGGAAATGCTTGATCGTATATTGAATGGTATCATCCAGTCGTTGTTTGTCCTTGGTGTTCACTAAGTTCATTTGCCCGGTAGAGAGTGTTATTTTATCTTTTTCATCCAATATCAATTGTAGGCAGTCGCACAAAATGCCAATGCGTAAAAAACCTGTTGCTGTTTCCAGTGCCACAATCAATGCCGCAAGCTGTGCCTTTGCTTCGCCTTCTATCCTAATGCCCTTGATTGACAACATGAATAGTTCTTTAAGTTCATTGCTCTCTGGCAATGCCAAAAAGGCCTTTCCCCAAAAATCATCTGTAAACTGCACCACCACGGCACTGCCCACCATTCCATCGTATTGCTTTTGAAAAGTATGCGGCACTTGGCTGCCAATAAAAAAAATATCATTGGTTTTAAACTCGCCTACATAATTGCCTATAAAGCTCATGCCATTGCCTTGGGTAAACAAAATTAGTTCATACTCTATGTGCTGGTGCCATGGCACTTCAAAATGGGGCGAGGTAAAGGTTTTTGCAACAAAAGAGGTATGGGCATTAAGAGGGAGTTTCTGTACCAATGGCTTCATGCAAAAAAATTTTGTACAAATAAATACAACTTATCCATCCATTCTAATAAAATAGTTTTCATAGTCAGCAAAAAGTAAGCTTTTATTTATATTTTCAATAGTATCTATGCAGCTTATTGTGATTGTAAAATAATTTGCCATGCCCCAATGGATGCCATCTCAGCTTGCTCGTTTACATTTTTTATTGTTTGTTATGTGTTATTGCACTATTGCTAATGGACAAGGAGTAACAACAGCAGCCACTGATACAAATGCCATTGTGGCTATTGCCTATCCCCCATTAACGGAAAGGGAAGGGAAAAACTTGGTTCTTCCATCGCCACCATCAGAGCACCCACGCTTGTGCTTTACCCTAAAAAATATTGCTTTGCTAAAAGAAAAAACAACTAGTCCTTTAATAAACGATTGCTGGGAAAAGTTGCTAAAGGCATCTAAATTTGTTACAGATGGTTATTTGCCATTGGGCAATATCCAAAACAACGATATAAAAGTAAGGGATGCCATTGAAGCAAAAGCTTTGTTGTATGCCTTGTACCATAATGAAGAACAGGGCAAAGCGGCTGCCAGTGGGGCGCTTCATTATTTAGCCACGCTACAATTTGACAAGAAAACGCCCGATTTAACCCGAGAAATGGGCAGGGCAATTTTAACGGGTTCATTGGTATACGATTGGTGCTACTCTTTGCTTTCCTCGGCAGAAAAAACAACCCTTATTGGCAGGATGGAAACCCTTGCCACGCAAATGGAAATTGAATGGCCACAAATAAAAGGAAGCTCCATCACCAGCCATACAGTAGAGGCGCAATTAGCTAGGGACATGCTTTCATTTGGCATTGCCACCTACAACGAAAAACCCATTATTTACAACAGAATTGCAGGCAGGATGATGGCAGAATTTGTACCAGCCCGCAACTTTTTTTATCCTGCCAATTACCATCACCAAGGCAGTGCCTACGGGGCTTACCGGTTTTATTGGGACATGTTTACCACATTTATTTTCGACAGGATGGGCTACCCAAATTTCTATGGCAAGCAGCAGCAGGGCATACCCTATTATTTTATCTATAGCCGCAGGCCAGATGGACAATTGATGCGCAATGGGGATGATTACACAGAACAGTTTACACCCTTTGGCAAATGGTGGGGTTTGGGGCAAAGCGCATTGCTATATAGTGGTGCTTATCATAAAAATGCCATTGTATTAAACGAGGCTTTTAAAGAAAGAAAGCTGGGTGAAACCCCAGATTATTTGTTTGATTTCCTGTTTTTTGATGCCAAGGCAATAGATACAAAAGCTACAAAAGCCAGCCTTCCATTAACCAAATATTTTGCTATGCCATTGGGGGCAATGATTACCAGGACGGGCTGGGAGGATGGCATAGCATCAAACGATGTGGTGGCTACCATGAAAGTGCAGGAGTACAATTTTAGCAACCACCAGCATTTAGATGCAGGCAGTTTCCAACTATACTATAAAGGGCCTTTGGCAGTGCAAAGCGGCATTTACCAAGGCAAAAAAGGGGGCTATGCCAGCGAGCATTTCAAAAACTATAGCCAGCGCACCATTGCCCACAATACCATGCTTGTGTACGACAGCAGCGAGCATTTCACATGGCATGGAAAGGCTATTACCAATGATGGTGGGCAACCTTATCCAGGCGATGCGCACGAGCCAGAAAATATGAATGAATTGCTTACACTGGGATATAAAACAGGGGCTGTGTTGGCACATTCGTTTGGCCCAGACTCGCTACAACCAGACTATACATATTTAAAAGGCGAACTGGCAGAAGCTTATCCCAAAAAAATAAAAAGCTTTCAGCGTTCTTTTGTGTTTTTAAACTTGCACAATAAAGACATCCCTGCTGCATTAATAGTGTTTGACAGGGTTGAGGCTACCAATAAAAATTTCAAGAAAACATGGCTATTACATTGCGTAGAAGAACCTTCTATTAAGCAAAATATTTTAAAAACAAAGAGTGGCAATAAAGGCTACAATGGACAATTGGTGAACACTACTTTGCTGCCTTTGCCAAATAACCTTTCTATTGCTAAAATTGGAGGGTTGGGCAACGAGTTTACTGTGAATAGCGAAAATTACCCGCAACAAATTGAAGCTACAAATAACTCATGGGACAGTGCCGTTTGGCGAATAGAAATATCGCCAAAAATACCTGCCGAAACAGATTATTTTTTAAACGTAATGCAGGTAATGGACTACGATAGAAGTAATAAGCAAATGCCCGCCAAAGCAATAGAAACCTCGAAACTTACAGGTACAATATTAGGCGACCGGATGGTTTTGTTTAGCAAAGATGGGCAGGTAGTTAATGAAAATTTAGAATTGACTATAACTGGCAATACCCCATTAAAAGTGTTGGTTGCCGATGTGCAGAATGGCAAATGGAAAGTGCAATGCACTAACAATATAAGCCAACAGCCAATTTTAATTGAAAGTACCAATCACTTGCTTTATTTTAATGTTGGTAACGGGCAGTACCAAATAATCAAATTATAAGAAAGAGAAACATGGATAGTATTCCTAAAGTAATATGCTCGTGTCGTGGCACTTCAAAAGATGGCGTGGTAAAGGTTTTTTTTAATAAAATAGGAATGGGCATTAAGGGGCATTTTTTGTAGTAGAGGCTACATGCAAAATCAGGGTTGAACAAATAAATGCAATTAATATGTCAATTTTAATAAAATAGTTTTCATATTCAGCAAAAAAGTAAGCACCTGTTTCTTTTTTGAATAGTACCTATGCACAATAAACAATTTGCAATTTGCTATTATGAAAAGAAGAGAATTTACCAACCTTGCAGCACTGTTGGGTACTGGCAGTATGTTAACACCCTTACTATCTAAAGCTGCAGAAAATCATTTGACAAGTTTTTTTGAAAACGATAATGGGTTACCCAAAAATTTGCCCTCAAATATTAGGGCTTTAGTAGAAAATGTGCTGAAACAAAAGTTCAGCGATGTAAATACCGATTGGTTTGGTTCCATTCAAATTGAAGGCTTATTGAGGTTTGCAAACAGGGGTTTTAAACAAGGCTACGAGTTTGCAGACAAATGGTTTAAGTATCATATAGAAAATGATGGCAAGCTAACTGACGAGGAATATTTTAAACAATACGATGGCCCAAAGGCAAGGATTTTAAGGGACGGGCCTCTAGCATTTGTCATTTATTCTGCCAACCTTGGCGTCTCATTCCCTGTGCATGAACTGTATAAAATAAATAAAGATGCCACTGCAAAAAGAGTTTGTTTTGATGTGGCAGATGCGGTGTTGCATTACGCCGGGAGGGATAGGTTTGGCATGTTAGCCCACGACGATTATAATTATATGAATTTTGCCATACCCGATACTGCTTATTGGGCCACACGAACCAATGCTATTGCAGCAACCTTATGCACTGATAAAGACGTGGCCGCTATTTACTGGAAACAAGCCATTTTTCAATTAGAGGCGGGCATTAAATATTTTCTTGACAAAGAAAAAAAACTTGTAAGGACGGGCTTGTTCAAGGGCGAAAACGCAACTACTTATTGGTGCCGTTCACAAGGCTGGCTTTTATGGGCCATTGCTGGGCTGCTCCGTTACCTGCCACCAAGCCACCCAAAATTTAAGCCTATTGCAGAAAACATGAAAATTATAGCAGATGGCGTTAAAAAGTACCAGAGCAAAAGTGGAGGCTTGCATGTGTTGGTAGATGACCCATCAACTCCTGAAGAAGTTACCAGCATCTCGATGGTATTGTCTGCTTTGAAAGAAGGTACACGCAAAGGATGGATACCTAATGAGTATGATGAAGTTTTTGCCAAAGCATGGGCTTTTATACTTAAAAGTGTAGATGAAAAAGGGAATGTACATAATGCCTATACAGGCTGGGCTGTGCCTGCCGAGCAAAAACAAGTAAATAAGATAGATGAACGTTTTATGGGTTTTGTGCCTGGTATCATCATTGTGGCAGCCGATGAAATGATAAGATAGTTAACAAACTTTTTCAAAAAATTTACTATGGCTTTTGCAAGCAACGATAGCGCACCATTACCATTGAACACCCCTGTGGCCATCAACAAAAAATATGTGCTGCTTATAAGCACCGTGGCCGCTTTGGGTGGTTTGCTTTTTGGTTTTGATACTGCCATTATATCTGGCACCATCCCCTTTATCAAAAGCTATTTTGGGCTTGACGAATTGATGCTTGGCTGGGCAGTAAGCAGCATTTTAATAGGCTGTGGCTTGGGTGCAATGGTGGCTGGCAAACTGGCGGATAGGTTTGGCAGGAAAAAGGTATTGTTTGGCTGTGCCTTGTTGTTTGCTGGCACTGGCGTTGGCGTGGCAATGGCTACATCATTGTTCACTTTTATCAGTTTCAGGATTGTGGGCGGGCTGGCGGTGGGTGCAGCAGCGATGGTAGTGCCTATGTACATTGCCGAAACCGTGCCTGCCGTTTATCGGGGCCGCATGGTTGCCTTGTACCAATTGGCCATAGTGGCAGGCGTATTGCTAGCTTATGTAATCAATTATTTATTAACCGGCTTAGGCCAAGATGCCTGGCGTTGGATGTTTGCCTCTCAAGCATTGCCAGCAGCCCTGTTTTTCTTTGCCCTTTTCCTTGTGCCTGAAACACCTAGGTGGCTCATTCATAAAGTATTTACAACAAAAGGGTTGGATGTGTTGCTAAAAACAGGGGGACAGGAATATGCAGATGCTACGTATAAATCTATTATCGAAACCTTTAGCCACGACACCAAAGAAAGCTGGGCAGATTTGTTGTTGCCTGCTTTTAGAAAAGTAATGGGCATGGGTATTGTGATTGCTATTTTTCAGCAAATAACAGGCATCAATGCCATTTTATACTATGCCCCTGAAATATTCAAAAACACAGGCGTAAGCACTGCCGATGCTGCTATGCAAACCATCGCAATAGGTGTAGTGATGTTTTTATTTACACTGGTAGCCATTTGGCTGGTAGATAAATTGGGGCGGAAAAAATTGCTGCTTACGGGTAGTGCGGTAATGGCTGTTTCGCTGGTAGTAGTGGCTGCCTGCTTCCAGCAAAATTTCTTTGCTTACTATGTAGTCCTCATATTTTTAATGCTGTATATAGCAGGCTTTTCGGCCAGCTTGGGTGCTGTTACTTGGGTTATCCTTTCTGAAATTTTCCCCAACCGTATACGTGGCTTGGCTATGTCGTTTGCCACTTTGGTTTTATGGCTTGCCGATTTTGCTGCCAGCTTTTCATTCCCCATCCTCAACCAACATTTTGGCACATCAAGTACCCTATTGTTGTTTGCTTTTTTCTGTGTGCTTTACTTTATTTACATACAAACAAAAGTACCCGAAACCAAAGGCAAAACATTGGAACAACTCGAAATCTTATTGGTAAAAAATAATTGATTATGCAATATTCAAACGGCAACACTGCCCTACAAAACATTACCCAGCAAGACATTGATTTTTATACAACAAATGGTTATTTGGTGGTAAAAAATTTATTTAGCGAAGCAGAAATAGCAGAGTTGAAACAAGACACGGCAAAAATATTCAAAGGCTTTTACGGCAATATAGAAGGCTTGCTACCCGTGGCAGATGGCGAAACGGACGATGCTATTTTAAAGAAGTATGTGGCTATCCATTTCCCCCATAAAATATCGCCTATTATTAAAAAATATTTGGCACACAAGGCCGTTTTAGACGTGCTTACCAGCATCATTAGCGCCAATGTAAAATGTATGCAGAGCATGTTATTTGTAAAAGGCTCTGGCAAGGCAGGGCAAAGCTGGCACCAGGATGAGTATTTTATACCTACTAGGGACAAATCTTTAACAGGCGTATGGATAGCCATTGACAATGCCAATGTAGAAAATGGTTGCCTATGGGTGGTGCCGGGCAGCCAAAACCCCGCCTACATAATGCCAAGAACAATCAACGAAAGCAATGAATATGCCGATGAAGACACCATTGATGTAAGTGGCTACCCATCTGAAAACGTTATCCCTTTAGAAGCCCAAAAAGGAGATGTTGTTTTCTTCAACGGATACCTGTTGCACAGTTCCTTGCGAAACAAAACCGAGGATGATTTCCGCACGGCATTGGTAAACCATTACATGAGCGCAGAGAGCATGTTGCCTTGGGACCAAGATGGCAAATTCCCACTGACCGAGGATTTACGGGATATTGTGCTGGTGGCAGGAACAGATCCCTATGCCCACAAGCCAATTGTAGATATGAACCATCCTTATTTAAGGCCAGAAGTTTTACATGCCATAAAAAACGATTAATAAAAACATCATGAACAGAAAAGATTTCATCAAATACAGTTCACTGTCATCCATGGCAGTATTGGCTGCCCAAACAGGGCTAGCAAATTTTAATGTGCCCAAAACCGTTCGCCCATTGGCCATTACCATGTGGGAGTTTAGCTGGCTGGAAAGGCGTTGGCCCGGCGGCAGTTACGAAGATTGGGACAAAGCTTTGGACGAATTGGTACTTCGCGGCTACAATGCTGTGCGCATAGATGCCTATCCACATTTAATAGCTGTAGACGCAACCAAAGAATGGACTTTATTGCCCGTTTGGGACATATACGATTGGGGAGCGCCCGCCACCATAAAAGTGCAAGTGCAGCCATCGCTTACCCAATTTATAGCCAAGTGCAAAAAAAGAAACATTAAAGTTGGCCTATCTACTTGGTACAGGGAAGATGTGGACAATACAAGGCTCACCTTAGATACCCCTTCAAAAATGGCCAACAATTGGTTGGCTGTTTTAGATATTATTAAAAAAGAAAACCTGCTGGATGCCATACTTTATGTAGATCTATGCAATGAATGGCCAGCCAATGTTTGGACCCCTTTTTTCAAAGCAAAGAGGGACGGCCATAATTGGAGCATAGAAGCATCCACTACATGGATGAAAGAAACGATGGAAATAATGCACAAGCACTATCCAGCAATACCTTTCACGTTTTCATTCGACTATTACGAAGAGAAAATTTTACAAAAGAACCCTACGCCCTACTTAGATTTTGTGGAGCAGCATGTTTGGATGGCCAGCTTGAACAATGGAGAATTTAACAATGCAGTAGGTATAAATTGGGATGGCTTCAGTACAGGCGATTTAAAAAGCCTGGCTGAAAAAGCAGAACCATTGTACAAAAGCAAGCCTGAGTATTGGAATAATATTTTAACATCTTCTATTAAACAGCTTGCAGCAGATACCCAAGCTACCAAAAAACCGCTTATAACTACCGAGTGCTGGGGCGTAGTAAACTATAAAGATTACCCGATGCTCAATTGGGAATGGGAGAAAGACCTATGTGAATTGGGTGTAACCACTGCAGCAGCTACCGGGCAATGGGTAGCTATAGGCACCAGCAACTTTTGTGGTCCCCAATTCAAGGGCATGTGGGCTGATGTGGCGTGGCATAAAAAATTGACTGGGATTATTAAAAATGCACCCATTGCTCCAAATTTAAAAGGCAGCAAAATATTAAATAGGTTGTAAGGACAGGTACAATTTACCTTATTATTCATAACAAAGGGGAACATAGCAAGAAAAAGAAAATAAGTGGGGACATGGTACTTCCCTTGCAATTTTAACGTCTCATAGATATAAAAAAAAAGAATGAAACAATTGCTTTACTTGCTTGCAATCTGCCTATTATTAATCAATAGTACTTCATGCAAAAAAAATGACACAACCACCACAACGCCAATAGTTACTACCCCCACATCAACCTTTCCATCTAACCTGATTTTTAATACGGGATTCGAGGCTGGTACTTATATGGTTTCAACAAGTAGCCAAACAGCTGAGTTTAGGGGAACCGATGCTTCTGTCCCTGCCCCTAACAATTGGGTATCTGACTTTGTTAACAATCCCAGCATTGGTTTATTTAGGATTTATTACGAACAAGGGGATTCTTCGCAAAGGCTTTGCAGCATTGTTGCAGACCCAGTAAACCCATCCAATAAGGTAATGAACTACAAAATAAATGTTCCAAATATTGATTTGCCTTTAAAAGATCAATACACCGTAAACGGTATTTTATTTAATAAGAAAGCAAGGATACAAGCAGACTTATATGGCAATATTGGCTTAAAAGAAGTGTACCAGTCAATAAGGCTATTTATACCTACCGACTTTAATAAATTGGTTAATTCTCCTTATCCTGGTAATGGTGACTGGATAACCCTGTTTGAATTTTGGAACAATGCGTCATTTGTAACGCCCAATTACGATTTTCGTTTTGGCATCACGCTTTCTAAGGTATCTTCTGCTGTTGGATCACCTTTTTATTTTAAGACAGAAGGGCAAACATACGACACTGCCACTGGCTATAAAACGGTTTGGACAAAGCAAAACACCGCTTTTCTTGCCCCTATCGGCAAATGGATGACCATTGACTATTATATTAAAGAAGGTAACAAGGGTACTGGGCGTTTTTACTTTGCCGTAACCCCAGATGGTGGCAGCAAAACCGTAGTGTATGATTTGAATGAAGCAACCTGCCACCCCGATGACCCAAACCCCGATGGGCTTACAGAATTCAACCCTATAAAATTATATGGCTCCAACAATATTGTAAACCAGATGAATGCAAGGGGAGGCAAGTTTCAAGTGTATTGGGACGATTTTAAAATATGGAAAAGATAAACCGCTTATTAAAACCTTGCTTTTAACCTCATTAAAAAAACAATGAAACAATTTTTCTCCTTGCTTGCAGCTTGCTTATTTTTAATTACCAGTGCTTCATCCCAAAAAAATGATGCCGCTAGTACAAAGCCAGTTACAACGTCTTTCACTTTTCCCTCTAGCCTGATTTTCAATACCGGATTCGAGGCTGGTACTTATATGGTTTCAACAGGTAAGCAAACAGCAGAATTTAGGGGGGTAGATAGTTCTGTTCCACCCCCTAACAATTGGGTGTCAGACTTTGTGGATCATCCCAACATTGGCTTTTTTAGGATTTATTATGAACAAGGGGATTCGTCCCAAAGGCTTTGCAGTATTGTTGCAGACCCTGTAAACCCATCCAATAAGGTATTAAATTACAAAATTTTGGAACCTCACATTGATTTACCTCCTGCTTCCCAATATACCATTAATGAGGTTCTATTCGATAAGAAAGGAAGGGTACAGGCCGATTTGTATGGCAATAATGGGTTGAAGGAAGTGTATGAGTCAATAAGACTATTTATACCTACTGATTTCAATAAATTGGTTAATTCTGTTTATCCTGGTCAGGGCGATTGGATAACCCTGTTTGAATTTTGGAACAATGCAGCTTGGGTTACCCCAAAATACGATTTTCGTTTTGGCATCACTTTGCACAAAGTAAAACCTACTGCAGGTTCCCCTTTTTATTTTAAAACAAATGGGCAAACATTCAATGGTAAATATACCACTGTTTGGGAAAAGGAAAACAAAGCCTTTATAGTGCCTATCGGCAAATGGATGACCATTGAATATTACATTAAGGAAGGCAATAAAGGCGATGGGCGTTTTTACTTTGCAGTAACCCCTGAAGGTGGCCCCAGAACCGTGGTTTACGATTTGAATGTGCCTACCTGCCACCCCGACGACCCCAACCCAGATGGCTTGTCAGAATTTAATCCTATAAAATTATACACGTCTAATAACTTAATCAACCAAATGAATGACATGGGTGGCATATTTCAGGTTTATTGGGACGATTTTAAGATTTGGAAGAGATAAAACCCTGAATAAATTACATTTCCTATTAATAAATAGTTTCTCAATGCTCATCAAATTAAGAAATATCTGCCTAATGGCAACTTTTACGCTTCCCTTCACTATCTGTACGGCACAGGACAAACCTTCTAAACCCATACTTATTTTCCAATCAGGTTTTGAGGGCAGCACCAAAGTGGTGGCAGATTCTGGCACAGACGACCATGGGGCATTGTACGAGCATATTGCAGGCATAGACAGCGGCCTAAAACAAAAAAGAAATTGGGACAAAGACTGGGTAGGTGTTTTAAATGATGGGTACATGGGTGTGCAATATACTGGCGGCGATGCCTCCAAAAGGTATGCAAAAGTAGAAGTAGACCCAACAAACCCCAAAAACAATGCACTCCACTTTTGGCTAAATGATGCTTGGCCAGCATCGGAAGGGCAAATAAAAGCAAGGGTTCAAACCAATATTTATGGCATCAAAACTGGTTATAAAGAATTTTACCAGTCTGTAAGGGTATTTTTAACGGAGGATTTTAACGCCTTAAAAACCTACCCACATAGGATCCCTTGGTGTACCATATCCGAGTTTTGGAACAATGAATGGTGGGTGAAAGGTGAAGAACATGGTTTTAGGGTAACGCTAGGCGTGGGAAAGCCAACTGCAGAAAGCAACGAACTTAATTTTATTTTGAATGCAGAAAATGCCGGCCAAAAGGAAGTATGGAACGCAGATAATGTTGCCATAAAAGTACCCATTGGAAAATGGTTTACGATGGACTATTATTTTAAGGAAGGCAACAAAGAAAATGGCAGGTTTTGGATGCGCATTACCCCAGATGGTGGTGAGCCTCAAAATGTTTTTGATGTACATAATTTTACACATGCCACCAATGACCTTTCTCCCAATGGCCTTACCAGCTACAACCCTATGAAACTATACACTTCCAAAGATGTTGTTGGTTTTATTAAAGCACAGAACAAGACTTTGCAGATATATTGGGATGATTTTAGATTGTGGTCAGATAAACGGCCTTAGGTGCGACACATACATTGTTCCTTTTCTAGCTGTTAGTGTCCATCAACCGCTAGGAAATAACTTTGATAATTCCTAATTTATAATTCCTAATTCTCCTTCAACCTTACTGACTTTGTGGCGATACATTCGTTATCACAATATCACTACTTGCAGCAGCTAAAGAAATTGCCCTTTCATCCAACAGCCCAATCACAGCAAGGTTTATTTTTTCCCTAAGCAGGTTAAAATCAGCGGCAGTTTGGGTTATTACTGTATAATATTCTATTTCTACTATATGGGCGTTCTTGCCTGTATCTTTTAAAAATGCGGAAGCACTCACTATTTCTGTAAGTTGCAACAATTGCTTGATGGCTGGGGTTAGCTCTTGTAGTTGTTCAGGCTTTGCAGACAGGCTTAGTTCTAAAGTGATCACTACTTTCCGCTGTGTGCGGCGGCTAAGGTTGTCCACAATGCTGTCAACCATTTGCTTGTTGGGTACAGATATATAGGTTTTTTCTTCTGTTCTTATCCTAGTGCTGCGCAAGCCTATTTTTTCTATTGACCCTGTAAGGTTGTTTACTTTCACACTGTCGCCGACGGTAAAAGGGCGGTCAAAAAAAATGATAAAAGAAGCTATTAGGTTTTCAAGGCTTTCTCTTGTGGCCAACGCCAATGCAGCCCCAACAAGGCTTAGACCCGTAACAAGGTTGCCCACGTCTTTATTGAAAGAAAAATGGAGGATAAGCAGAAAGCCCATGATAACTAGTATCATTTTGAAGAAGTCTTTAAAAAACACAATTAGCTGGCTTTCTGCCTTGTCATTCGCCCTTATGGCTACTTGTTCCAGCACAGTTGCCACAAAGTCTATCACCCGCAAGCAAAGCCATGTAAACGTGATGATTAAAGTAGCACTAGATGCGGCATCTATAACCTGAAAAAATGTAACCCTGTATATTTTGAAATTCAGCTCGGCAGGGTAGTTTAATTTGTCTAATGCCACGAAAGAAATAAAAAGCAACAAAAAGTTTTCTAATGGCTGCACGATAAGGCTTAGAAAAGCTTGTTTGTCAAGCCGCTTCCCAGTTCGAGCAACCAATTTAAAAAGTATAGTAGCAAAGTATTTAGAAAACAGCTTTTTTAAGCAAAATGCTAGCACTATGGTGAAAAACACAGACAGATAGCTATATACCGTGTTGTTATAAAATGTTTGGTGCAAAAAGTTGAACATGGGTGCAAATTAAAGCACCTTGTATATTTCTAAACCATCCTTGGTAAGTAAATAGCAAATATTTTGCTTTTGCACTATTTTTTTAGCCCTTGAAATGTTGATATTGGTTTTAGCAGAGGAGAATTGCAGGGTTTTAGGTTTGCTAGCATAAAACATGGTGCTGTCATGACCTTGCAAAAAAGCATCGGTTACCTGCACATCCTGCCAGTTTAGTATGGGGTAATCAATTTTAAAGCCGCCATAGTAGTCAAAAATTTTCCATCCTGCTTTGGGCTGGTACAGGTATAGCAACCCATTGATGTCAATAATGTTTTTTGGTGTGTACCCGCCATCAAACAGCAGCCTGAAATCTGGTGTTTCTAAAAGCACATTGCCCGACTCGTCTATTTTTTTTAGCTTGTTGTCAATCTCGTCAAATACCCAAATATTGTTGTCGTAGCTCTGTGCAATGGCCCTTGCCTGAAAAATATTTTGCTGCCGCAAGTCAATAGTATTCCTGTTGTTTAGTTGCTTGTCCAGCATTAGGATGGTAGTATAGTCTTTGTAATATACTAGCACCCGCAGTGGGTTGCTTACATCTATGGAAAATATATCGCCATACAGTTTGCTGTCGTTAAAAATAGCGATGCTATCCAAGTAGCTGTTTAGTTTTTTTATCTGGTTGGCTTGTGTAACCAAGAAGATATTGCCTAAATTATCCACTGCAAAGTCTGTGTAGCTGCCTTTTAAACTTTGGGTCAGTTGCAACTGCAAAGTAGTATCCGTTGCTGCTTGTAGTGGCTGGCAATTGAAAAAAATTGATACAATAAAAAATAATACTATCCTGCCCATGTGTGTAGTTGCATGTCCTGCCCATCAAAGGTAGCATAAGTACAGGTACGGATCCAGTCGCCTAGGTTTATATATCGGCTGGTATCGCTTAGTTTGAAATCGAGCGGCAGATGCCTATGGCCAAAAATAAAGTAATCGAAATGTTGGTGCTGCAATATTTCCTTGCAGAAAAGGATAAGCCATTCTTTGTCCTCCCCTAAAAAATATTGGTCTGCATTGCCTGTTTTTTCTTTGCTACGCCTGCTTAGGTAGTTGGCCAACCCCATGCCTAGGCTTGGGTGCAACTGCCCAAACAGCCAATGGCAAACAGGGTTTCGGAATATTTTTTTAATGAATTTGTAGCCATTGTCGCCAGGGCCTAGGCCATCGCCATGGCCGATATAGAATTGCTTATTGTTAAACTCGAATGTTTTAGGGTGGTGGTAAACAGGTATGTTTAGTTCTTGTTCAAAATAGCCGCTCATCCACATATCGTGGTTGCCTACAAAAAAATGGATAGGTATGCCACTGTCTGTAAGTTCTGCTAGCTTTCCTAATATCCTTGTGTATCCTTTAGGCACTACTGTTTTGTACTCGTACCAAAAATCGAACATATCGCCTACAATAAAAATCTGGAATGCATCATGCTTGATAGCATCTAAAAACAGTACTAATTTCTTTTCACGAACTAGGCTTTTTTCATGGTTGGGCGCACCCAGATGAAAATCGGAGAGGAAGTATATTTTTTTAGAAGGGGTTATTTCCATAGTTGTTGTTTTTCTTTGCCACAAAGGCACAAAAACACGAAGAAGCACAAAGAAAAGGAAATTTAAAAGGTTCTTACATTACTCAAAGCCATTGGGTGCATAAAAGTCTTTCGTTTTTTTAATTAAAAATCAACCTAGCCCAACCTTACCTCCCGAAAGACCGGAACAAGTTACCCAAAAGAAAAGATAACAGGAATAGGGCAACAATATTTGCATATTTTTAATAATATCAATATTTCCTAGTGTTATATTAAAATAGTTTCAGTTTTGCCATTTTTGTGGGATTTTTATTCTGTTTTTTTTTTCAAAAATCGCCACCACCCTTATAAGTCATTGATTATCAACAACTACATCAAATTTTTGTGCGTAATTCGTGCTTATTAAGTGCTTATTTTTTGAGTGATCTGTGCTTATTTTATGCATATTTTGTGCTTGATTTGTGCATATTTTATAGACATAAATACAAGACCAAATTTTTGGACTACAACTATCTTAATATTAGTAAAAAAAGAGCTACGATTGGGATACCAAGACAATAGTTTTGTAAATAGTTTGTATAAAATGCATTTCTAGCACAAAGATAAAGTTTTTATAGATTGGGGGGTATCAGGACAAAGCGAAAAAGTTTTATGCACCCAAGCCACTTCTTATTTTTCTTTTTTCTTCCTATCTTTTTTCTTTTATTTCCTTTGTATCGCTTTGAGTCTTCGTGCCTTGGTGGCAAATAATCACGAGTCCACTAAAAAACAAAAAACTTCTTTTGGGCCATGTACGCCTACTACCAATGTTTTCTCAATATCGGCCGTGCGGCTGGGGCCAGATGCCAAGGTAATTAGTGAGGGAAGATTGCTGCCATACTTCGCTTTTATATGCTGCAAGCCATCTTTTATATCATATACCAACTGGCTGGTAAAAGCAACGCAGATATGCACGGGTGCATACACGCTCGTTGTTCTGCCTTGTTCTGCAGCACTCATGATAATGCTGCCAGTCCTCGCAACAAGGTTTTCGCAGCTAGTAATGGAAGCATCACAGGCTTTTAAGTCTGTTGATGTAAAATTAGCATAGCCATTGCTGGCCAGTTGCTTCATCAGGCTATCTTCCACGCAATAGATATTTTTCCATTGCCGGGCATTGGCCAGTGCATTTAAGTTGGCCACTAATTCTTCTATATCTGCACAAAAAGAAAACCTGCCTTGTAACTTAGTAAAGTTTTCGGCAAACACAATTTCCAAATCTTCTGCCAAGGGCTTAAAAACATCGCCATCGGCCTTGCCCCCATCGAATGGGGCAGGCACTGAACTAGTCAGTGCCTGCTTTATTTTGTTTAATATTATTTCTCTTGAGTTATCCATTGTTTGTTTTAAGTTTTGTGTTTTAAGTTTTGAGTTGTTTTAAGCACATTGCCATAACACAGAACTTAAAACAAAAAACTCAAAACAAAAACCTATGCTCCAACTACTGTTACAATCGTTGTTTCAGGTGGGGCTATTACCACTTCCGGTTCCGATTCCAGCAATTTTTTTGCTTCAAAAGGGCGCTTGCCAATCAATAGCTCCACATCGCTTTTGTGCAATACCTCTTTCGATAATAATTCTTTTGCAAGGGTTTCTACTTCGCTTTTCCTTTTTGTCAATAATTCCAAAGTAAGTGTATAAGCCCTGTCAATAATGGCTTTTACTTCCTCGTCTATTATTTTGCCAGTGCCTTCGCTAAATGGCTTGGTGAAGGTATTTTCCTGCGTAGGGTCGTAGAAACTAACGTTGCCAATTTTATCGCTCATGCCATACGCTGTAACCATGCCATAAGCCATGCGGGTAATCTGCTGCAAGTCGTTGCTGGCACCAGTAGATATTTTGCCAAAGAAAATTTCTTCGCTGGCTCTTCCGCCTAATGTCATACAAATCTGGTCCATTAGTTGGTCCACATTGTACAGGTATTGTTCTGTTGGGGTGTATTGCGCATATCCCAAAGCAGCAGTTCCACGGGGCACAATGGTTACTTTCAATAATGGGTAAGCATGTTCCAGGAACCAGCCACAAACTGCATGACCAGCCTCGTGGTAGGCAATTATTTCTTTCTCATGCGGGGCAATTATTTTGTTTTTCTTTTCCAAGCCGCCAATAACCCTGTCAATTGCATCTTGAAAATCAATCATTTCCACGGCTGCCTTGTCTTTCCTTGCGGCTATCAAAGCGGCTTCGTTGCATACATTGGCTATATCTGCTCCAGCAAAACCAGGTGTTTGCTCGGCCAGTTTATGCACGTCTAGCTTTTCGCTTACCTTTATGGGTACTAAGTGTACTTTAAAGATGGCTTCACGCCCCTTTACGTCTGGCTTATCTATGCTAATCTGCCTGTCGAACCGACCCGGCCTTAGCAAAGCACTATCTAGTACATCAGGCCTATTGGTAGCAGCAAGTATAATAATACCCGTATCACCACCAAAACCGTCCATTTCTACCAGCAATTGGTTCAAGGTATTTTCCCTTTCGTCATTGCTCATCATTACGTTTTTGCCCCTTGCACGGCCAATAGCATCAATTTCATCAATGAATATGATACATGGGGCTTTTTCACGGGCTTGCTTAAACAAGTCCCTTACGCGGCTTGCGCCCACGCCTACGAACATTTCTACAAAGTCGCTGCCGCTCAAGCTAAAGAAAGGCACTTGTGCCTCGCCAGCCATAGCTTTTGCCAATAAGGTTTTACCAGTACCAGGGGGGCCAATTAACAAAGCACCCTTTGGTATTTTGCCACCTAACGCCGTATATTTTTTAGGGTTTTTCAGGAAATCTACTATTTCCATCACCTCTACTTTGGCTTCATCCAAGCCAGCCACATCTCCAAAGTTGATGTTTACTTTTGCTCCCTTATCAAACAAAGTAGCTTTCGATTTGCCAATATTGAAAATACCGCCTGGGCCACCGCCGCCTGGGCCACCACCGCCCATTTTGCGCATCAATATCAGCCAAATGCCCGCAAATACCAGTACATACACAATCAAGCTGGAAGCTGGGCCAAAAAAGTCTGGCTCGTCCCTTACACTTTGCGGAACAGCTGCCACCGCAGGGTGGCTTTTGTAGAATTTATCATAATCGGCATAAAAAACTTCCCATTTAATAATCCTGAACATGAAAAGTGGGGCCCCTTTTATTTTCGTGGCATCCATCTTTTCCTTGAATTTTTTTACATAAAAATCTTTTCCGAGGCTATCGCTTTTTATGTAAACATGCACTTCATTCTTATTGCTAATCAGTTCTATCTTAGCTATGTCGCCCTTGGCAAGCATTTCATTTTCAAAATCCTGCTCGCTTATTTCTGTTAAATCGGGGGAACTTTTGTTGTAGATAGATGATGCTACCAACCCAGCGAAAATGAGTCCATACACCCAGTAAATATTAAACTTAGGTGTTTTGCGGGACGGCTTGTCGTCACCAGAGTTGGTGAATGGTATTTTAGGTAATTGTTTATCTTCTTGTGCCATAATGAATTACTTGCGTCAAAATGAAAATAATGCCTGTACTCTCTAAAAGTTCAAATACGGCTTGTTAAAAATTTTTCTTATTCGTGTTTTTGCAAAACTGCGTCGCTCCACATGTCTTCCAAACTATAAAATCTCCTTGCTTCTGGGTGCATTACATGCACTACTATGTTTACATAATCTACCAATACCCATTGCCCGGTGGTTTTGCCTTCGTGCTTGTAGGGGTCTTCGCCAGATACTTCTTTTACTTGGAATTCAATAAAATCTGCAATTGCTTTTACCTGCGTGGTAGATGGTGCCTGGCAAATAATGAAAAAATCTGCCACAGCTTCCGGTATTTTCCTGAGGTCTAGGCTTACAATCTGCTCGCCTTTTTTTTCTTCAATGGCATTGATGATGGCCTTAAAAATTTTTGAGCTTTTAGTAAGCCTCGTTAAGCCTTTGGTGCGGGTGCCTAAAACAGAAAGTTGTTCCAACAAAAATGGTGTTTTTAATTTAAAAAAATATACTATAACTTAAACATAAATAGGTTTGCTCTCCATGCGTGCATTTTGTTTGCAACATATAAATGTTTTACCAAGCAAAGATAAGCAAGCTGCACGGGTGCATAAACATAATTATACCAATGTTTTCACTTAGTACAATATTCTATTTACCTTCGGTTCCAAAAATAATACTTCTTTGCCTCTTACAACTGCTAATAAAGATTCAAATTTTGTATTTCCTGAAATTGGCAGCTTTTTTATTGAGCTGGATGAAGTAGCAAGTACCAATAGTTATGCCATTGACAAGATACAGGCAAATTTGGCTGCACACGGCACTGCATTCTTTGCCCATGCACAAACTGCAGGCAGGGGGCAAAGGGGCAGGCAATGGGTGGCCGAGGCTGGTAGTAATATTATTATTTCTTGTGTTGTGGATACACGCTTATTATCAATGCAGCAGCAGTTTTCTTTCAGTGTTTGCATAGCCCTTGCGTGCAGAAATTTTTTTGCATCTAATACAGGTGGCGATGCTGCCATAAAATGGCCAAACGATATTTACTGGCGTGACAGAAAGGCAGGCGGGATATTGATAGAGAACATTATCAGGGGGCAAGAATGGCATTGGGCTGTTGTAGGCATTGGCATAAACATTAACCAAACTGTTTTCCCTGATGGATTAAAAAACCCGGTTTCACTACGCCAAATAACAGGAAAGCTACTAGATGCAGTAGCCCTTGCAAAGCAATTGTGTACTTTTTTAGAAGCAAGTTTTCAAGAACTACTAAGCTGGGGTGCCCCAAAACAATTGGCTGCGTATAACCAATATTTGTACAAAGCAAATGAACAGATACTGCTAAAAAAAGACTCGGCCGTTTTTAGCTGCACCATAAAAGGTGTGAATGAATATGGGCAGTTGCTGGTAAGCGGCTGCTCTTACGACTTTTTTGAATTTGGGGAAGTGGAATGGGTGGTATAGTGGAGGCAAATGCGGAATAGACGAGGAGGCAAAGATTTAACCACTTACAACAAATTCAACTGCCGCCTTACGCCTGCCTTTGCAACAATAAAAAGTTTGCTGTAGTCTGGTATGCGAATGCGCTCTTCCATTATTTTTTGGGGCTGCAGGCGTTTTATTTTTTTGAAAAGAGATAGGTAATATTTGTAGGCAACATATACCCCAAACCTTGCCTGCATGGGCAATTGCAGGATGGCGGCATAGGCATTGTTAAAATCTTGTTGTATGTCTGCTTCTATGCACTGCTTGTCTGCATAGCTAAAATTGTCAAAATCGCACTCTGGGAAATATACCCTTTTCAGGCCTTCATAATCGGCCTTTAGGTCTCGCAGGAAGTTTATTTTTTGAAATGCAGCCCCTAGGCTCCTTGCCCCGGGTTGCAGTTGCTGGTAAAGTTGGTTGTCGCCATTGCAAAACACATACAGGCACATCAGACCTACCACTTCGGCACTGCCATAAATATATTCCTCATACCCACCTTTGTCGTATTTGTTCCTGTTTAGATCCAGTTCCATGCTGTGCAAAAAAGCATCAATCAGCTTTTTGTCTATATTATAATGGTTTACTGTTAGCTGGAAGCCATGCAAAATAGGGTTCAGGCTTATGCCCCTGTCAATGGCTTCATATGTAGCTTGTTTAAATTCGTCAAGCAGGGCTTGCTTGTCAAACGCATGGAATGTGTCAACAATTTCATCTGCAAAGCGAACAAAGCCATAAATATTATAAATCGGCTGGCGCAACGGCTTGCCTAGCAAATGAATAGCAGAAGAAAAGCTGGTACTGTATTTCTTCGTGGTATTCTTGCTGCAATCTTGGCAAACATCATGAAAGAGTTGCATGTTGGTCATAGCGCCTGATTATTTTATACCTATGATTAAATGATTTGAATGATTCTAATGATTAAAACGCTTGAAATGGAATAAATTTCGAAACCAAGTTTCTTTATATTATTATGAACTTTCTCTCTCTCCTTCAGGGCGTATGCAATACGCCCTGAAGGACGACTGACCACTTATGACTTACGACTTCTTTTGCTACCACCTCCCCGCTTATCAAGCTAGGAGGCACCCCTGGTCCAGGGACGGTCAACTGCCCTGTGTAAAACAAATTGCTTACTTTCTTGCTTTTGCACGAGGGTTTTAGTATAGCCGTTTGCAACAATGTATTGGCTAGCCCATAAGCATTGCCTTTAAAAGCATTGTAATCTTCCACAAAATCACTTAAGGCAAAAGATTTTTTATATATAACATTTGTTTTTATTTTTTGTTGCAAATGCATTTCCAGCCTGTCCATAATCATGTTAAAATACTTTTCCCTAAGGACCTCGTCATCTCCTTCCAAGCCAGTAGCAACAGGGATTAGCAGGAACAGGTTTTCGCAACCTTCTGGGGCAACTGTGTCATCCGTTGCAGAAGTAATACTCATGTAAAACATTGGATCACTAGGCCATTGCTTATCAGTGTAAATTTCTTTTCCATGTGTATCGAAGGACGTGTCAAAAAACAAGGAGTGGTGGGTAATGTTTTTTAATTTTTTATTCAAACCCACATAGTATAGCAAACAACTAGGGGCCATTACCCTGCTTTCCCAGTACTTGCTGGTATAGCTTCTGTACTTTTTGGGCAATAGCTTTGTTTCTATATGATGGTAGTCTGCAGCACCAACCACAATATCTGCTTCTATAAAATGCGTATTGGCTGTTTTGCCTTCGTCCGATTTTACGCCAATAGCTTTTCCATTTTCAATTTCAATACTTGTAACATTTTCATTGAACCTAAATTGAACCCCCAATTCTAAAGCTAGTTGGTACATGCCCTCTACTATCTGGTACATGCCGCCTTTGGGGTACCAAGTGCCGCCCACTATGTCGGCATAGTTCATTAAACTATATAATGCGGGGGTATTCTCTGGTAATGCCCCTAAAAATAAAACTGGGAATGAAAGTAGTTGCCTTATTTTTTCGTTTAAAAACAGCTTGTTTACATGCGTTTTAATAGAATTGAAAACATCTAACCGGAAAATGCCACTAATTAAATTCCAATCCAAGAACTCGGATAAGGAACGGCCTGGTTTGTGTACCAATTTGTTGATGCCTACTTGGTATTTATAAGCAGCTTCGGCAATAAAGGTTTCTAGTTTTTTGGAACTGCCTGGCTCCAATTCGTTAAACAACTTTTCTAGTTCTGTATAATCAGCAGGGATGTCCATTGGTCTATCTTTCCAGAATACTCGGTAGGATGGGTCTAACCGGGTAAGGCTATAATAATCACTAACATTTTTGCCAAATTTCTGGAAATACCTTTCAAAAACATCGGGCATCCAATACCAGCTTGGCCCCATGTCAAAAGTAAAGCCTTCTGCTTCCAATTTTCTTGCCCTGCCGCCCGGCAAAGGATGCTTTTCCAAAACCGTTACGCTGTAGCCTGCTTTTGCTAAGAAGCTTGCCACTGATATACCCGCAAACCCAGCCCCTATAACAACAACTTTTTGTTTTATCATTTAAAAAATTTGATAGCCATAAAGGCTCTAAGCAGCGCAAAGAAAATAATGAAAACTCTATGCCACTATAAAATATCAAAATTAAGTGATGTATGTAATAAGGCATTAGAAAAAACCATCGCTCTATATTCCTAATTTATAATTCCTAATTAAATCAGTGTCTTTCTAGTTGTGCTTTCAGCAATTTACGGGCAAAGTGTATACGGCTTTTTATGGTACCGAGTGGCTCGCCAAGCATCCCTGCAATCTCGTGGTACTTGAAACCATCAAAGTAAAGCAGGAATGGGTTCTTAAAAATACTAGGCAATTCGTGTATCGCTGCGTTTGCCTCTTTTATGTTAATGGCGGCTATCGCCTCGTTTGCTATAAAGCCTTGGTTTAGATTTAATAAAAATTCATTGGGTGTACTGTCAAAAATAGTATTCTGTTTTGCCTTCCTGCGGTAATTATTGATGAAAATATTCCGCATAATGGTGTACAGCCAGGCTTTTATGTTCGTGCCAGTATTATATTTTTCCCTATTTGCCAAGGCTCTGTACAACGTTTCTTGGAAAAGGTCTTTCGCTTGCTCATTGTCCCTTGTCAATGTGATGGCAAAGGGCTTTAAAAATTCTGTGTTGTTTAACAATATCTGGTTGAACTCGGCTGCTGACATAATATCTTGTTTAAGAGTGAACATGGCAAAGTTAAACAAAATTCTTACCATAATTTTTAATTCTGTGAATATTTTACCAAATTGAACAATATTTTTTTTGGGCGACAGCCTACATTTGTATCATTATGGGCAGGTTGTTTATAAATATGCTTTTTATTTTCCTTTTATCCATTCAGGTATTCCCTGTAAAGGAGATTAGGAACTTGCTATTGGGCAAACAAACCTGTTGTGAAGTGCTGAACGACAGCGATGATGATGACTGCGATACCGATATGGTTAAAAAAATGGGCAGCACTACAGAATTTGAATTTGTTGTTATCCATACTGCAATTTCCCAGCCAATCCAATCAACTGAACTTGCGTATAAAGAGCATGGTGTTTATTATCCCCTGAACCATGCTGCCGATGTGCATACACCACCACCAAACTGTTAAGATTTTAGGCAAAAAGGCAATAGGCAAGGAGCAATATTTGATGCCTTGTAGATTCTTTTTTTGCCTAATTGCAAAAAAACTATTTTAAACCTAATTTTTCTATCCACCACATAGCCACATAGGACACATAGCTCAAAGCGAGTATAAAAGAAAGAAAACATAGTTGTTTATTTATGTCTATACATTAATTCATAAGGCATTGCCAAACGATGCCTCTTGATAAAATTGGTAATTCAACTTGAATAAAGCATATCTTTTCACAAGCCATGGCAAAAGACAGAAAGCCTTTGTTCCCTCCCTTTTTCTTTCCTATGTGTACTATGTGCCTATGTGGTGAATAATTTCCGACTTTTATTCTTAACATCACATGAAAAAATATTTTCAAAATGCAGGTGCAGATGTGCCTGCCTCTATCGTTGTTTTATTGGTTGCACTGCCGCTGTGCCTTGGCATAGCTTTGGCAAGCGGTGCTCCTTTATTTTCAGGCATTATTGCTGGCATTGTTGGGGGCGTTGTTGTGGGTACATTAAGTGGTTCCCAACTAAGTGTTAGTGGGCCTGCTGCGGGCCTTACTGCTATTGTGGCTGTTGCCATTGGCAAATTGCACGTCTATGATGCTTTTTTATTAGCTGTGGTAATAGCGGGTGTTTTGCAGTTAACATTGGGCTTCCTGAAAGCGGGAATTATTGGCGATTATATCCCCAACTCGGTTATTAAAGGGATGCTGGCAGCTATTGGCCTTATCCTGATACTAAAGCAACTGCCGCACCTGGTTGGTTTTGACAGGGATTTTGTAGGAGATGAAGATTTTGCCCAGGCCGACAAAGCCAATACATTTAGCGAACTACCAAATGCTTTGAAAGCATTTGCCCCCGTGGCTATTTTTATTGGGGTAGTATCCGTGCTGTTGCTGATTTTGTGGGAACGCCCATTTTTTAAGAAACAGGCATTGTTTACATACATACCAGGCCCGTTGGTGGTTGTTATTTTTGGTGCTTTGGTAAACCAGTACTTTGCTTTATCGGGTTCTGGTTTTGCATTGAAAGGCAAAGAAATGGTGAGCCTGCCAGTGGCAACTAATATCAACCATTTCTTTTCTTTTTTTACTAGCCCCAATTTTAGCTATATCACCAGCCCCGAAGTATGGAAAACAGGGCTTACCCTGGCCGTGGTGGCTAGCTTAGAAACACTGCTGGGCATAGAAGCGGTTGACAAACTAGATGCTTTGAAACGGGTTACCCCCACTAACCGGGAGCTAAAAGCACAAGGCATAGGCAATATTGTAAGTGGATTGATTGGCGGACTGCCGCTGACTTCGGTTATTGTGCGCAGCTCTGCCAATGTAGGTTCTGGTGCCAAAACCAAGGCATCGGCCATCATGCACGGGTTGTTCATGCTGCTGTGCGTGTTGCTAATCCCATCTGTGTTGAACAAAATACCACTTGCTGCCTTGGCAGCCATATTGGTATTTACAGGGTACAAGCTGGCCAAAATACCTTTGTTCAAAGATTTTTATGCAAAGGGTTGGGACCAGTTTGTGCCATTTGTGGCTACAATTATTGCCATTTTAATGACAGATTTGTTAATTGGTATTTTAATTGGTATTGGCGTAGGTTTGTTTTTTATGATTCGCAGTAATTTTAGGTCGGCAATATTGGTGGTGCACGACAAAGACCATTATTTAATACGGCTTCGTAAAGACGTATCTTTCTTAAACAAGCCTATTATAAAAAGGAAACTGGAAAGCGTGCCAGCAAATGCGTACGTTATTATTGATGCTACCCGGGCAGATTTTATAGACAAGGACATTATTGAGGAAATAAATAACTTTATGCTGCACGCCCACTTGAAAAACATAACCGTGGAAATGAAAAGGAGTGCTTACAAATCGATGCATGTTTTGTTTAACGAGCCACCTTTGCGGCTGGCCGTGTAATAAATTTGCATAAATTCTAAATAATTTTCCTCTATTTAAGCTTTATGTTGTTCATGGTTAAAGCCTGATAGATACTCACTTGTACCCCCAGCCTAAAGGTATGGGGGTAACAACAACTTGCTATAGAAAGGTATTAATAATAACCCCGCGCCTTTAGGCTGGGGAGAAATAAATACAGCTAAATGGCTTTAGCCATGATACTTAAGGGCAATGATGAGAAAGTTAGTCCTAAAACGGTATGTATAGGTACGACATAAAAATGCTTAGGGACACATATTTTCATTTATTTTAGCCTCAAAATAAACAATTTCAATTTTATTATTTATTAAATCAAACTCATTTTTTATGGAAATATACGAAAAGTTATTAATAGAAAACAAAGCATGGGCAAAGGAACAAGTAGAGGACGACCCACAGTTTTTTAGCCGCTTGGCACATTTGCAAGCCCCAGAGTTTTTATGGATTGGCTGCAGCGACAGCCGTGTGCCTGCCGATAAAATTACAGGCACCCAGCCGGGTGAGATTTTTGTGCACCGCAATATTGCCAACATGGTGGTGCATACTGATCTGAACATGCTTAGCGTGCTGCAATATGCCGTGGAAGTATTAAAGGTTAGGCACGTGATTGTTTGCGGGCATTATGGGTGCGGCGGGGTAAAAGCTGCCATGACACAGCATTCTTTGGGGCTTATAGACAAATGGCTGCTCAATATTAAAGACGTGTATAGGATACACAAAAACGAAGTAGATAGCATTGGTAACGAAGAAAAGAAAGTGGATAGGCTGATAGAGCTGAACGTAAAAGAACAAGTGATGAACCTTGCAAAAACATCCATTATACAAGGGGCGTGGAAAAAAAACCAGCAGCCACACTTGCATGGATGGGTATATGGCCTGAGTGACGGCATTATCCACCCCATTTTTGAACTGCCAGCTGGCAGCCCAATAGACTCGCTTTATACGTATGACAACTTATAAGTAAATGATAAGGTACGAAGTGATTTTAACTGCAAAATCTAGATTAAATTGCTTCGTGCCTATTCTTTGTTTTTTAAGCGCTCATTTAGTTTTAGCAAGCATGCTATAGTGGCTTTGTTTGTTTCAGTTTCTGCCTGCTCATAGTAAGAATGTGGCGTAGTCCGGGAATCTACGAACTTGTCATACTTGTCTGTTTTTTCCCTGAAATATTTTAAAAGATCAGGCTGCTTTGCCAATACATCCCTCATTCGTGAGATGCTCGGCTCCTTGCACTTGCCTTTATCAGTGACAATCATTAATTTATATTCCGCCGGCATCGAAAGCGATGCAACTCTTGTTGCCAAGCCTACTACCCCAAAACCAAGCCCAATCATTTCTTTAAATTTCATATTAAAAAATGGGTAAGGTCCAATGCAGCCCAATTTCCAATACCGGGTTGCAATACCCTCATTATAGTTTATGTATACACTGCTGCCATCGCAAAAACCCCATACATGCCCAACCCTGTGCAAAGAATCTGTCAGTTCAAAATCAGCACCAATAATGGTTGTATCCGTTTTGCTGGTTTGTAGCAATATAGTTTTGAAACTCCTTGTTACAGAAGGTGTATTGTTCACATATTCTTCATAGCTTTTATAAAACCCTCTATTTAATGAGTTGGTATGTAGAACATTGGCACTATCGCTTTGCCCATAAGCAAAGTGTAAAAGTATCATTAACACTAGCAGTAAAATGCTTTTCAGTTGCATATTTTTTGATTTTTCAATTATAACTTCACCACGCACCCTGTAATGCTGCTTTCAAAAGCAGCTTCAATAATGCGGATTGCGTTTACGCTGTCTTCCGGCAGCACAGGCACATCGCCACCTTTGCGTATAGCGTGGTATATACCATCGAAGTAATCCATATAGTTGCCTTGCAAGGAATCTATTTTCTCTTTTATTATTTCCCCATTTTTTTCAGTGTGCAGCAGCCCTTGGCTAATGACATGCTCCTTGCCCCAGTCTTGCCCCAAGGGCAAAATGCCCGCCAGCAGTGCTTCTTCCTGCACATTGGTTTTCGGTTTTACAAAACTTCCTTTGCTGCCGTGAATGGTATAGCCCATGCTTGGTTCCCTTGCCACAAGCGTGGAGCGCACCCTTACCCTTAGGCTTGGGTAATACAACAAAATCTCGAAATAGTCATCTACCTTGCTGATAGTACGCATAATGGAGATATCTGCAAATACAGCGGTGGGGTAACCAAACAATTGCAGTGCTTGGTCTATCAAGTGCGAGCCAAGGTCATATACCAAACCAGTGCCTTTCTCGGGTTTTTCTTTGTGCGCTTTATAGCTTAGCACTTCCATGAAACGGTCAAAATGCAGCTCTGCTTCTACTATATCGCCTAGTAATTTTTTTTGAAGCACATGCTTCACAGTCAAAAAATCACTATCATACCTTCTGTTTTGATAGCCTGATAGCTTTTTCTTTTGGGCATGGGCAATTTGAATAAGCGCTTCCCCCTCTACTGCTGACACGGTAAAAGGTTTTTCAATAACCACATGCTTGCCTGCCAGCAATGCTTTTTTTGCAAATTCGTAATGCGTTACATTGGGTGTGTTTATAATTACTAGCTCTACTTCTTGGTCGGCAAGCAGCTCCTCGTACGAATCGTATGAAATAGCACTTTCATACTGTTCCTGAATAAATTTGTTGCTCCGCTCCCAGGCACCATGCAGTGTAAACGCATTGTTGACCGACAAAAAAGGTGCATGGAATACTTTGCCGGACATACCAAAAGAACATAAGGCAGTTTTAATAGGTATTAGATGGCTCATGAATAAAATTTTAATAAATATAGGCCTGCTTTAACAAATTTAGTATTCAAAATTTAAAATATTGCTAATAGCCACACTTTTCAACTTTATTGTGCCATATTTGTTATTGTAAAAAAACAAAAAAATGAAATATTTATTTACAGTACTGAGTGTTGCGCTGCTTAGCGCTTTCACGCTCCGCCCAAGCCATACCATACACGCTTTTAAAGTAAAAAGCATTGATGGCGGCACTATAGATTTTGCAAAATTTAAAGGCAAGAAAATCTTGGTAGTAAATGTGGCCTCCAAATGTGGCTTTACAAAGCAATACGATGCCTTGGAAAAATTGTATGAGGCTAACAAAGAAAAACTAGTAATTGTAGGCTTCCCCGCCAACAATTTTGGCAGCCAAGAACCTGGAACTGATAGTGAAATTGTAGAATTTTGCAAGGCAAGATTTGGCGTAACTTTCCCAATGGCTAGTAAAATAAGCGTGAAAGGCGATGACATGGCACCTATTTACAAATGGTTGACCACAAAAGAAGAAAACGGGGTATTGGATGCTACTATTGCTTGGAATTTTAATAAGTTCTTACTAGATGAAAATGGCAAAATGATAGCTTATTTCCCAAGTAAAGTAACACCAGACAGCGAAGAAATAGCAAAATATTTGAAATAGAAATATTGCTATTTATACTTAAAATATTCACAAAGGCACAAAAGCTCGAAGTAGCACTAAGAAAAAAAGATAAAAGGATTAGTTTCTTTTTAGTTCATTAAATCTTTGTGCCTCTTTGTGTTTTAGTGCCTTTGTGGCTATTGTACTATCCTAAAAAATACCCAACCATTTGTTAACGCTTTGTTGGCTTTGTGGTAAAACTTTTACTTTTGCAGCCCTTACAATTAAATATAGAAGAATAGATGAGTAAAATAACTGCTGCTATTACCGCTGTTGGTGGGTATGTCCCCGAAACAAGGCTTACCAATTTTGATTTGGAAAAAATGGTGGATACCAGCGATGAGTGGATAAGGACAAGGACGGGTATTTCGGAAAGGAGGATTATGAAAGAACCAGGTACTGCCACTAGCGACTTGGCTGTGCCGGCAGTATTGGAAATTTTGCGCAAAAAAAACCTTGACCCCAAGGAGATAGACTGCATTATCTGTGCAACCGTAACGCCAGATATGTTTTTTCCTTCCACGGCTAATATTGTTTCTGACAAAGTAGGAGCAATTAACGCTTTTGGCTACGATTTAAGTGCTGCCTGTAGTGGCTTTTTGTTTGCGCTTACTACTGGGGCTGCTTATATAGAAAGCGGGCGATACAAAAAAGTAATTGTAATTGGTGCAGACAAAATGTCGAGCATACTAGACTATACCGAACGCAACAACTGCATTATTTTTGGTGATGGCGCCGCAGCCGTTTTACTAGAACCAAATATGGAAGGGTACGGTGTACAGGACAGCTTGCTAAAAAGCGATGGTACTGGTAAGGATTTTTTACATATAAAAGGGGGTGGCTCTTTAAGGCCAGCTTCTGTGGAAACAGTATTGGCAAAAGACCATTTTATATATCAGGAAGGCAAATCAGTATTCAAGTTTGCTGTAAAAGGCATGGCAGATGTAAGTGCAGAATTACTGGAACGCAATAACCTAACAGGAGACGATATTGCATGGCTGGTGCCGCATCAGGCAAACCTGCGTATTATAGATGCTACTGCAAAACGCATGGGTATGCCAATAGAAAAAGTAATGATTAACATTAGCCGATATGGCAATACTACTGCTGGCACTATACCACTTTGCCTGTGGGACTGGCAAGACCAACTAAAAAAAGGCGACACCATTGTACTAGCTGCCTTTGGTGGCGGGTTTACCTGGGGTGCTACTTTGGTGAAATGGGGATTTTAGGGAGTTATGAATTATAAATTATGAGTTAGGGGTTGAAATTCATTTCAACTCGGATTTTGCAGTTGAAATCTATTGCAAGCCCCAACTACTTCAAACACAAGCATTTGCTTGAGTTTTTGGCCTTGCCATAGTACACTATGTTTTCGACCAAAAATTCGGCTCAAATACTTGTCTTTATTGCATTTAAGCCTTTCATAACGAAGTCAACTGCAAGATCCGGGTTCAACTTATAATTTATAAGTCATAAATTTATAATTCCAACTTAACTTTCCTAATAAATACAACAACCATGAAATACAATTATTTAGGCAATACTGGGCTGTTAGTGTCTGAAATTTGCTTTGGCACCATGACTTTTGCAGGCAAAGGTGGCATTTGGGAAGGTATTGGCAAAGTGCAACTGGATGAAGTAAACCAACTGATAAAAACAGCGGTAGATGCTGGCATTAATTTTATTGACACTGCCAATGTTTACTCTTTTGGGGAATCGGAAAAACTGCTAGGGCAATCTATAAAAGACCTTGGCCTCAACAGGAACGATTTAGTAATTGCCACGAAAGTGCGGGGCAAAATGGATGAAAGCCCCAATAGTGCAGGGTTATCACGCTATCATATTTTTAATTCTATAGATGATAGTTTGACCCGTTTGCAGATGAACCATGTAGATATATTCTATGTACACGGGGTAGATTTAAGGACGCCCATTGAGGAAACCATGCGTGCTTTAAATGATTTGGTGCTAAGTGGCAAAGTGCGCTATATAGCCGTTTGCAATTGGCCAGCTTGGATGGTGATGAAAGCATTGGGTATTGCAGAAAAAAATGGGTGGCACAAGTTTATTGGCCTTCAATATTTTTATTCATTAGCGGGCAGGGATATTGAAAGGGAAATTGTTCCATTGGCACAAGACCAAAATTTGGGCATCATGCCATGGAGCCCATTGGCTGGGGGCTTCTTATCAGGTAAATTCACCCGAACCACAGAAAAAGCTGGTGATTCCCGCAGGGACAATTTTGATTTTCCCCCAATAAACAAAGCAAAGACCTACGATATTATTGATGTGCTTGCTGAGATAGCTAAGCAACACAATGTATCCGTAGCACAAGTTTCTTTGGCATGGGTACGACAGCAACCGGGCATCACTAGCACTATAATTGGTGCTAAGAACATAAACCAGTTGAAGGATAACCTTAAATCTATAGATATAATACTTTCTGCTGAAGAGCTTGAAAAAATAGATGCAATGAGTGCATTGCCGAAAGAATACCCTGGTTGGATGGTAGAAAGGCAAGCATCTGACAGGACAAGATAAATATTTGCCTAAAATAAAAAATGCCAGCATCGAAAGTCTCTATGCTGGCATTTTTATTATTTACAAAGCCTGCCTTAAAAAGCAGTAGTCAACTCCAAGTATTTCAAAAATTCTGCCTTCCTGCTTTCTTCTTTAAACGCACCACTGTAAAAAGCGGTAATAGTGCTGCTGGTGTCGTCTTTTACCCCCCTACTGGAAACACAAAGATGCTTGGCATCTATCATTACGGCCACATCGTCTGTACCCAATACTTCCTGTAATTTCTTGCCTATCTGCATGGTAAGCCTTTCCTGAACTTGTGGGCGTTTGGCAAAATATTCTACCAAGCGGTTTAGCTTGCTAAGGCCAATAACCTTGCCATTGCTAATATAAGCCACATGCGCTTTGCCCATGATTGGCACAAAGTGATGCTCGCAGTTGCTATAGAAAGAAATATTTTTTTCTACCAGCATCTCATTGTACTTGTACTTGTTCTCGAACAAAGCCATCTTGGGCATGTTGGCAGGGTTTAGCCCCTGGAATATTTCTTTCACATACATTTTAGCCACACGGCGGGGCGTACCTTTCAGGCTATCATCTGTTAAATCCAAGCCTAGCGCATCCATGATGGCACGGAAATGCTTTTCTATTGTTGCTATTTTTTCTTCGTCGCTTAGTTCAAAAGCGTCTTCCCGCAATGGTGTATCTACCGAGGTTAATAGATGGTTGTCGCCCATTTCATCAATCATCATGTCGCTGATTACCAATTTGTTGTCTTCATTCAAATGGATATTCGACAAAATTTCGTTCTGTTTCATAAAGCCTTATTTTCAAGTCTAATTTGTTATCAATTGTTGGCCTAAGCAAGTTGTAAATAACTATTACAATATTTTCAGCCGTGGGGTTTAGTGTTTCAAATTCAGGAACGTCTAAGTTTAGGTTTTTATGGTCGAACCTATCCAAAACCTGTTCTTTAATAATGTCGCTGAGTATTTTCATGTCCATCACATAGCCAGTATTAGGGTCGGGCATGCCTATTACTTGTACAATTAATTCGTAATTGTGGCCGTGGTAATTTTTGTTGTTGCATTTGCCAAACAGCAACTGGTTTTCTGCTTCGCTCAAACCAGCATTGTTCAGCCTGTGCGCCGCATTAAAATGTTCTTTCCTATAAACCGCTACTTTCATGTACCAAGGTTAAAATTTACCTTAACCCCACATATGGGCCAAGGACGGCATAATGCCACACTGCACAATAATGTAAAAAACGAAAGGAACATACTATTGCTAACTGCCCGGCACTGTGTAAAAAGTGTGTTTACCAAGTGGCCAGAAGAAAAAAGACAAATAATCAGCAACTAATTTATTAGGTTATCGGTACTAATAACAAACCAATTTACCTGTATCCCAAATACTTATCCAAAAGTATGCACTATATAATAACGCACAAAGTTTCTATTTGTTGAATGTTGGAATAAAAAAATGTCTGAACCTTTGATTTTCGATGATTTGTATGATTTTGCATGATTTTATTGAAGCGAATGGATATAAGACCATTTTTACTCCCCAAAGTATTCTACATAAATCCTAGGTGTTTCGTATAGTTTGATGCAATGCAATTGAACAACAGGCGGTATATGTGGCGCTAATTCTTTCCAAATGCCCATGGCCAAATTTTCGGTGCTGCACATTTTACCTTTTAGGAAATCTACATCCAAGTTGAGGTTTTTATGGTCTAGTTTTTTTATTACATAAGTTTGGATGAGTTTGCTTAGCTGCTTTACATCCATCAAGAATCCTGTATCGGGGTCTGGTGTACCTTTAATGGTTACGAATAAATCAAAATTGTGCCCATGCCAGTTTTCATTGGCGCAAAGCCCAAAAACTTCCTCGTTTTTTTCTTTGCTCCAATTGGGGTTAAAAAGCTTGTGCGCCGCATTAAAATGTTCCAGCCGAGTTAAATACACCATTACGCCTCATTCAAAATTTGTGCAAAGGTAATGGATAGATTTTGTTTTTTGTCTGAACCGGGATTTTTAGCACCCTTTGTTTTTTTACTTCCTGTATGACCAGTTCTTCCTCAAAAACTTCCTTGCAATTGTTTTTGTTGTACTGGTGCAGTGCCTGCATACTATACTCAAGCAGCGTGCATAACGACGACAGGCTTTGTGCCTTTTCGCTGTGCCTTACTTTTTCAACGGCTTACACCATGCTTTTTTGACAGTTCCCTGTAGGTTATTTCACCTAACAAATACTGAATGATAAGCGATTGCTTTTTGTCCATTTTACAGCTTTTTGCTGTAAACCTATTTTAGGACAAGACACCCAGCTGTGAACGACCTATGTCAAGCCACAAAGTTTATGAGAAAGTAAAACTTTTTGAGAGGCCAAAGCCTACCGCAGGCTTCCTTTTGTGTTCTTTTCAGGCTTTTTTTTAAATTTTAATTTTTCAGGTTGTTTATTTGATGTAACTCATTGATATACAGTTGTTTTGTTCATTATTGCGAAGATTTTAGAGTGAATTAATGGTGATTTATTGTGGATTTAATGATGATTTTTTGTGTATCAATATGTATTTATCGTGTATCAATGATGATTTATCATGTATTAAAAATCATTTTTTTAGGTTTCAAAGTCCGTCTATTGATAAATCGCTGTAAATTAGTAAAGTTGCGATAGTAGTCCAAAAGAGGAATCCTATATGGGGGCATATTTCCCCCATGAGCATCCCAAAATTCCCCCATATAGGTTGGGTATTGTTGGGACGAAGGAGACTTTTTGAACCAGTGAGCGTTTTTTGATTCCACAAACTGCCTAGGCTGGCTGTGGCGGCAGGTTTTGTCAAGTTGCCTTTGTCTGCTGTTTGGGATTATCCAACCAGTTTTGCTGTGTCCTATTTTCCTTTTCTTATATAGTTTTAATACTATTCGTTTGTGGCTGAACATTACGAAAACGGGGTGGCGAAATGGCTACCAATTTAAAATATGCGAAAATTTCAAATTGAGCAATAATTTTATATATTTTCAATTGATTGTTTGCCAACCTGTTGCATTGTATTTCGAAAAAAACAACGAAAAAATATCCTCTAATGTATATCCTCCGAAAAAGCTTCCCTTTGTGCTTTCAGTTCAGCCAACTTCTCTTTGCTGTAGGCAATCCTTGAAATCAATACAAACAATACGGGTACGATAAAGATAGCCAGCATGGTAGCGGCTAGCATACCGCCTAGTACAGTCCATCCAATGGTGCTACGGGCTACTGCGCCTGCACCGCTTGCAAATACAAGCGGCAATACACCGAGGATAAACGCAAAGGAGGTCATGATGATGGGGCGGAGCCTTAGCCTTACAGCCTCTAGGGTTGCAGGGATAATTTCCGTGCCGCTATCTACCCTTTCCTTGGCAAACTCCACAATCAGGATGGCGTTTTTGGCGGCAAGGCCAATCAACGTTACCAAGCCAATTTGCGCATATACGTTATTGGCAAGGCGTGGGATAAGGGTAAGGGTAAGGATGGCACCAAATGCCCCGATAGGCACGGCCAGCAATACGGAGAACGGTACTGCCCAGCTTTCGTACAAGGCGGCCAGGAACAGGAATACGAATACGATGGACAAACTAAATATTACCACCGTGCTGTTGCCTGCATTCAATTCCTCACGGCTAAGCCCTGAAAACTCGTAACCATAACCTGTTGGCAATACTTTGGCAGCCACATCTTTCAGGGCATCCAATGCCTGGCCGCTACTGTAGCCAGGCTTGGGGCCACCATTTATCTCGGCAGTCCTGAACAGGTTGTAATGGGAAATCAATGGGGCGTTTTCAGTGAGTTTATAGGTAGTCAATGTGCTTAGTGGCACCATTAGGCCTTCCTGGTTGCGTACATAGTATTGCTCCAGGTTGCGGATATCGCCCCTGAAAATACTGTCTGCCTGTGCCACTACCCTAAAGTTTCGGCCATATATGGTAAAGTCATTTACATAACGGCTGCCCAAGAATGTCTGCATGGTATTGTAGACATCGCTTAACGACAAGCCCATTTTTTTACATTTATCCCTATCTACTGTTACCTGATAACCGGGTGTTTTGGCGGTAAAGAAGGTAAAAGCACGGCCTATTTCCGGCCGCTTATTGGCTTCTGCAATAAATGTTTGTACTACTTTTTCAAATTGCCTTATGTCGTCCGTGCTTTCTTTTTGTTCCAGTTCAAAGGTAAAACCACCACTTTGTCCAAGTCCTGGGATAGCAGGCGGGGCAATAACAATAATGTTTGCACCCTTTATACCTGCAAATTTCTTTTGCAGCGTAGCGATTATTTCTTCTTCCGTTTCTTTACGTTCGTCCCAAGGTTTCAGGGAAGTAAATATGGCCGCACTATTGGATTTACTGGCCAATGTAAGGGCATTGATACCGCCCAAAGCAGCAAAGTGTCCAATGCCTTCTGTATGCTGCAAAGTATCCATTACTTGATGCAATACTTCCAAACTGCGGGTGGTGGACGATGCTTCGGGCAATTCGAAGGTTACATAAATACGGCCTTCATCTTCCGTAGGGATAAATCCAGTAGGTTTTGCTTTGAACATCAACCCTGTACCTACATAAATACAAACCAACAGTATAATAGCCAATGGGGATGCCTTGATAAATTTTTGTACCCCTTTTGAATAGCCATAGGTAGTCCTTGCAAACCAGCGGTTGAACTTGTAAAACAGTTTGTTCAATCCTTTGGAATCTTTGTCCAGATGCATGGGTTTCAGGAACAAGGAACACAATGCTGGTGTTAATGACAAGGCCACAAAAGCGGAAATCAATACAGAAATGGCAATGGTAATGGCGAACTGTTGGTACAGCCTACCCACGATGCCCGGTATAAATCCTACGGGTACAAACACCGCCGCCAGGATAAGCGCAATGGCAATAACCGGTCCTGATATATCTTTCATGGCCTTTGAAGTGGCATCTTTGGAAGACAAGCCGTCATGATCCATATAATGCTGTACGGCTTCTACCACCACAATCGCATCATCCACCACAATACCAATCGCCAGTACAAAACCAAACATGGTTAATGTATTGATGGTAAACCCTAGTGGAAGGAACAAGGCAAATGTGCCAATAATAGCTACTGGGATGGCCAATATAGGAATAAGCGTTGCACGCCAACTTTGCAGGAACATGAATACCACTAGCACAACTAACCCTAATGCTTCCAACAGTGTTGTAACCACCTCGCTAATAGAAACCTGGACTACGGTAACGCTTTCAAAAGGTACGATATAATCAATATCCTTCGGGAATGATTTCCTTAAGTTATTCATGGTTGCATACACACCTTTTGCTACATCCAAGGCATTGCTGCCTGGGGCTTGGTATACCAACAAATAAGAACCTCTTTTACCATCTACAAATGAATTGCTGTTGTAGCTGTATTTGCCCAGTTGCACACGGGCTACGTCTTTCAGGTAAACAACATTGGCATCCCCGGGTTTGTTCCTAATGATTACATTATTGAACTGGTCTACATTGCTCAATCGACTATTGGTAAATACCGTATATTCAAATGCCTGATCCTTGCTTTGTGGGGAAGCACCAACGGAACCGGCTGCAATTTGCAAGTTTTGCTCCTGTAAGGCAGCCACTACTTCATTGGCAGTAATACCCAGCCTTGCCAGTTTATCCGTTTGCAACCAAACCCGCATACTAAAATCATCTGCCCGGGTAAATATATCGCCCACACCCGGTACACGCAGCAAGGCATCCCTTACGAATATGTTGGTGTAATTATCCATAAATGTTACACCATGAGAACCATTAGGGGAATAAATAGCTACCAACAACAAGATGCTTGGGTTTCGCTTACGGGTGGTCAATCCCAAACGCTTTACATCATCGGGCAAGGATGGTGTGGCAATACCAACCCGGTTTTGAATGTCCAATGCCACAATATCAGGGTTGGCACCTATTTTAAATATAGCATTGATGGTTGTTTTACCATCGTTGGTACTATTGCTTTGCAGGTAGTCCATGCCCGGCGTACCATTTATTTGGGTTTCTATTGGGGTGGTAACCGTTTGTTCCACCGTTTGTGCATCTGCCCCAGTAAAGCTACCTGTAACCTGTACCGTTGGCGGTGTAATATCGGGGTATTGGCTAATTGCCAGGTTTTTGATGGCAATAACCCCAAGCATTATGATGACAATAGATATTACAATAGCTGTAACAGGCCTTCGTATAAAAGTATCTGCGATCATGAAATAATTTTAAATTAAGAATTAGGAATGAGGAATTTTTCGCCACGAAGACACTAAGGCTCAAAGTAGCACGAAGAAAAAAAGCAATTAAGGAAAGAAGCTAATGCAGGTTACACTAAACATATCGTTGCTTTAAAGCACTTACCTTTCTTTCCTTCTTTGTGCATCTTTCTGTCTTTGTGCCTTTGTGGCAACCTTTAAATTATTTTCCTTTGGCACTGTCTGTACCTGCAGGTGCAGCAGTTGGCTTCCCCACAACCTTCACCTTTACACCGTCTTTCATTTTTTGTACGCCGTCCAGTACTATTTTATCATTTTCTGCCAAACCATCTTTCACCACTATTTTGTCATTGATGATGGCACCTGTTGTTATTCTTTTTTGTACCACCTTGCTGCTGTCGCCTACTACAAATACAAAATATTCGCCCATTTGCTCTAGCAAGGCTTTCATTGGTATTAGTAGTTGTGTAGCATTACTGTTGTTTTTGATACGGACATTGCAACTCATCCCTGCCCGTAAATATTTCTTGCTATTATTAAATTCAAGCCTTGTTTTAATGGTACCTGTTTGTGGGTCAACCGCCCTGTCTATCAAAGCAATTTTGCCAGGAATAGGATAAATGGAACCATCGGGCAAGGCAAGGGTAAAGATTGAATCTGCAGGGTTTGACCCTTTCTGCTCCAACTGTGTAAAGCGGTAAATTTCTTTTTCGTTGACCGAGAAATCGACCGCTATTGGATCATCTGTAGATACAGTATTTAATACCATGCTACCTGCTGTAACCGCCGTACCCAATTTTACTTGGGATATACCAATTGTACCTGTAAAAGGCGCATAGATAGTAGCATAATGAACATTGGTTTCCACGCTTCTGTAGTTGGCTTTTGCTGCTTCCAGTTGCATTTTTTGTGCTTGCAAATCTGCTAAAGCATGGTCGAGTACTTGCTTGGCGATGGCATCGTGTTTGGCCAGTTCATTGTATCTATCGGCATCTTGTTGGGCTTTTGCCAGGTTGGCTTTGCTTACATTTAAGTTGGCACCTGCTTGTTGCAAATTGGCACTATACAATTGCTCGTCAATGGAATATAGTTTTTGCCCCTTGGTTACTTGCTGGCCGTCGGTAAAATATATACCTGTTATGGCACCGCTTACTTGCGCCCGTATATCTACTTGGTTCAAAGCTGTAATAGTAGCAGGGTAATTATCATAATAAGTGGCACTTCCTTGGTGTACTTCGTAAACTGATACAGTTGGTGGTGGCGGTGGTGGCGGGGTTTTGCTTTTATCGTCACCGCAAGCGGCTAAAAGCAGGAGGGAAAGGGATAAGAAGGAGATATATTTCATGATGTATGATTTATAATTGAACGTTTATTTTAGAGACCTCACCCCAACCCCTCTCCGAAGGAGAGGGGCAAGAACGAAACCCTCTTAGCATTATATTAAGATAATTATTGCTTATTACTTAATTATTAATTAACCCCAGTGCTTGTTGCACATCTACTTTAGAAGAAAGGACCTGATAGAGCGCATTGGTAAAATTCACCTGTGCAGAGCGCAGGTCTGTTTCTGCCGTTATTACTTCCAAATAGTTTTTAATGCCTGCTTTGTACTGCAACTGGATGGTATTGTACACATCTTCAGCCAAGGCCAAATTGTCTTTAAGTATATAAAAATCATTTAAGTTGCTTTTGTAGGCAGACAGTGCCTGGGCATATTGCGTATTGATGGTGCTGCGCAATTGCAATAAATCCCAGTCCACACGCTTAATAGCCAACTCGGCAGACCTTGTTTGATATACCCTTTTGTTGCCTTCAAATAGTGGGATGTTTAATTTCAATCCTACAAAGGAATTCGGAAAATTCTGCCCATACAATTTCGAAAAGTCATTATTTAGGAAATTGAAATTATAGCTACCAAAGGCAGATACAGACGGATAATAGCTCCATTTGTAATACAGCAGGTTATATTGTTGTAGGCGTTTAGTGGTTTCCAATTCCCTATATTCTATGCGGTTACTGTAAGTAATTGCCTGTAGGGTGTCCACCACCATTTCTTTCTCCATCTGCAATGAATCGTATTGCAGTTCAAAATAGTTGTCTGCCATATAGCCCATAGCATCTTTCAATGTCGCATTTTTAGACTTTAGCAATTCCTGCTGGCTTTTAAGTTGTGATTTTGAATTGTTTAAGGCAATAGTGGCACGTTTATAATCTATCTTATCTACTATCCCACCCTGATACTGGTAATAAGCATTTTTCAGGCTTACTTCTAAGCGGTTAATATCATCTTTCAATAACTCTACTTGCTTTTGCGATAGCAATACATCGTAAAAGGCCTTGCTTACATCTACCACTACCTGAATTTTATTGTCTTCTATATTTTCTTTTGCCTGTTGGCGAACATCCTTTGCAGAACGCTTTGCCAGTAGTACGTCTTTATTGAAAATGTATTGATTAGCAGATAGCAACGCACCAGATGTATTAAATGTGCCTTGTTTTATATAGTTGCCATTAAAAAAAGCAGTAGGTAACTGGAAGTTGTGTTGGATATTGTAATCAAAATTTATTAGCGGGTACCAATCAGCCAATTTACTTTTGATGCTGTATTCAGTAGTTTGCTGGTCTAGCAATGCCTGCTGCACCAATGGCTTGTGCTGCAGGGCATATTGTACGCAGGTTTCAAGGGAAGCTGCTTGCAGGGAATCGTTTGCAAGATTTTTTTGGGCGTAGCCTTTTTGTTGCGCTGCAAGAAATGAAACAATGATTAAGCCTGCGGGTAATAATTTATTCATCTGTATCTATCAATAGTTACGAAATAGGTTTTACTAGGGGAATGTGAGGGCAGGCATCCAATGAAAAACAAATGTAGGTACATTAATAATTTTGTTTGCTTTGAAATAAGGAACATATTTGTTTTTAAGTGATGAACGGTTAAATAAGACTAAATAATAACTGTGCACTATTTTAAGTAAGTATGCAGACTTAATTAAGTAAATACTATTTATTTTAGAGACCTCACCCCAACCCCTCTCCGAAGGAGAGGGGCAAGAACCAAACCCTCTAAGAATTATATTAAGGTAATTATGGCTTATTACTTACATCACTTTATTACAGCGAAGGGCTTTCGCTAAAGCACAAAAAGCGTTTTACGCAAAGGAGGCTCAAAGGTTTTGCAAACAAGAGGCAAAACACTTTGCTTAAAGGATGCAAAAGATTATGCAAATGCAGCATACATTAACCAATTGATAATAATATATTTATTAAATTGCACGCCTGCCTTTGTGTGATTATAGCTTATGCCTACGAGCAAGCACCAACCACCATAGTTAGCAACATTATCTAAAACAAAAGTTATTGCCCTTTTTTATTAACGATTAAATTATCGTACTTAATAGTAACATCATCAATGAACGAACCCGCTTATAACCTTTCCTGGAAAATAGCTTCCCGGCATCCATTATTCATTGTCATGTTAGGCGTAGGCTTGGTAGCCAATTCTTTTACGCTCATGAAGCTACCCTCTTTTTTTCAAGTGTTGCAAAACAGGCAGGGAGTGGTGCTGAACGACATTGTATTAGAGAGACTGCCCTCTGTCAATTTGTCTATTCCCATCTTTGTCATCATTTGGTGTAGTGCCATCCTTACTATTGTACGCTGCCTGCAAAACCCGTACATTTTTATTTTATTTGTGTGGAGTTTCCTGCTGCTTACTTGGTCTAGGCTACTTACCCTTACATATATCCCATTAGACCCACCCCGTAACCTAGTGCAGCTTAAAGACCCGCTTACCAATACCTTTTATGGCAACTTGGTTGTTACGAAAGATTTATTTTACTCTGGCCACACGGCCACGCAGTTCCTTATGTTCTTGTGCCTGCAAAAACAGTGGGATTTTATATTTGCCCTTTTTTGTACCATCAGCATTGGTATCATGGTGCTGGTGCAGCATGTGCACTACACGGTAGATGTGCTGGCGGCACCTTTATTTACCTATATAATATTTATTACTGCAAGGTTTATTGTGAAAAAGGGCTTGCGTGCATTGCAACAAGACAATTCAACCCTTTAATAACTGGCCATATAAAGCTTTTTGTTTCGTGTTTCCACTAAACTAAGTGTTCGCCCAGGTGGGTGTCCTCACACAATATTATAAAGCGAAAACCTTTTATGCACCCATATTTTTTGCAATACCAAACAAAGCCGTACATTTATTCTATTTAAAACTGTTGTAGTAAACCTATTTATATAAAGCGTTAAGCAAAATGATTGTTTTATACACAAACTACTACATAAAGTATGTGAAAATTGTTCTTTTTTGCATTCATTTCCATCCTGTATCGTGATAGAGAAAAACCCTAACGTATGCTTCTGAATGAAAACAGCCTATTGGGTTTGCCAAATAAGCCAGATAGCCATCTTGCCATGTATCAATTAATCCTGCAACAAGCGGGGTTTGCTTTTATTATGGAAACCAAGGATGGCTATATTGTTGAGACAAACGAGGCTGCACAGGAAATGTTTGGCTATGCCAATGAGGAGTTTTGCACTAAAAAAAGGGAAGAAATTATTGCTTTATACGAAACAACAAACCATATTTATTTACAAGAAAGTAATGCTTTCGATAAAACAAAGACAAAAGCAAAAGGCATAAAGAAAAGCGGGCAACAATTTGAGATAGAATTTTCGACGCTCATTTTGCCCCAAGCTAGCCCAGAAGCCCCAAAATTGGTTTGCCTTTTTATTACAGCAATCAGCAAGGAAAGTATCAGCCATAGCAGTATAATGATGGATACAGCTAACGACCAAATGCAGGCATCGGAAAATAAACTAAGGCGTACCGTAGAGATATTGGAAGAAACAAACCATATAGCAAGGGTGGGCGGCTATGAATATGACGTGCTAACAAACGAGACAAGCTGGACAAGTGTTACAAAAGAAATACATGAATGGCCAGCTGATTTTGAGCCGCCTATAAAGGATGCCTTGTTGCTTTTTAAAGAAGGCACGGTGCGTAATACTATTTTAAAAGCGGTGGAGGCGGCGATTGCAAACGGAATATCATTCGACATGGAGTTGCCCCTAACCACTGCAAAAGGCAACCTGAAATGGATAAGGATTACTGGGAACAGCGAATTTAAAAATGGGATCTGCACCCGACTTTATGGTATTGTTCAGGATATACACGAGCAAAAAACAGCTCAGGAAAGCCTAGCCAACGAAAGGGGGCTGCTACGCACATTGATAGACAACTTGCCAGTGGCCGTGTTTGTAAAAGACAAATTTGGAAAAAAACTAATAGCCAACAAGCTAGATGTCCAGTACATGGGGCTTTCAACTGAGGAAGATGCCATTGGGAAAACCGACCTTGAGTTGTTTGCACAAACTACAAACCATAGAGGCTATAAGCAAGACATGCAGGTATTGTATACTAGTCAACCGATTATAGAGGAAGAGGAGGTATTTAGTAAGGCCGATGGGGGTAAAATGGATGTTGTTATTTCTAAATTCCCGCTCATCAACCAAGATGGCAAAATAGATGGCATTATAGGTATATGCAGGGACGTAACAAAACAAAAAGCAATAGAACACAGGCTACAACTGGTTGACTTTTCGTTTAGGAATGCAGCCGTTTCTGTTTTCTTGATAAAAGAAGATGCCAGCTTTTACGACTTCAACGAGGCTGCGCATACATTGCTCGGCTATACAAAAGCCGAAATGATGGCTTTGACAGTAGAAGACATAGACCCTGGATATGCACAGCAAGACTGGCCAAGCCATTGGGCAACCCTGCGTGAAAAAGGCAGCATGTCGTTTTACTCAAAAGAAAAAACAAAAGAAGGAAAATTGATTGATGTGGAAATAAAAGCCAACATCATCAAATATGGCGACCTAGAACTAAACTGTGCATTTGTAACAAATATTACCGATAAAAAGAAAGCCGAGGAGGCACTGCAAAAAAGCTATGAACGTTACGAGTATGCCACCATAGCCACATCCGATGCTATTTGGGAAACCGACTTGGTGGAAAACAAACTTTTCTTAAGCAGTAATTTTGAGCTTCTTTTTGGGCATCAGGGAGGGCTGTATGACAATGCAGACGATAATGAATGGTCCAGGAATGTACACCCAGAGGATATGCCAGCCATATTGCAAGCTGTAACCGAGATACTAGCAAACAATGGCAACAGATGGCAAAATGAATACCGGTTCAGGAAAGCTAGTGGCGAATATGCACTGGTTTTGGACAGGGGTTTTGTGGTAAGAGACAGTGCTGGCAACGCAACTAAGCTGGTGGGTGCTATGCACGATATTACAGAGAGCAAAAAAACAGAACTGGAAAAACAGCATTTGGTAGAGGAACTAACAAGGAACAACCAAGAACTAAAACAGTTTACCTATATCACCACTCACAACCTCAGGGGGCCGCTTACCAACCTTGTTTCTATATGCAATATGCTTGATACTGAGCAAATACAAGACCCTAGGACTTTAAAACTAATAGACGCCTTTACAAAATCTACCTTTTACTTAAACGAAACCTTAGACGACCTTATTAAAGTTTTATTAATCCGTGAAAACAGGAACCTTCCTGTAAGCACCATCAATTTCCGAGATATTTTAATAACAGTTGCTTCGTCTATCGAATCTATCGTACAAAATGCAGGTGCCATTATTAGCTCCGACTTCACATCTGTACAGCAGGTAACCTTCAACCACGCTTACATGGAAAGCATTTTCCAGCACCTGATTATCAATGCCATAAAATATGCCCACCCTGATAGGAAACCAATGATAGAAATATACACTGTAAAAGAACCCGGTATGCCTACCCAGCTTATTTTCTCGGACAATGGCATAGGCATGGACATGGGCATTGTGAAAAACAGGCTGTTTGGGCTATACCAGCGTTTTCATAACAATGCAGATAGCAAAGGCGTAGGCCTGTACCTTATCCATTCCCAGATAACTGCCCTTGGTGGCAAAATAGAAGCAGCCAGCGAGGTAAACAAAGGCACTACATTTACAATTACGTTCAAATAAGTACTAGTGCTTTTTGCGATAGAGGCTTATATGCACTGACTAAAGTATTTACATCAAAAACAAAGTACTTACAGTAGCTGTTCCAATATTTCTTGTGTAAGGCCATTAGCTGCTGCCTCTGCATTTGCTTTTTTCATAATTTAAAAAAAGCTGTTCATTACAATCTGTAACTGGTATTGTAATATTTTCCAGAACCAAAAACATTTACTTGTTCTTCCCAAAAATACAAAAACTTACTGAAAGTGTTTATGCAATTAAACGTCTGTTTGTATTATTTTTTTTCAATCTTATTTGGTTTATAGGAGGGTTGCCAAACAATTGTCTGAACCTGTGATTTGCGTTGATTTAATTGATATGCTTTGATTTTTGGAAAATGAAAAAGGTTATTTTAGCTATTGAAATTAATACATCAAAATAATGATAAAGCCAGAATACAAATATTCCGATATTACAGCTAAAATACTAGGTAGCTGTTTTGAAGTGCATAAAATATTGGGTAACGGATTCCAAGAAGTCATTTATCAAAGGGCATTGGAAAGGGAAATGAGTATCCGGGGCTTATCTTTTGCAAGGGAATTTGAGATGCCTATTTTTTATAAAGAGGAACAAATTGGAACAAGGCGAGTGGATTTTTTGATTGAAACAGTAGTTTCAGTTGAATTGAAGGCACTTGCAAAACTTGATGAAATACATTTGGCTCAAGCCATTAATTACTTGGAAGCATACAACTTAGAAATAGGGATGCTGATAAATTTTGGTGCCAAAATCTTGGAATATAGGCGGTTGATAAATCCAAAGTTTAAAATGTCCTGACCTTTGATTTTCTTTGATTTTAGTGATATTCTATGATTTGTAGAAATTGTCTTAACCTTTGATTTACAGTGATTTAATTGATATACTATGATTTGTAGCGACTATGATTAAGTACTTAAAATCAATCCAATCAAAATAATCAATGTAAATCAAAGGTTAAGACTGAGTGCTAAAAATCAATTCAATCAATCTAATCACTGAAAATCAAAGGTTAAGATGTTTTTCACCTTCTCCACCACCAATCCCAAATTACTAGCATCCTGCCCGCCAGCAGTAGCCAATAATTTCTGCCCACCGCCACCACCTTTAATTAGGGGCGCAACTTGTTCCTTGATTATTTTTTGTGCATCCAATCCTTTGGAAGCGTTGATGGTTTCATCAATAGCAATGGCTACAAAAGCTTTTCCCTCTACATTGGCGGTTAATACCACTACAAAATCTTTTATGTCTGCCTTTAAGTCTATACATAGCTTTTTCAAGGCGTCGCCATTGCTCACTTCTATTTGTGTGCCAATGAATTGTATGCCATTGATGGTTTCTACTTTTTGTAGTAACTCTTTTCGGGTAATGTTTAATTGCTTTGCCTCAAAACCTTCTATTTTTTTGCGTAGCTCGCTGTTTTCTGTAAATAGGTTTTCCAATGCTTTTACAATGTCTTTCGGGTTTTTCAGCGTGCTGCGCAATGAGCTAAGGGTATTGGATTCTTCTTTTGCCAATGCCTCTGCCACGCTGCCACTAACGGCTTCTATCCTGCGTACACCAGCCGCTACTGCTGTTTCGTGCTTTATTTTAAAGAAACCCAGTTGGCCTGTATAGCCCACATGCGTTCCGCCGCAAAGCTCCACGGAGTAGTTTTTATCCATCACAACCACCCTTACTACATCGCCATATTTTTCGCCAAACAAAGCCATGGCACCTAGTTTCAGGGCATCTTCCTTGTTCATTTCATTAATGATAACAGGCACGTTTTCCCGTATTTTTTCATTTACAATGCTTTCTATCTCGGCTATTTCCTCGTCAGTAACCTTGGCAAAATGCGAAAAGTCGAAACGCAATTGTTCTTCATTTACCAAGCTGCCTTTTTGTGCTACATGCGTGCCTAATACCTGCCTCAAAGCAGCGTGCAGTAAGTGCGTGGCACTGTGGTGTATAGAAGTTGCTTCCCGCAAATGCGTATATACCTTGGCTACTACAGTTCCTTCAATATTTTCTGGCAATACCTCGGTAAAATGTATGGTAAGGTTGTTCTCTTTCTTCGTATCGTTTACAATAATGTGTTCACCATCAAAATTCAACGTGCCTTTGTCACCCACTTGCCCGCCACTTTCGGCATAAAATGGGGTTTCTGCCAATACTATCTGGTAACCTTCTTTGCCCTTGGCTTTTACTTTTCGATATTTTACCACACTGGTTACGCCATCTAAATTGTTGTACCCAATAAATTTAGATACACTGTTTTCTTGAAGGTTTATCCAGTCTTCCGTATCAACAACTGCTGCGGCACGAGAGCGGGATTTTTGTTGTTGGAGGGCTATTTCAAAACCAACCTCATCAACTGAAATGCCATTTTCTCTTGCTATTAGTAGGGTAAGGTCTAAAGGGAAACCATATGTATCATATAACTCAAAGGCCATTTCTCCTTTTATAAGATATATTTTCTTAGCTGTAGAAATTTTTTGATTTATAAATTCTTCAGTATTTCCAAGATTAACTAACTGATTAAATATTTCTGGGTAATTCTCTTTAGTAAGAATACCAGTTGTTGGTATTTCTATAGAAAAGAGTTCTGACTTGCTAGGTATATTGGATATGATATGTTTATTTATTGTTGAGAAGTAGCGATAAAATTTATCAAGCCCTTTCTCAATAGTCCTTAAAAATCCTTCCTCCTCTTCCTTAACTACCTTACTTACAAAATCCAATTGGCTATTCAATTCAGGGAAAACATTTTCAAATTGTTTTGCCAAAATAGGCATCAATTGAAATAGCAATGGTTGATTATAACCTAAATAAGAATAATAATACCTTACTGCACGGCGCAGTATACGTCGTATTACATAACCAGCCCCAGTGTTGCTTGGCAATTGCCCATCGGCTATCGTAAAGGCAATGGCACGGATATGGTCTGCCAATACCCGGAAAGCAATGGCTTGTTTTGTATCGCTAAAATCGTATTGCTTGCCCGTTATTTTTTCTATCACGGCTATGGTGCCAGTAAATACATCGGTATCGTAGTTAGATGTTTTTTGCTGTATCACCCGAACCAAACGCTCAAAGCCCATGCCTGTGTCCACATGCTGGGCGGGCAAAGGTTGCAGGCTGCCATCTTTCAAGCGATTAAACTGCATGAATACATTGTTCCAGATTTCTATTACCTGTGGGTGGTCGTTGTTTACCAATGTTTTGCCCTCTACGAGTTTGCGCTCGGCATCGGGGCGGCAGTCCACATGTATTTCCGTGCAGGGGCCACAAGGACCTGTGTCGCCCATTTCCCAGAAATTGTCTTTTTTATTGCCTAGTAAAATCCTATCCTCACTTATAACTTTTTTCCATTCATCAAAGGCTTCCGTGTCTTTAGGCAAGCCTTCCTTTTCGTCACCTTCAAAAATGGTTACGTATAGGCGGTCTTTGTCCAGTTTATATACTTCTGTCAATAATTCCCAGCTCCAGGCAATGGCTTCTACTTTAAAGTAATCCCCAAAACTCCAGTTGCCCAGCATTTCGAACATGGTATGGTGGTAAGTATCAACGCCCACTTCTTCCAAATCATTATGTTTGCCACTTACACGCAAGCATTTTTGTGTGTCCGCAATGCGGTTGTGCACTGGCTTGCCATTACCCAAAAAAAGGTCTTTAAACTGGTTCATACCCGCATTGGTAAACAATAGGGTAGGGTCGTTTTTTATTACGATTGGGGCAGAAGGTACAATCTGGTGTTGCTTGTTTTTAAAAAAATCGAGGAACTGCTGGCGGATATCTACACTTGTCATCATTCTAGCAAGTTTGTTAAACTGTTATTATAAGTACGTTAAAAAATTATCTTTGAAGGCGGCGAAGGTAGTTATTTCAGATACAGGTTGCTTCTTTTGCCATAAAGGCACGAAGCAGGGCCGGTAGTAAATGGTAAGTATTAGGTAAAAAGTACATAAAATAAATTGTTGGCAAATTTAGACCCTTTTAATACCTATAACTTATAACTTATTACCTATAACTAAATACTTTGCGTTTTATTTGAGCCTTCGAGCCTCTGTGGCAATGTTTTAAATAGTCAAATGAAAAAAATAAAATATTACTATAATACCAACACCCTTCGATACGAGAAGCTAGACGTGCCTTTCAGGGTACGGATGCTGCGGATATTTGGGTTTGTGGCGGCTTGCTTGGTTACGGCTTTTATTATCATGAGCATTGCTTACCGCTATTTCCCTTCTGCCAATGAAAAAAGGTTGATGGAGCAAAACAAGGCATTGAAAGATAACTATACTGTGCTGCAAGACCAAGTACAACAGTTGCAATTGCAAATGGCTGAACTGGAAAACAGGGACAATACCGTGTACCGTGCCATTTTTGAAGCCACGCCTATACCAGATAGCGTGCGGGTAAAGAAAATGGAAAAAAGCAACGAGGTAAAACTAGTGCAGGGGCTAAGCGAAAATATATTGATCACGGGCATCAAGGGGCAGTTGGACAACCTTACTACCCGTGTAGCTTTCATGGATAAAAGCTATGCCGAAATAGCGGGGATGGTAAAAAACAAAGAAAAACTGCTAAGTGCCATACCTGCCATTCAGCCTGTGAGCAACAAAGACCTTAGCCGCATCGCCAGTGGCTTTGGCTACCGCATAGACCCAGTATATAAAGTAAGGAAATTTCATGCTGGGCTAGATTTTACTGCCCCTCAAGGCACGCCTATATACTCTACTGCCGACGGAACCGTAAAAGAAGCTGGGTTTAACAACAGTGGTTTTGGCAACCATGTAATCATCAACCACGGCTATGGCTACGAGACTTTGTATGGCCACATGGTAAAGGTAAAAACTAGGCCCGGCAAAACAGTAAAACGTGGCGAAGTGATTGGTTATGTAGGCAGCACGGGCAAAAGCACTGGCCCACATTGCCACTATGAAGTACACCGCAACGGCATTCCTATAGACCCTGTATATTATTTTTACAACGATATTAACCCGGCACAATTCGACCGCCTGCTGAAACAAGCAGCGAGTGCTAACCAAAGTTTTGATTAATTGTCTGAACCGGGATTTGGGGGGATTTTGGGGATTAAAGTGATTCCACTATGCTCAATTTTTCCCTTTAATCTTTATAATCCCAAAAATCCCGGTTCAGACCAATTGCATTTTAGCCACTTTAGGGTCAACCTCTACGGTGTCGTGTTCAAAGTTTAGCTTGATGCGCCATTTTTGCATAGTAGCGGCACCAATGATGGCCTCCTCACTTAGGCCAGGCACTACTAAAAATTCATCGCTTAGTAGTACATCGTGCAAATAAAAATCTAAACGGACTACTTCTTTTATTTCTATATAATGCCCTTTTGATGCCGTAGAAATCATGCGGATGCGACCAAGGTTTACGGGTATTTATAATCCTTCCACATAATCAGGGTGTATGCAGGACAGGTTTACTCCGCTGTCAAACAGGGAATACAGGTGCTTTTCTCCTTTGGAACCAACGTACAAAATGGGTAGGTTGATAACTGACATATGTCAGTTTTTGGTAAAGGTAAGAAAACTGTATTTTAATCTAAATTTACAGTTACCTCTTTTTGATAGGCCGTTTTTAGCCAGCCTTTCATGATATAGTTAAAACCAATGCGGCATATAAAATTGTCTCGTACAAAAAAGCCCATGAACGTATTGGTAATGCCAGGATGCCGCAGGTTGAACTCGTAACTTTTTATTTCTTGCTCCATCCGTTTAAATACCTCCCTGCTGTAATTGGCCAATGTGCCTTCGCTGAAACTCTTTGCTTTTATGCCTTTATCAATAAATTTTGCAGCTATATAGCCCGTCATCATGCCAGTGCCAATGCCTTCCCCTGTATTGGGAGACACCATGGAGGCTGCATCGCCAACCAATAGCCACCCATCTCCCACCACTTTCCTTTTTAAGGAGGCAAGGGGTATGCCCCAGCCTTCTACAGGAGCAATTGGAGTGGCATATTTAAAGCGGTGCGACAGTGCAGGGTCTTTTTCTATTAATTCAGCAAAAGTATTCCGCACGTTTAGGTGCTGCTTGCTGGCTATGCTGCTGGTAATGCCATAGCCTACATTGGCTTCGCCATTGCCCAGTGGGAAAATCCAGAAATAGCCCATTGGTATGTTGGGGGCATAGTAAAATTCTAATAAATTATCGGGGTGCGTGCCAGCAACATTTTTCCAGTATTGCCTTACGGAACTGGCATAATGCTCACGGTTTATTTTCCGGTCGCCTAGGTAACGCAGCAAAGTAGAGTGATCACCATCAGCACCAACCAGCATTTGGCAGGTAATTTCTACTTCGCCCGTGCTGCTGGTGGCTATTATTTTCCAGTCTGCCCCTTCTTTAGCAATGGTTTTTACAATTGTGCCTTGCCTGAATAGGGCAGTTGCGGAGTTTATTTTTTGGATTAAAAAATTATCGAAATAAAAGCGTTTGGTAATAAAAAAAGGGCATTCGTTTTCTTTGCCTGCTGGGGGCTTGTAAGCAAAATCTATATTTTTCCCATTGGTGGTGATGTAGCGCATACCCCATGATGGCGTGAAGTTGGGGTTGGGCATTATTTCATTAGGGATAATGTTGGGGTCGATATGGTTGAGCATACGGATACTTTTCATGTCAAGTCCATCGCCGCACACCTTATCCCTAGGGAAAGTTGCCCCGTCAATAATAATATGCTCAATGCCCAGCTTGCTTAAAAAAATAGAGGTTGAAGCACCTGCGGGGCCAGCCCCAATAATGCAAACTGTTGAATGAAGTTTTTCTAAAGCCATGAATAAATTTGATTTATATGTTGGTTGCTTACAACCATATTTAAACACAATAATAGCTGTTTTGTTTCTATTTGGTATTATTTTGCCACAAAGCTACAAATACTGGAAGACGCAACAAGCAAAATAAAGAAAAGGTGTGTTTCCGTGCTGTTCCAATTCATAAGCATCAAGAGTTGTGTCAATAAATCACAAAAATCCTATTAATCTTATAAATCTTGGTTAAGACAAAGGTTTTATTCCATTTCCACGTCTTATTTTCTGTACTTCATTTTAAAAAGTAAAAATTGCATAACATGAAAAAGAATGTATGGTTAATGGGGGTTTTATTGTTTATCACCGGTTTTACAATGGCACAACCAGGTTCGGAACATAAGCCACCCAAGCCCCCAACACCGGAAGAACACTTGAAAAAAGTAAGTGAAAAGCTAGACAAGGAACTGCATCTAACAGCAGCACAGAAAGAAACTGTACTAGCTGCCTACAAGGCATTTTTTGCAGATATAGAAAAAGAAAGGGTGAAAGAAGGCAAACCTGCAACACCGCCGCCACCTCCACCGCCACCAGTAAAAAGGGAAGTTGCTGAAAAGCTTAGTGGGGAAAGGGATGCAAAAATAAAGCAGGTGTTAACTGAAGAGCAGTTCCAAAAATATAACGAAATAGAAAAAACAATGCGCCCCAAAAGGCCTTGTTAATTATGAGTTATAAGTTATTAATTATGAGTCAAAGGGCAATACATAACTCATAATTAATAACTTATAATTAATAATTTAAAGCTATGCATACATTGCCTCTGCCAACACCCCTGAATCAGCAGTTATGGTAGTATGCTGTTTGTATTCTTTTAGTGCTTCTTCTAGGCAATCCATGGCAGCATTGATATCCGTTAGGTTTAGAACATAGGCCAACCTAACTTCTTTTTTGCCTAAGCCCGGCGTGGCGTAAAAACCAGTGCCGGGTGCAAGCATTACAGTAGCACCATTATAACTAAATGACTCCAACAGCCATTGGCAAAATTTGTCTGCATCGTCAATTGGTAGTTCTGCAATGGCATAAAAGGCACCACTTGGTTTAGGGCAGTTTACGCCCTTTATCGCATTTAGCCTTTTTACAATCAAGTCGCGCCTGTTTTTGTATTCTGCTTTAGTTGTATCGAAATAATCTGCTGGCAGGTCTAGTGCCGCTTCGCCCGCTATCTGGGCAAATCCAGGGGGGCAAAGCCTTGCTTGTGCAAACTTCATCACGGCATTTACCAGGTCTTTGTTGCGGGTTACCAAGGCGCCAATACGGCCGCCACATGCACTGTACCGCTTGCTGATGGTGTCCACCATTATAACGTTGTTGTCCACCCCTTTCAGGTTCAAAGAGGAGAGGGGCATTTCGCCTTCGTAGTTAAATTCACGGTAGGCTTCATCGCAAAACAGGAATAAATCGTGTTTTAGCACCATCTCGCCCAGTTGCTTCATTTCTTCCTTGCCATATACATAGCCAGTAGGGTTGTTGGGGTTGCAAATAACAATGGCTTTGGTGCGTGGGGTTATTTTTTTCTCCAGTTCCTCAATAGGTGGCAAGGCAAAGCCATTGGCAATATGCGAGGTAACCGTAACTACTTCCACGCCCGCTTCTGCGGCAAAACCGTGGTAGTTGGCATAGAAAGGCTCTGGGATTATGACTTCATCGCCATAATCCAAACAGGCCATGAAGCCAAACAAAATGGCCTCGCTGCCGCCAGTGGTTATTACTATTTGCGTGAAGTCAATATCTATATCCACGCTTTTGTAATATTTAACCAGTTTCCTACGGTAGCTTTCGTTGCCTGCGCTATGCCCATATTCGAGTATTTTAAAATCGCTGTGGCGCACAGCATCCAGCATTATCTGCGGCGTTTCAATATCGGGCTGCCCAATATTCAGGTGATATACTTTTGTGCCACGCTTGGTAGCCATCTCGGCAAAAGGAACCAATTTCCGTATAGGGGAGGAGGGCATGTCCTGCCCCCGTTTGCTTATTTTTAGCATATTTATTTGTGAATTATGAGTTATAAATTATGAATTATGAGTTATGGATAAAAAGTAGGTAGCCCCAACTTAAAACCCATAATTCATAACTCATAATTCATAACTAGCGAAGCCTATCTGTGCTTTTTACTAATTTTTCATCTTTCCAAATGCCCCTCACAGCAAGCAATAAAAAAATGGGAATAAGGAAAGAAAAGATCGAGGTTAAATTAAGTTGCCCTTGTGTGTATAATTTTATCTGGGTAAAATACAAAGCTATGGTTAGTATAGCCCCTATGGCAATGCCTGCTGTTATTAATAGTTGTCTTTTCCTGTCTTTGTATAAGAAAATGGCAACAAAAGCCGCAGCGGCTATTGCAACAGTAATGATAAGCAACGGGTTGGTGCTAAGCGCATTCAAGTGTGTGTAAACAGTTGCTTTTGTGGCATCATCTACCTTCATGCCGCTATAAAAAGACAACCGCAGCGTTATAAAAGCGCAGATTGTTGCTAGCAATAACCATACTGTTTGGATACGTTGTATCATATTTAATTAGGAATTAGGAATTAATAATTAGGAATTAGCCCATATTATTTAAAGCTAAATATTTATAATAGGGGTTGTTCTAATTCAAAATTTAAAATAACCTACCCAAGTTCCGGGTACAAAACAAATTGTGTCATAAACTCGTTCACTTGCTTTTTTACTGATGCTATCTCAGTTTCATTGTCTGCATTCATCAATACCCTATCTATTACATCTACCACAAACTGCATCTCGGCTTCTTTAAAGCCCCTTGTGGTAATGGCTGGTACACCAAAACGGATGCCACTTGTTATAAAAGCACTCTTGTCGTCAAAAGGTACCATGTTTTTATTGGCCGTGATGTCTGCTTTTACCAGTGCCTGTTCAGCTTTCTTGCCGCTGATGTTCTTGTTTCTTAAATCAATCAACATCAAATGATTGTCAGTACCACCACTAATAATATGATAATCCTTATCTACAAATGCCTTGGCCATGGCCTGTGCATTTTTTTGTACTTGCTGCTGGTAAACCAAAAATTCAACGGTTAATATCTCCCCAAAAGCAATTGCTTTAGCAGCTATCACATGTTGTAATGGTCCGCCCTGAATGCCTGGGAAAACGGCTAAGTCCAGCAGATTGCTCATCATTTTTGTGTTGCCCTTATTGTCTTTTTGGCCAAATGGGTTTTCAAAATCCTTGCCCATCATTATCACGCCGCCACGGGGGCCACGCAGGGTTTTGTGGGTAGTAGATGTTACAAAATGGCAATGTGCAAAAGGGCTATTCAACAAACCTTTTGCAATTAACCCCGCTGGATGCGCAATATCTGCCCAAACCAATGCGCCTACCTCGTTTGCCACGGCACGGATGCGGGCATAATCCCAATCCCGGCTATAGGCACTTGCACCACAGATAATCAATTTGGGTTTCAGTTCACGGGCTTGTTTTTCCAGCATTTCATAGTCAACCAAGCCCGTTTCTTTCACCACGCCATAAAACTGTGCATTGTACAATTTTCCGCTATAGTTTACAGGGCTGCCATGGGTAAGGTGTCCGCCCATGCTTAAATCTAGCCCTAAAGTAGTATCCCCTGGCTGTAACACTGCCAATGCAATAGCCGCATTGGCCTGTGCACCACTGTGTGGCTGCACGTTGGCATATTCAACGTTAAAAATTTCTTTGAGCCTGTCAATGGCCAATTGTTCTGTTTGGTCCACAATTTCGCAGCCGGCATAATAACGCCGCCCCGGGTAGCCTTCCGCATATTTATTGGTCATTACGCCGCCCATTGCCTGCATTACCTGCAACGAGGTGAAGTTCTCGCTGGCAATCAATTCTATGCCATGCCGCTGGCGTTCCAGTTCCTTGTTGATGAGGTCAAAAACCAATGTATCTCTCTGCATTCCTTGCGTTTTTACAGTCAAACAAGCGTGCCTATTTGAAAATGAGCGGCAAAAATAACAGTTGCAAGCGAGTAGGCAATATTTTTTGTGATACTATCCAGGTATTTTTTCACCACATAGGCAGATAGCACAGATAAATTTATGCAAGTAAAAGAAAAAGAACATCGTTTTTTGACTTATTTCTAACTTTTTTATATGCCTTGGAAGCTAAAAAACACAAGCAAAGTACTATGTTTTCTTTTTCTTAATCTTCCATAAACCCATCCAAGTCCCTTCTTCCCCTTTTGGTGGGGCGGCCTACTTTGCTTAGGCGTTTGCCAGTATGGAATGATGATGGTTGGAATTTGGTAATGTCCAATTCTTCTGCTGGGGTAAGGTCTATATAAAAATTGAGCGATTCGGTATAGGCTACCCTGTTGTGCAGCAAGCCAGTTACCTTTATGATCCATTTTTTTGCTTCTGTTTTTACTTCGTATTCATCCCCCACGTTCACGGTTTTGGATGCTTTTACCGAGCTGCCTTGTAGTTTTACCTTGCCTTTGTCGCATGCTTCTGCCGATAGGCTGCGGGTTTTAAACAGCCGTATGGCCCATAGGTATTTGTCTATCCGTAGTTTTTCTTTTGCGCTGTTTGGTGCGGGTGCTGCCATAAGTGTTTTCTAATAAACCAAAATTACTATTTTACAATTACTTGTTGTTGCTGCGTTGTGCCGTTTGCCGCCATTATTTTTATTAAATAAGTGCCACTTGCCATGCCATTAAGGGTAAGGATATACTCAGAAACAATTGCATTTATACCTTTGTTTAATATTTGCTTTCCATTCATGCCATATACGCCAATAGCTTTAACCATTGTTGGGATGTTAAAAGAAATAGTTGCTTTTTTTCCTTGTATGGGGTTAGGGCTAATTGAAAATTGTTGCCTAATGGAAGATAAATCTAGTACAACTATTTTGCTGTAAGCAAAACTGCCATCCTTGTCCTGTATTTTTAGGCGGTAAGCCCCCATGCCCTGAAGGGGTGTTATATCCGTAAAAGTATAGCTGTTGTTGCCACTGCCTTTAGCTGCTATTGTGCCTATTGAACTGAAAGATTGTGCATTATTGCTTCGTTCTATAATGAATTGTTGGGTATTGGTTTCGTTCGTTGTTTGCCATTGCAGCAGGGCGTTCATTTGTTTGTTTAATGATATTGCAAAGGTTTCTAACTTTACACCCAAGGTAGGGCTATAAGTTATCTTCCTAATCCGGTTATTATTTGCATCTGCAATATAAAAGTTGCCAAAAGCGTCTTGGCAAATGCCATCAGGGGCGTTTAAACCAGCATTTGCAGGGGAGCCGTTGTCGCCACTAAAACCTTGAATTCCATTGCCTGCGATGGTAGTAATTATGCCAGCAGGGTTAACCTTACGAATACGGTTGTTGCGGGCATCTGCTATATATAAATTGCCAGCAGTATCTATAGACGCACCCCAAGGCCAGCTTAAACTAGCAGATGTAGCTAGGCCATTATCGCCACTAAATACCTTATTGCCATTGCCGGCCACAGTAGTAATGATGCCAGCTGTATTTACTTTTCGGATAACGCTATTCCAAAAATCAACAATATAAATGTTGCCTGCTGCATCTACTGTAACGCCCGAAGCCTCATGCAAACTAGCAGCAGTGGCAGGACCATTGTCGCCACTGTAATTATACATCCCATTGCCTGCAACTGTAGTAATGATGCCGCTCGTGTTTACCTTTCTAATCCTGCTATTCCACTGGTCGGCTATAAATAGGTTCCCGGCATTATCAACGCATACGCTCGAAGGCTTTGATAACTGTGCTGATATGGCTAAACTACTGTCGCCACTAAATCCATAGCTAGTGCCTGCTACGGTGGTGATGATACCAGCCACACTTACTTTCCGCACACGGTTGTTTTCTGTATCTGCTATGTACAAATTGCCAAAGGAATCAATGCATACGCCATAAGGGCTACCTAAACTAGCTGCTATTGCTGGGCCATTGTCGCCACTAAAGGCTGCTTTGCCATTGCCAGCAACTGTTGTAATAACCCCACTTGTGCTTATCTTTCGGATACGATTGTTGGTGCGGTCTGCAACGTACACATTGCCAAGTGCATCCACGCATAATCCTGTTGGGTTAGACAAACTTGCACTAGTAGCAAGGATACTATCCCCATTAAAACCTGTTGAGCCATTGCCAGCAATAGTAGTAATTGTTTGACCGTTGCTTTTGTAGGCTATACATACGATAATGAATGCAAACACTAAGTTTGCTCTTTTGTTAAATTGTTTCATTTAAGTTCTTTAGTCAAGTAATTAGTTTCAATAATGCTAAAACACTAAATTCCCTTTTGTTTTTATTTGTTCGTTGCTTAGCTCGGTCACAAATTGCACGTCGGCAATGCTTTTGATGCCTTGCTTTATCCATTGGTAATGTTCTTCTTCTATGGAGTCGCCCCTTATCAACCATAAATAATCTATATGTTTAAATTCTGGCAGCAGGTATTCGCCGTCGCATTGGTTGTAGTACACCAAATGTTCTAGGCTGCTATTGTACTGCTGCGAGCGGTATAGGGCAAAAAAATAGTTGCGTTCTTTTTTCCGTAGTGGTATTTCTATCTCATTGCTTAGGTTGAAAGAAAAGCCCATTGTATCGTTTAGCCGCCAACAAAAAAGGTGCTTTTTAATGGGCGCAATAATGCCAAGCAGCCTAGTGCCTTCAAAAAAGTCATCGTTCAGTATGTCTATATTGAGCTTGAGGGGTTTCATTGGTTTTTCAAATGTAAGCTAACTAAATTTATTTTAGATGATGTTTTTTGATTTAATTTCATGTCCAATAAAGGAACTGGATAGGTTTCTTTAAACCACTTTATGTCGTGTATGGCCACAGGGCTTTCTATAAATTCTAAAAGGGCTTTTTCTTTTGTTACAATTATCTCGCTGTTGGTTTGTATTACCAAGTCGAAAAGGAAATTATCTTTGATATCTGGGCTATCTGTAAAATATGGAAATTTTTCTACTAGGGTAGTAAATGATTTTATGGTATCCAAATCCTCTTTTGTATTTGTTGTTTTAGTCCAACCAATTTTGGGAAGGTTTTTTTCTAATTTAAACAAAATGTTACTGTTTATAAATACCTGTATATCATACATTGCCACAGCGTTGGAAAGGCGGAAGAGTTTGCCATAAGAAGCAATAAGTTATGAAGACAGAGGTGTCAAGGATTAAGCGAGGCATCATAGTTTTCTTTTCTGAATTTGCTTATCATGTCTCCTATTTCATCTTCCGTCAAGGTTATTTTATTGTCAGCATACCTTTCATCCATTGCTTTTATCTTTGCTTCCACCTCATCCCAGTGCAATTTCATGTATTCAAATTGTTCATCAGGGGGCATTTTAAGTTTTGCTTCCAGATCAAATTTGCCTATATTAGTAGATTGATTTACATTATTTTTTGTTTCTAACAATGTTGCTTGTTCCTTAATGGATTGTTTGTAACATGCAAGATAAAGAATAATCTGTAAAAGTTCTTGGGCTTTCAAACAGAAGGGTGCATAAAAGTTTTTCGCTTTTTAGTGAAAAAATACCCTACTATAACCCTGCCCGCCACTTATCCCAAAAAGCCGGAACAAACACCCCCAGGGGCAAGAAGATGGGATGCAAAACGAGGACACTTATACAATTTCTATACTATTACTTTTTCTGGGTTTTTTATTAAAATAGTTTCAGTTTTGACAATTTTCGGTTTTTTTTTTCCTATTTGCGATTTTTTGAAAAAACGTCCCCTCTCCTTTAAATCATTGATTATCAACAATAACGGCAAATTTTAATGCGTATTTTGTGCGTATTTTGTGCCTATTTTTTGAGTGATTCGTGCATACTTTTTGCGTATTTCATGCTCATTTTGTGCGTAATTTTTGCGTATTTTACAGCCATCAATACAAGGCTAATTTTTTAAGCTAAAACTATCTTAATATTAATAAAAAAAGAACATTGATGCAAATACTAGTTGATAGCTAGTAAAATGTGTTTAACCTAGGTTTTTAGCAAGGGCATTTCTGGCACAAAGATAAGGTTTTTAAAGATTAAGGAATAGCGCCACAAAGCGAAAAACTCCTATACAACTAATTAGCCACTAATGCACGAATAGCACTAATTTTTTATACAAATTGGTTGTTTTTAGCTAAACAACAGTTGCTTGTAGGGAGACTTTTATGCACCCCAAACAGAAAGCCCGAGACTTTACTTAGCTTTTAGCTTTATATTCAACCTCCGCCTAACTCCAGATAACTTCCACTTATTCCACAATCCTCAGTTTCGCATAATTCAGCATTATTTTTTTCTCTCCGTTTAGTTTAAAGTTGATATTGGCAATAGGGTTGTGTGCAGAGCCTTCTACTTTTATTACGGTGCCAAAGCCAAATTTTTGATGTTCTACTTGCTGCCCTTCCTGCAAGGTGCTAGTATCGCTGGCCACAAAGTTTTCGCTGGGTCTGTGTTCTACCACTTTTGGGGCAACTGGTTGAGCTGGCAGGTAAGTAGGCTTCGGTTTTGCTGCAGTTGTTGTTTCACGGCTGTAGGCTTGCTGGCCACCCCTTTGCATACGCTCAAAAGCGCTGCCCATATTGCTCATGCCTTGGTTTTTGGCACCGCCGCCAGAATATGTCCTGTCTAAATATTGGTCTGGCATCTCGTCTAAAAAGCGGCTGGGTTCATTTTGCACCAATTGCCCAAAACGGTAGCGTGAGTTGGCATGGGTAAGCCAAAGCCTGTCTTTTGCCCTTGTAACAGCCACATAAAACAACCGCCTTTCCTCCTCCAGTTCTTCGCGTGTATTGATGCTCATGGCATTGGGGAAAAGGTTTTCTTCTACCCCACCTACGAACACGCAGCCAAATTCCAGGCCTTTAGCGGCATGGATGGTCATTAGCTTTACCACATCGCCATTTTCTTTGTCATCGTCTGCATCTGTAAACAGGGTAACTTGTTGTAGGAAAGCCCCAAGGTCTTTCGTGCCTACCTCGCCGTCTTCGTTGTCCGGTATTTCTGTCCAGTATTTAATAGAGTTTAGTAATTCCTGCACGTTCTCGTAGCGGGCAAGCCCTTCGCTGGTTTTATCGGCAAATAGCTCCTTAACTAGGTTGGTGTGTTTGCCTACCAGTACAGCCACGTCATAAGCATTTTTTTCTGCCAATAGGGTTTGGAAATAGCGTATCATGGTTTCAAAGTTTTGCAGCGATTCCAGCGTGCCGCCCTTGAAACCAAATTCGCCAGCCCTGCCCACGGCCTCGTACATAGTCATGTTTTGCTCGTTGGCCACGATGGCCAATTTTTCAATGCTGGTTTTGCCAATGCCACGCACTGGGTAATTGATGATGCGTTTCAATGCTTCCTCGTCCCTAGGGTTGGCAATGATGCGCAGGTAAGCCAGCATATCCTTGATTTCCTTACGCTGGTAGAAGCTAACGCCCCCGTAAATGCGGTAGGCAATGCCCATGCGGCGCAGGCTTTCCTCATAAGAACGGCTTTGGGCATTGGTTCGGTACAAAATGGCAAAATCACGGTTGAAATAATGGTTGCGCAGTTTTTGTTCCTGTATGCTGTCGGCCACAAATTTGCCTTCCTCATTATCGGTCATGGCGCGCACCACTTTTATCTTGTCGCCGAGTTTATTGTCTGTCCATAGTTCCTTAGGTATCTGCCCCTTGTTGTTGCCAATAATTTCGTTGGCTACTTTTAGTATGCTTTGCGTGCTGCGGTAGTTCTGTTCCAGCTTCACCACTTTCACATCATCGTAATCTTTTTGGAACTGCAATATGTTTTCAATAGTAGCCCCTCTAAAACTATAGATACTTTGTGCATCATCGCCCACTACACAAATGTTCTCGTTCATGGCAGCGAGTAATTTAGCAATTTGGTACTGCACGGCATTGGTATCCTGATACTCATCTATCATGATGTACTTAAACTTGCGCTGGTATTTGCTCAGGGCATCGGGCTGGGTATTCAGCAGTTCAAACATTTTTAGCAGCAGGTCGTCAAAATCCATTGCCCCGTTCTTAAAGCAGCGGGCACAATATGCTGCATAAATTTGCCCCAAGGCAGGCCTGTTTGCTCGGATGTCTTCCTGTTGAATATAGCTGTCAACAGAATAGGCCACAGGCCCCACCAGTGCATTTTTGGCTGAAGATATGCGATTGCCCACCACATTGGGTTTGTAATGCTTGTCGTCTAGGTTTAGCTCGTTTACCACTGTTTTTATCACGCTGCGGCTATCGTCTGTGTCGTAAATAGTGAAATTGCTTGGGTAGCCAATGCGTGTGGCTTCTGAACGCAGTATGCGTGCAAATACGCTGTGGAACGTGCCAATATACAGGTTGCGGGCTTCGTTGTTGCCTAGTATTTTGGCTATCCGCTCTTTCATCTCGGCGGCGGCCTTGTTGGTAAATGTAAGTGCTAATATGTTAAAGGCATCTACGCCTTGTGCCATCAAGTGGGCTATTCGTGTGGTTAATACTTTTGTTTTGCCGCTACCTGCACCCGCCACAATCATTAGCGGACCATTGATATGCTCTACGGCTTCCTTTTGGGGTTCGTTCAATCCTATTAAATAATCCTGCATCGAGCGAAGATACGGAGCGGATTTTGTTATGGCTTATGGTGGGTGCATAAAAGTTTTTCGCTTTTTTAGTAAAAATTAACCCTAGCACAAACATGCTCAACTTATCCAGAAAAGTAGCGATAAATTCTCGCATAGGAGTGGGAGTAAGCAGAGGGAGCGCAAAACGAGGACAATTGTACATTTTTTACAATATTATTTTCGCCGGTTTTTTTATTAAGATAGTTTCAGTTTTGCCAATTTTGGGTCTTTTTGCCGCTCCTGATTTTTTTTTAAAATCCTCGCTTCTTTTGCAATCCATTGATTATCAATAATATTAGCGAATTTTTAGTAGAAAAAAAAGTGTCATTTTATGATAATTTACTATCATTTATTGGCAAGAAACTGATAATAAACTAATCATTTTATGATAGTAAAGTGATTAGTTAGTGATAAGAAATTATAATACCCTAATTTTTTAAAAAATACTATTTTAATATTAGTAAAAAAAGAACTACGATATTGTTGCCATGATACTAGCTTTGTAAAAGCTTTGTATCAGGTGAATTTATACACTAAAGATAAGGTTTTTTATAAATTAGGGCAGGTTTCAGGACAAATCAAAAAAGACAGTTCAAGCGAAAAACTTTTATGCACCCCTTACGGTTGCACAATCATATTACTGCAGAAAGTATAAATTAACACTTATATCCACCGTTTTTTCTGCCAGAAATAGCTGTTTCATTAGGTAAACACCTATTTTCGTTGTTAAGTATGATAGCATTTGTAAGAGGCAATTTTATAGACAAAAGCCCAGCCCGTGTAATAGTAGATGTAAACGGGGTTGGGTACGACCTGCACATAAGCCTAAACACGTATAGTTTTATTACAAATAAGGATAGTGGGCTGCTATATACTTACCTCCACCTGTTTGAAAATGGGCAAACTATGTATGGCTTTGCAGAGGTGGCTGAAAAAGAAATGTTCCTGCAATTGATCAGCGTGTCGGGCGTGGGTGCAGCAACAGCAAGGATGATGCTGTCTGGCATGAAGCCGGAAGAAATAACAAGGGCGATAGTACAAGGCAACACTAAGCTGCTAGAAAGCATCAAAGGCATTGGGAAAAAAAGCGCAGAAAGGATAATAGTAGAGTTGAGGGACAAACTGGGCAAACAAGCCTTGGAAAATCCATTAGGGGGCGTTTCGATGGCATCAACAGACAATGACGCCATCACTGCATTGGTTTCTTTGGGCATAGCAAGGCCTATGGCCGAGAACGCAGTAAAAAAAGTAATGCAAACAAACCCTAATATTGCATTGGAAGACATTATTAAACAAGCCCTAAAAAATCTCTGACATTTATTGGAATCATCTCTACTTTAACTAAGGTTTACTCGTTTTGAATCAGTTTATCAGGTCATTATTTTTCTTTTTGTCCCTTGTTCCTGCTTGTTGCCTAAGCAGTAGCACTGCTATGGCACAAGGCAAAGACACCACCGCAAAAAAAGCAAAAGACACTACCCTTGCCAATGCGAAAGACACTGCTATAAAACCGTTTATAGATAGTTCACGTTTTCCACTAGGCGACAGGCGGGGTGATAGGTTTACCTACAGGAACAAAAATAGTTTTGATGTAAACGATACTGCCCTGATAAACCAGAACATAGAATACGACCCAAAGACAAACCAATACTATATAACTGAAAAAGTAGGCGGTAATATATACCGCAAAGCAACTTACCTCACTTTTGAGGAATTTTATGCCTTGCAAAACAGGCTGAACGAAGCTGCCTATTTCAAGCAAAGGTCAGATGCGCTGGCCATGCTGAACAGGAAGGTAAAACGCCCAAACCACAATGTGGTGAGCAGCCTCTACGACAGGATTTTTGGCGCATCGGACAGTGCATCCAACAACCCCATAAATAATATAAAGAAGCAAGCAACAGGGTTGAAAAACAAGGTAAACGGCTTAAAAGACAGTGCTGCAAATGCCCCGGCCAATATTGCGGAGCAACTAAAGAATGCCTTGAAAATAGACATAAAGCCGCAAGGTTCCATCGACATATTAGCAGGCTACCAAGGGCAAAAAACACTAAACCCCACATTGCCCGAGTCGGCTCGCAAAAATGGCGGGTTTGACTTTAACATGAATACCAACTTTAACATGAACGCTAGCATTGGTAATAAATTAAAGCTGCCTATTAGCTACAACACTTTGGCCAATTTCGATTACCTGAACCAGCTAAAGCTGGATTACAAGGGGAAAGACGATGAAATAATTAAAACCATAGAAGCAGGCAATATGTCCTGGCAATCGAAAGGCACATTGATACCTAGTTTCCAGAACCTGTTTGGCTTGAAAACAAAATTGCAGTTTGGCAAGTTTTACTTCACGGCAGCAATTGCCAACCAAAAAAGCCAGCGTCAGACACAGACACTAAAAGGCGGGGCAGCGTCCACCACTTTCCAGAAAAAGCTGGACGACTACGAAGAGAACCGCCACTTTTTATTGGCACAGTACTTCCGCGACAATTACAACACTACCATGGCAAAGCTGCCCGTGGTAAGCAGCCAAGTACAGATACAAAGGATAGAAGTTTGGATTACTAATAAAACGGGTGCTACTACCGATGCCCGCTATGTAGTAGGCTTGGCAGACTTGGGTGAAAAGAACCCTTATAACCCCAGCAATGCAGGGGGTAGCCCTTCTGCTGGCGGTTACCCAGACAATGGGGCCAATGGCCTGTATTCAAAGGTAACGGCTGGTGGCCTACAATCCGATTTCCGTAGCCCATCTAAAGTGAGCCAGCAATTGACTGGCATTAATTTAAAACCTGTAAACGACTATGAAATAACGTTTGCCCGCAAGCTAGCCCCCAGTGAATATTACTTTAACCCACAAGTAGGGTTTATCTCTATCAATTCGCAGTTGCAATCAGACGATGTATTGGGCGTGGCTTATCAATATACTTCTAACGGCAGGGTATATCAAGTAGGTGAATTTAGCCAGGACATTGCCCTAGACACCACCACGCAAAATGCAGGCGTGCAAAAAGTATTGTTTTTGAAACTATTAAAAGCAACATCTGCACGCACGCAATTGCCTATCTGGAACCTGATGATGAAAAACGTGTATTCGTTAGATTTGGCAGGGCTTTCAAGGGAAGATTTCAAGCTGAATGTTTTGTACGATGACCCAAGCGGCGGGCTGAAAAGGTATTTGCCCGAATCATCCCCGGCAACTAGTGGCAAATCGCTGCTAAACGTGCTGAATTTAGATAGGCTGAACAACCGGAACGACCCACAGCCAGACGGCGTGTTCGACTATATTGAAGGTTTCACGGTGCTGTCTCAGCAAGGCAAAATTATTTTTCCTGTGCTGCAACCCTTTGGCAACGACTTACAAACACTTGCGTTTACAGGCGTAAGCCCCATTATTACCAATAAGTATATTTTTCACCAACTGTACGATTCTATAAAGGCCATTGCCCAAACCTACCCAAACCTAGACCGATTTTTGATGCAGGGGCAGGCAAAAGGCACAGGCGGCAGCGAAATTTACCTAGGTGCATTCAACATACCACAAGGATCAGTAAAAGTAACGGGAGGCGGGCAAGTATTGATAGAAGGGGTGGACTATACCATAGACTACAACCTAGGCAGCGTAAAAATATTGAACCAAGCCATCTTAAATTCTGGTGTGCCCGTAAACGTTTCTTACGAGAACAATGGCAATTTTGGCATACAGCAAAGAGGCTTCCTAGGGTTAAGGGCAGACTATATTGCCAATAAAAAATTATCACTAGGTGCTTCGCTTGTACGCTTGAAAGAACGCCCGTTTTTCACAAAAATGGACTATGGCGACGACCCCATTAACAATACCATGTATGGGTTTGACATCAGCTATAGGTCGGAAATGCCTAGTATTACCCGTTTGCTAAACAGGCTGCCATTTTATAAAACAAAAGCACCAAGTTCTATCACTGCTTATGGCGAAGCCGCTTACTTAAAGCCCGGCCATGCCTCGCAGATAGGCAGTGGCGACAACGGCTTGATTTATATTGACGACTTTGAAGGCAGCAGCAGCACACTAGACTTGAGATTCCCGTTAATATCTTGGGCATTGGCTTCTACCCCACAAAGGTTTCCAGAAGCCCAATTAAACGACAGCTTGCCTTATGGCCAAAACAGGGCAAAACTGGCGTGGTACAATATAGAGCCAAATTTACAGGACAAGAACAGCAGCACCAACCCGCTGAAAAGCAACCTGAAAGCCCTTAGCGACCCACGCACACGCTTGGTTTACACCAACGAGTTGTTCCCGCAGCAAACAACTAATATCACCAACACGCAGACAACCACTTTCGACTTAGCGTATTACCCTAAAGACCTAGGGCCATACAACTACGAAAGCGACCCCGGGCAAATTGATGCCAACGGCAAGCTAAAAAACCCTGCCAGCCGCTGGGGAGGAATTATGCGTGCGCTAGACCAAACAGATTTTGAAACAAACAACTTTCAATACATAGAGTTTTGGGTACAGGATCCTTTTATTAAAAACCCAAGCAACAGTACTGGCCAATTGGTGTTCAACCTAGGCAGCGTGAGCGAAGACATTTTGAAAGACGGGCAGCGTTTTTATGAAAATGGCTTGAACACGCCTACCTCGCCTGCCGCAGTTGACAGCATCAGCAGCGTGTGGGGTAAAGTACCCGTGAACCCAATACAGGTAACCCAGGCATTCAGCAACGACCCCAACGACAGGCCTTACCAAGACGTGGGCTTTGATGGGCTGGACGATGCTGGGGAAAGGTCAAAACGCAAGAAATACCTAGACACAATAAAAAATAATTTTGGGGAAACCTCTACTTTTTACAAAAACGCCTTCAATGATCCATCGCACGATGACTATGTATGGTACAGGGATGCTAGCTATGATGCTGCTGGCACCGACATATTAGGCAGGTACAAAAATTACAATAACCCACAGGGCAATTCGCCTATCGCATCTTCCAGCTCACAGTTTTCATCGGCAGCCACGCTGTACCCCGATAATGAGGACTTGAACAAAGACAATACCCTGAACCAAACAGAAGAATACTTCGAATACACGGTAAACCTTTCTAGCAACATGGCAGTAGGCACCACAAAATATGTTACAGATTCACGCCCAGTGCAAGTTACTTATGCTGATGGGGGCACTGGCACTGAAAACTGGTATTTGTTCCGGGTGCCTATTAAGGATTACACAGGCAAAGTAGGGCAGATACCCGATTTTAAGTCTATCCGTTTTATGCGGATGTACATGACTGGCTTTGCAGACTCTGCAGTGCTTCGTTTTGCCAAGCTAGGCCTTGTTCGCAACCAATGGAGGCAATACAACTACACGCTGGACACAAATGGGGTTTATACGCCCTTAGACAGCATCGGCACCACCAACACCACTACTTTCAACACTCTTTCTGTAAACCTGGAAGAAAACAGCAGCCGCAAGCCTGTAAATTATGTGATACCCCCAGGCATAGACAGGGTACAACAACTAAGCAACAACGGCATCAACCTACTGCAAAATGAGCAAGCCATGAGCATGCAGGTATATGGACTGAAAGATGGTCAAGCAAGGGCCACGTTCAAGACCCTGAACCTAGACATACGCTCCTATGGCAAGCTTTCTATGTTTGCACATGCCGAGAGTGTCCTTGGTCAAACAGCATTAAAAGACAGCGACTTGAACTTGGTAGTAAGGATTGGTCAGGATTTTTCCAGCAATTTCTACGAAGTAAAAATACCCTTAAAAATTACGCCCGCAGGCTCTTATAGCAGTGCCAGCAGCAATATTGTATGGCCTGCTGCCAACAACCTCGACTTTAAATTGCAAGACCTAATAAACCTGAAACTAAAAAGGAACAATACCAATGGTACGAGTTTTTCAACCATATACAGGGAGCAGCTACCGGGCGACAATAAAACATATAGTGTTTTAGGCAACCCCAACCTAGGGCAGGTGCAGGGGATATTGGTAGGCGTGGAAAATGCTGCTGGGGGTACCACTTCAGATTTAAGCACAGAGGTATGGATAAATGAACTGCGGCTATCGCAAATACAGGAACAGTCCTCCCACGCAGCTATTGGCCGGGTGGATGTGCAATTGGCAGACCTAGGCAGGCTGTCTGTTTCTGCCAGCAACTATTCGGTAGGATGGGGTACTATTGAGCAAAAAGTAAACGACAGGGCAAAAAATAGCCTTACCACGTTTGATGCTGCACTTACGATAGATGCAGGCAAACTATTGCCCAAAGAAGCCAGGATTTCTTTGCCTGTGTATGCTGGTTACAACAACAGCATCAGTACCCCGCAATACGACCCTTACGACCAGGATGTATTGTATAGTTACAAGCTAAATGCTGCCAAAAACAAAGCTGCAAGAGATTCTATCAAACGAGCATCTGTAGATCAAACCATTGTAAAAACGTTGAACTTTACCAATGTGCGCATATTGCCCAAAGGCAAGCCGCACCTGTGGAGCATCAGCAATTTTGATGCGAGTTTTTCTTACACAAAAACCACCCAAACCAGCCCCACGATATTGGGCAACGACGTAACAAAATACAAAGTAAACGCTGGCTATGTGTTCAATAGCCCTTCCAAATACATTGAACCATTTAAAAAAATCATTAAAAGCCGAAGCCCATGGCTTGCTGTTTTTAAAGACATCAATTTCAATTTAAGGCCATCGCTGGTAAGCGTACGAACAGACATCAACAGGCAGTTTGGGCGGTATATTCCAAGGATTGTAAACACAGACGAAGTTGCGAGCAAAGTAGAAAGAGTAGATACCACTTACGATAAGTACTTTACTTTCGACAGGTTCTACAACCTGCGGTGGGACCTGACACGCAGCGTGAACGCTGATTTTTCTGCTACAAACAATGCACGGGTAGATGAGCCAGACGGCGCACTAAACACGAAAGCCAAGAAAGACACCTTATGGAAAAACTTTTTTGATGGTGGGCGGAATACATATTACTTCCAAAAAACAACACTTGGCTATACCGTGCCATTGAATAAAATACCTGCTTTGGACTGGTTAACTGCCCGCTACAGCTATGGCACTTCCTACGATTGGATTGCTGCAAGCCAAGTTGCCGATAAATTGGGCATTTCACTCGGCAACATCATAGAAAACAGCCAAGATAATACCTTTAATGGCGAGATAGATTTTACCCGGTTATACAGCAAATTCCGTTGGCTAAGGGCAATAGACAACTCGTCTCGGGGCGGGAACAGAGCTGGCAGCCCGTTGAAACCCGACCTTAAAAAAACAGGCTTGTTGAAAGACAAAAAAGGCAACCCAGCCCCTGCCGTGGAAGACAAACAGCCTAAGCCAAACGCACTTGGCATCGTGATAGCAACAAAGGACGAAGTGCTTATGGGCAAAGATGGTAAACAATTGACCGGTAAAAAACGCACGGAAGCATTGCTAAAATGGCGGAAACAAAAAAGGGACTTGCGCATTGCCGAGCGTTTGCAGCGCAATAACAAGCCTGTGGAGCTAAACGGTTTTGAAAAAACCGTAGGCAGGTTCCTGACAATGGTAAAAAGGGTTTCCATTAATTATAATGAGAACTATAAGAGCCGTGTGCCTGGCTACTTGGAAAGTACCCGCATACTGGGCCAGAACTGGAAAACAATGCAGCCAGGGATGGATTATGTATTTGGTAAACAACCAAACCAGGCGTGGCTTGACAGGAAAGGAAGGCAGGGCGTACTCTCCCGTGATAGCAATTTCAATAATTTATACCGTCAAAATTTTGAACAAAAGTTAAGCATCACAGCACAAATAGAACCCATCAGGGATTTGCTTATAGACCTGAATATTGACAAGACATTCAGCAAGGAATATACCGAGTTGTTTAAAGACACCACCTATAGCAATAGCCCCCAGCAGCACCTTAGCCCGTATGCCAGTGGTGGGTTCAACATATCGTACATTGCGTTTGGTACCATGTTTGGTAATACCAACCCCAACGAAGTGTCTGCCACTTTCCGCAGGTTCGAGGCTAACCGTGCCATTATTTCCGATAGAGCGGCAAGGGCTAACCCATATTGGGTGAATTCGGGCAGCAAAAAAGTAGATGGCTATTCAGATGGCTATGGCCGTTACTCACAGGATGTATTAATACCCGCTTTCCTCGCAGCTTATACAAAACAAGACCCGAATAAGATAGCATTAATTAACCAGTCGAACAAAACCATTAAGACCAACCCTTTTGCAGGCATTATACCAAGGCCAAACTGGCGGCTTACTTATACAGGTTTGTCTAAAGTACCTGTGTTAGCCAAGATATTCAATGCCATAACTTTTACGCATGGCTATACAGGCAATTTGAGCATGAACAGCTATACCAGTGCGCTAAACTTTACTGACCCTACACCCTATGGCCAGCCTAGTTTTTACGACACCATCAGCCACAATTATGTGCCGTTTTACTTATTGCCAAACGTAACTATACAAGAAAACTTTGGTCCGTTGATTGGGTTCGACATTACCACCAACAAGCAGGTAAACATTAAGTTTGAATACAAAAAAAGCCGCACGCTAAGCCTAAGCCTTATTGATTACCAATTAAGCGAAACGAATAGCACCGAGATAGTGTTGGGTGCTGGCTATCGGGTAAAAGGGTTCAAACTGCCATTTAGCCTGCCGGGTATGCTAGGCAAAAAGAAACTGGACAACGACATGAGCTTTAGGTTGGATATAGCCAAAAGGAACGATGCCACCAGCAACAGCAGGCTAGACCAAGCCAATGCCTACGGCACAGGCGGGCAAAAAGTACTGACCATACAACCGTCAATCGATTATGTACTAAACAAGCGGGTAAACATAAAACTGTTCTTCGACCAGCGTAGGGTAACACCATACATATCCACCTCGGCTCCTACCATCAGCACCCGTGCGGGCTTGCAGATAAGGGTGAGCTTGGCACCGTAGGGTAGCTACCGTGTACAAAAATCTACAAAAAGATGCTGGGAAACATAAAATCCACTGCATTTAAACCAAAAAAAATAGGCATAGCTTTTGGATTTATTGGTACAAACAAATAAAACATAAAAGTTATGATACGCCACAAAGAAAAACTGAACCCAAATGTGCAAGTAAATTTTAATAAGTCGAAAGAAATGGCTTACTGGGCAAAAAAGCTTAACCTTAATGCAGCCGATTTACAGAAAAAATTCGAAGAGTTTGGCTCTTCCATTAGCCATACTATTGCTTATTACCGCAGGGAAACAAGCAATATGCAGTTTAATTAATTCACGAATCCTGCTAGGCAATTGCAAACACATTAGGTTGCTATTGCTTAGCAGGGTTTATTTTCAAGTAATTGCATGTTTTTATGGGTATGCCAATGGGATATCATAAATTTCCAGAAAGAGCATTACGAAAAGTATGCGATAAAGACTATGCACTATGAATGGTTGATTATTCCAGCTAGTATTTTATTCAAATAAGATAAACCGCTGAAACATCAAATTTTCGCCGCCTCCAGTTTTCTACCCAACTCTTAATTATTTCAAATCAAGTAACAAGTAATAACAAGCTAAATACTACTGCGGTAGTTACCAGACAACTAAAGCAAGAATTTTACAAAAACTGGTGCGCAGTGGAGGCATAAGCACAGCATCACATCTTTTCTTAACTATCCTTTTCCCTTTTCTTCACTGCATTTGTTTTTGGTGGATAGGCAGGCTGCTCCTGTGTATCAGGTTTAAAAACACCCTGTGGTTGTGCGGGAGTCTTTTCGTTGTATCCTTTTTTTACCTGGTCTGGAGTTGTGTTTTTCTTATTGCTTGGCATAAAATAGTATTTTAACCAACTATAAGAAATTTGTGCCAGCAATTTCTTGTCCTAATATTCTTTTATCCCGTCTCAAAATGAAAACAAAACCCCTTTTTTGGGTAAATATTTACACATCCATTTGCGATATGAATGCTGTACTAAAGTAGTAAACAGGTTGGCATGGTATTTTTATTGTGTACTAATAAAATCTATATTATGCGAAGTTTATTATACCTTATTGCAGTAATCCTTGTTATAGGATGGTTAATCGGCGTTTTTGCTTATAGCATTGGTGGGTTGATCCACGTGTTGCTTGTGCTTGCTGTAGTTTCAATTTTGTTGGCAGTTATCAGGAGGGCTGCTGATTAAAATTAAAATTATTATTCAACAACGGGTTTCTTTTATTTTTTGCCGCATTTTTAAAATGCGGTTTTTTTTTTAGCTTTAACCACCAAGAACGAACAAGTATTTACAATGGCAGGGGGATAATGTCCCATCTACTTACGGTTAAAACTTAATTGAAATACAGCCATTTATTAAAGAACTAAAAGCTAAGCATTGTATTTAAGCTTAAACTAAATAAATAATCTACTGCCGAGTTTGTTCTGTTTGCACTGCCATTATAAATAATGATTTTGTTTGCTGCCTTTACTAACCACCCATTTCTATTTGATCGGGTCTATCATTCCTCCCTAAAAGCTTCCTGAAAAGCTTGTCTATGCTGTATGTTAAACTCATAGTTACACACATCGGGCAAACACCAAACCTAAAAAATGTTAACGCCACCTTTTTATACCAAGGCAGATTTACTGGAATAATTGAACAGCTTATTCCGTCTCCTTTATATTCGTTAATGCCCCAAATATTGACTGATTCTTTCATTGTAAATAGATTTTATTTAGTTCCAAAGAAGTGGTAAATGCAAATTGCAATTAATAAAACTGAAGCACTACAAAGTATAATTTTTGTTCTTTTAGTCATAAAACTTAATTTAAAAGGCTATCAATAGTTGTTTTCATTTCATCATCGGAAACAGAGATGCTCAATTGCTTTAGCATTTTGTGGGTTATTGGACTTACGAATGTTACAATGCCAGATACCTCACTCGATTGTTTTTTCCCTTTCACTAATCCACAAGATTGAAGCATTTTACCCATCCCTTTTCTAGCAACGGTTGTAACTGCTTTGTAAATATTTGCATTCTCCAATTCTGTTTTTGATGCTGGTTTTGTGGTGTCATTTGAAAGGTCGTTTATATAAATCTTAACCCCTTTTACCGCATAAGGCATTAGTACTGCCTCGAAACGTTGAGCATTGTCTTTACAAACCATACACCAATTGGCACTGTTTACTACTGCAATCAGTTTTGGGCTTTCTAATTGACTAGCTGATCTTTTGTTTTGGGCATTACAGACTGAACCAATTGCCAATAACATAATGGAAAACATTAACCTGCTTTTTTTCATTGTTTAAATATTTGTTACTTAGATTAATACCTAAACATTTAACCAATCACCCAACCTTTCTAATTATTTTAATATTTGCGAAGGTCAACAATCAACACAGTTACAGAAAAACAAACGTATTATTTTATACTTTTTTGCTTCTTCACTTGTTGAATGCACTTGTATTGTTGGTTGGCAGCGGTATGTTTATTTTTCCAACCCATCTTTTGCATGAGGCTTCCCATGGATTCGTTATAAAAGAAAATGGCTTTTAGGATACGTTGGCAGTTTTCTGTAATATTTTTCATCCAAGAGCTGACTTTCTCTTCCTTTGTTGGCTCATTTTGCAATTCGAATGTAAACGGCTCTACTATTTCTTGTACTTCTGTTAGACTGTGAATGGAACCCAATTTATTATCTCTTAATTTCTTTAACCAAAGGTTTCTTGCGATAGCAAATAGGTATGTTTTAAGTGAAGAGGTAAGAACAAAGTCACGCTCACGAACCTTGTGAAGCAATACAATAATAGCTTCTTGAAAAACATCTTCAGCGTCTTCATTATTTCCAAAGTTTTGTGAGATATAGGTTGCAACAGAAGGAAAATAAAACTGATACAAAACTTCAAAAGAAGCGTTACTTTCATTTTTAAGATTGTCAAGAAGTACTTTGTCTGAAATTGTTTGCATTTGATTATAAAATTATTCAAATATCTATACTTAAAAGATAAAATTATCACCTACGAGGCTTAAATTATTTTGTCTAATTAAATTATTGAAGTGTCAAGTGGGGTAACAAACAACTAAAATATTTCACACAAGAAAGGGCAAGCTATAGGTATAGGCTAAATATCCTTGTACCCTTAGTTTAGCCCATTATGTTCCTTTCGGTTAAATTATATATGAAAACACCTGAGCAACATACTCTACAATTTTTACTTTTTGTTGAAGATTGGGTACAATAAATTACCCGAAAAATTAGTTTTTTAGCCTCAGTTTGCAGTGGAATAATAATTGTGTTTTAAGTTTATAAAATCTATTTTATGGGCAACACGCAAAAATTAAGCACCACCGAAGGCATAAAAAAAATACAGGAACTGGCCACAGATGCCAATGTTTGCCTGTTTGTAACCAATCTTTCCAGCACGCCGTTATCTGCAAGGCCAATGAGCACGCTAGATGTTGACGATGAGGGCAATGTATGGTTTTTCAGTAGGGACAAAAGTGATAAAAATACGGATATAGCCAACGACAACCGTGTACAGCTATTTTATTCCAACAACAGCAGCTCGGAATACCTCAGCATTTATGGTGAAGCGGAAATAACCACGGATAAAGAAAAAATAAAAGCCTTGTGGACACCTATTGCCAAGGCATGGTTTACCGAAGGCGAAGACGACCCAAGCATCACTGCCATAAAAGTAAAACCCATTGATGCCTACTATTGGGACACAAAAAACAACAAACTGATTTCAGTAATTCAGATAGCTATCAGTACCCTTACTGGCAAAACAATGGATGGAGGTATAGAAGGCGAAATAAAATTGTAGGCATACCTGACCCTAGCACTATCCAAAGTGAGGGGTGCATGAAAAATGGCGAATTGTACGGATTATGCCATAGCGTTTTTGATTAAGTAAAGGGATGTAAAATTTGGCAGGAAACTTGAATTTTAAACAATAAAAACAAAGCAATGAAAAAACTAAATCTGTTACCCATTTTAATGGCAGCATTGGGCTGCATGTTTACCCTAAGTTCCTGCGCAGTTATTGGCGGTATTTTTAAAGCTGGTGTATGGAGCGGGATATTTTTGGTAGTGTTCGTAATAGCTATAATTATTTTTATCATTTCAAAAGCTAGTGGCGGTGGAAACAAATAATCCAACCTTTTTACATCACTTTAAAAATTGAAAACATGCAAAATAATGAAATGACAACGTTAAGCACCGTAATGGAAAAACTGCGTTGCGACAAAATGGATAATGAATTCCGCTGGGGCCCAGATGGTTTCCATGCCAACAAAGGCAAAAACTATGCTCCTGAAGACTTGAAGATAATTAAAACCTATCGCTTTGAGGGCGATTCGGATCCTTCGGAGTCTTCTATATTGTACCTTATAGAAGCCAATGATGGGCTGGTGGGTTATAGCCTAGATGCTTATGGGTTATACAGCAACCATGAAGATGAGGAAGGGTACGACAATTTCATCCGCTTGATACCACAAACCAACCACGAAGGGCAATTGCTGTTTGAAGTATAGTTAATCTAATGCTTAATCTAACCACCAATGCACGAAAACACAAAGAAGCATAAAGGTTTGAATCTAGCAAAAAGGAAAGAAAATAATTGTTATTTTCTTTCCTTTTTGCCACTTCGATTCTTCGTGCCTTTGTGGCAAAAAATACCATTCTAGCCTATTAGCTATTTTTCTTTTTAGGCACTTTTGCGCCTTCGGCCCTTGCTTCTGAAAGCCCAATGGCAATAGCTTGCTTGAGGCTTGTTACTTTTTTGCCAGCGCTTGTTTTTAGCGTGCCTTCGTTTCTTTCGTGCATCGCTTTTTCTACTTTTTTACTTGCTTTCTCGGGATACTTTGCCATGGTATTTTTATTTACCTAGATAAAAATCTATGCCAACGCTTAATTAACGTTGTCAAAATAACTTTCACCAACCACTTTCATTTTTAAAAGGATGTTTAACCGCAAAGTTTGCAAAGCCATTAAACGCAAAGAAGGCGCAAAGGGAAGTAAAAAAAGTTAAACCCGGATTTTGCAGTTGAAATCTATTGCAAGCCTCAACTACTTCAAACACAAGCATTTGCTTGATTTTTTGGCCTTGCCATAGTTCACTATGTTTTCGACCAAAAATTCGACTCAAATACTTGTCTTTATTGCATTTGAACCTTTCATAACGAAGTCAACTGCAAAATCCGGGTTAAAACGCTTCGCTTAAAGGATGCAAAGAATATTGCAGCTGCGCTAACTAAATGAAAAAAGTCCTATTCGGAAATGGGAAAACTATTTTGAAATAATCCCTAATTCATAATGATTTGCTTTATGCCGTAAAAAATCTACATAAATGTAAATAGTCATAATTGCCAATACTTAAAATGTAGAAATAAAATCACCTTTTATATATCACTTTTAAATGGCACTATTTTTTAACACAATAGTAGTATAAAAACAAATTAAATATGAAATCGACAATTTTAAACCTACTTCTCGTAGGCACGATTGCTATTACAAGTTCTTGCGGCAATAACGACACAGACAGCAAGAAAATAGCAACAGATGATAACAAGACAAAGGAAAAGGTGGATTCCTCTTCAACTGTGCCTGCTAATGATTCGAAATTTGCAGTTAATGTTGCCGATGACGGCATGATGGAAGTGCAATTGGCCAAGCTGGCTTTGATGAACAGTTCTTCCACTAAAGTGAAAAAATTTGCACAGCAGATGGTTGATGACCACGGGAAAGCAAACAGCGAATTAAAAACGCTGGCTACAGCTAAAAACATCACTTTGCCTGACTCTATCAGCAACAAAAACAAAGACAAGTACATCGACATGGCAAAAAAGAAAGGTAGCGATTTTGACAAAGCCTATACAAGTGCCATGGTAGGTGCCCATAAAGATGCAATTGACGCATTTACAAAAGAAGCAGATAAAGGAACAGATCCTGATTTGAAAAGCTGGGCAGGAGGGAAATTATCTACGTTGGAACATCATTTGATGATGGCCCAAGCCAATGATTCTTTGATAAACAAACAAAAAATGTAAGTAAAACCACAATAACAAAATAAGAGGGCATCATGCAAAATCATGATGCCCCTCTTATTTTGTGGCAGAGGCAAAAAACATAATCGCCATAATTGGCATTTGCTGTATTATCCGTACAAAAATTTCCACAAAAAAATAGCACTAAATTTTCAAAAGCCTCTAACAGGTCTAATTAAAAAATGGCATGGATTTTTAATTACTATTTGTAAATAAAAAAACGAATTATGATAACCACAGACACCACCACAGAAATCTTAAACGATCTTGTAGCTATTAACAACGATCGTATTGAAGGCTACAAACATGCCTTGAAAGAATTGACAGATGCCGATGCAGACTTGAAAGCATTGTTCCTGTCGATGATTGACGAAAGCCATAATAATAAAATGGCACTGGGTACCGAAATAGAAGTATATGGTGGCACTATTGAAAGCGGCACTACCGTTTCTGGTAAAATTTACCGGGCATGGATGGATGTAAGAGGGGTTTTCAGCACTGACAACAGGCAGGCAATTTTAGGCTCTTGCGAAGAAGGCGAAGATGCTGCCCAAAAAGCTTACAGCGAAGCCATAGAAGAAGCAGAGATGCCTAGCTATATACGTGAGATGCTTGCAGAACAAAAAGATAAATTGAAGGCATCGCACGATGAAATAAAAGCACTTAGGGATGCTAGTGCTACCGTATAACTTCATCTGTAAAAAACAATCATGAAAAAGGAATATTTTAGCAGTAGCAATTTTGCGTATAAAACAAGTTTACTTGCTGTTTTTTCGCTGGCAAGCCTGCGTGGTTTTTGTGAAAGCAATAAACCAAAAGTTGATTTTAATGAGACAGAAGTGGGTTATTGGCTTAGCCTTCATTGGTCTGCGGTAATAATAGTCATTGCTGTTTTAATAGTCGGTGTAATTTTGGTAAACAGTGGTGCCAGAAGGCGTACCATTACTACCGTTACCGACTCTGCAGGCAATGTGCGGAAAAGTATTAGCGAAACCGAGGAGTGATAAATAAGCTCAATCATGATAAATAAAAATGGTAAATAACTTTTAAAAGTTATTTACCATTTTTATTGGAATTAATAGGCTTTGCCCTTGTTGCCAGAAACGCTTTCTATCCAGGTTTTTATATGCTCCTTGCTCCGGTTCATTTTTACTGCAAGCCTTTCAACCAGCTCATTATCCTTGCCAGGCGTATATTCAAGATCCTCATCAGTAAGATCTATATTAGTTTCCTTTAGCTTGTCTTTTACTTCTTCCCATGATGCTTCTAACTTTAATTGATTAGCCATATACTAATTTTGAGTGTTTTTATAAATAGTCATTAATATCACGCTTTCTTTCAAAGCATAAATGCTGTGGACAATATTGGGTTGTATAACAGCCATTTTATCTTCGCATAGTTCAAATGCATCACTTTCTGTGCTTACATTTACTTTCCCTTCTATTACTTGCAGCGAGGCAACGCCGTTTACCTCTATATCGCTCATCGTAACTTCATCGTGTAAGGCAACTAAAACAATGGTAACGCCTTGGGTTTTAAAAAGCGTTATCGCATTCCGGTCTTTTTTATCCCATGTTTGTTCATCTTTTAGCTCTGTTATCCTTTCTTCAATATTTGTAACTACATAAGGTGCTTCAATTGTCCGTTCGCCATCCGGCCGGTTATGGGTGGCATCATTATTTTTCATAGTTCCATTTTATTATAATGTATATAAATGTGTGCCAAACAATTGTAAACTAGATAGAAAATAATCTAAGATAAATTGCTTTTGGCTTAACATTTGAAATAATAACTTCAAATAAATCACTATGGAACTTTCACAAAAATCTTTAGAGGCACTGAATGCGCAAGTAAAAATAGAGGCAGACGCATCGCACCAATATTTGGCCACTGCTGCTTGGCTGGAAAGCCAGCCTGGGCTTGATGGGCTTACGCAATTTTTTTACAAGCAAGCCCAAGAAGAGCGGGAACACATGACACGCTTAATGCACTATATAGCCATGCGAAAAGGAAAGGCCCTTGTACAGTCACTAAACCCTCCGCAACAAGCATTTAAAGATTTGAAAGAAGTATTTGAACTTTTTTTGAGGAATGAGCAGGAAGTAACCAAAAGCATTAACCAATGGGTGGGCATTGCACTAAACGAAGGCGACTATATTACCTTCCAATTTTGGCAATGGTATTTGAAAGAACAACTGGAAGAAGAGAACCAAGCAACTAAAATGTTGGACGAACTAAGCCTAATTGGCGAAAACCGTGCTGCCTTATATAGCTTTGATAAAGACATCCTGAACGTGCGTGAAAAAATAAGCCAAGAAACCAGCGAGGAACTGAGCCACGCATAGGATTTTTTATTACATACATTTCCTTTTTACTACTTTCTAAAGAAATTGGTATAGATAGCACGATTTATATGAAGTTAGTGTTTCAAGCACGTTTCTATGATAGGCTTAGGGTGGATTTCCCTTTGGCTATTAAGTGTTTTGTACTTCCTATGTTTGCAATGTATCTGGTTGGTTATTGCCAAAAGGTATGTATCTTTAGCGTAAATCAATTAATACCCTTTTGTTACAAAAATCTACTATCCAGTTACTTCGGTTTCCTTTTTCCTTTTTCCTGCTGCCTGTGTATTTGTTTGCGCTTAGTTTTTTGCCTGCTATACACTTTTGCAGGGCAATATGGGTATTTGTGCTGCTGCATTTGCTGCTTTACCCTGCCAGCAATGGCTACAATAGCTATATGGACAGGGACGAGGGCAGCATTGGCGGTATCAAAAACCCCATGCAGCCCACCAAGCAACTATTTTATGCCACTATGCTACTCGACCTTTTGGCCTGTATCATTGCCCTCGCAATTAGTGCTACTAGCTTATTGCTTGTGGTTACATACATCGTTTTCAGCAGGCTATACAGCTACCGTGGCGTGCGGCTAAAACAATTCCCAATAATTGGTTTCCTCACCGTAATACTAAACCAAGGAGCTACTATTTTTTATTTGGTTTACCATGCCGCTTCTAGTGATTTAACCACGCACATCCCCATCACTGGCTTAATCATCAGCACCTTGCTTATTGGGGGTTTTTACCCCATCACACAGGTTTACCAGCATGGGCAGGATGCTAAAGATGGCGTAAAAACCATTAGCATGTTGCTAGGTGCTAAAGGCACTTTTATTTTTTGTGCTGTGCTGTATAGCCTTTCATTTGGGTTGCTTTTCCAGCATTTTTTTGCCTTGAGACAGTTGCGGTCTTTTATTATTGTACAAATCTTATTTGCCCCTGTTATCGTTTATTTCTTATATTGGTTTGTGTTGGTATGCAGGGATGGCACGATGGCCAACTTTAAACACACCATGAATATGAACTGGTTGGCATCCACCTGTACCAACACGGCTTTTTTGGCACTTATTTTTCTTAATCATTGATAAACAAATATTTTGGCTAAAATTATTTCTATTGGCACGGCAGTACCTGCTTATCAGCATTTGCAAGAAGATATACTGCATTTCATGCAGGATTCTTTTGATATTGACGATGTAGAAAAGCGGAAGCTGAAATTCTTATACGCCCAAAGCAGCATTGGTACCCGCTATTCTGTAATAGCTGATTTTAGCCAGCCAAAAAAATTGTGGGATTTTATACCCACTGGTCCTGCTGCTCCATTCCCCAATTTAGACAGGCGGATGGAGATTTACGACAAGGAAGCATTGCCACTTAGTATTACCGCAATTGGTAATTGTTTAAAAAACAAACTAGAACCCAAAGAAATAACTCATTTAATAACCGTTAGCTGTACCGGCATGAGCGCTCCTGGCTTAGACCTTCAAATTGCGGAGCAACTGGCATTGCCCCCAACTATTTTCAGGACATCTGTTAATTTTTTAGGATGTTATGCAGCTATTCATGCGTTAAAGTTGGCTAAGTTAATAGCAGACAGCAGCCCCACGGCCAAAGTGCTGGTTGTTTGCACAGAATTGTGCACCATCCATTTCCAAAAAGAATATACCGCAGACAATGCTTGCAGCAGCTTGTTGTTTAGCGATGGTTGTGCCGCTGCATTGATTACCGGCGACAAAGCGGAACAAAAGGGAGTTACCATACTTTCTTTTTATAGCGAAATAGCGGCAAGCGGCAAGGGCGACATGAGCTGGAAACTGAGCAGCAATGGTTTTTTAATGAGCCTGAGCAGCTATGTTGCAGATATAATTAAGCAAGACATAAAGACACTGGCTACTAAAAGCTTGCAGCAAAACAACCTGAACCCAAACAACATAACCCATTGGTGCATACACCCGGGTGGCAGGAAAATATTGGAAGCGGTGGAGCAAGCCATGCAACTGCACAAGCCGCAATTGCAAGACAGCTACCATGTGCTTGGTAAGTATGGCAATATGAGTTCTCCGACCATACTGTTTGTGTTGAAAGAAATAATGGCAAAAGCAACCGTGGGCGAGCATGTATTTGGATGCGCGTTCGGCCCGGGATTAACAATGGAAACATTCACAGGGGTTTATGAGTGATTTTTTTCTTTCTTAGTGCAACTTCGAGTCTTTATGCCTTTGTGGCAATATTTTTTGAATAGCTGTATTTTTATTTGATTCATCGCTAGCCAGAATGAGAATTGATAAAATAATATGCCGGATTTTAAACAACGCAGTGCTAAAAAAGAGTTGCTAGACCAGGATGGAATCCCATTTGAGGACATCAGGCAGAACATGCGGGAACTAGACATGATCAATACCTGGCTAGGCGGTCATGGCATTACTTTGCAAGGAATAAAAGCATTGATGCCGCTGGGGCCGAAAAACCCTGTGTCGATATGCGAGATTGGCTGTGGCGGGGGGGATAACCTGCACGCCATAGCTAAAGAGCTGAACATGCAAGGCATCCTTTTTAAAACACTAGGCATTGACATCAAAAAGGAATGCCTAGAAACGGCTCATGCCCAATATAAAAACGACAATGCCGTGTGGGTGCAGAGCGATTATAAAAAAGTTCGTTTTGCCCAGCCAGAAGACATTATTTTTTCGTCGCTTTTCTGCCATCATTTTAGCAACGAGGCACTTGTGGAACAATTAAAATGGATGCACAGCAACTGTAGCAAAGGTTTTTTTATTAACGACCTGCACCGGCATTGGCTGGCTTATTATTCCATCAAATTCATCACTCGTTTGTTTTCCAAATCGTACCTTGTTAAAAACGATGCGCCTTTGTCTGTGCTAAGGGGTTTTACCAAAAAAGAATGGATAGCTATTTTGCAGCAAGCCGGCATCAGCAACTACACTATCCAATGGAAATGGGCTTTCAGGCATTTGATAGTGGTGAAAAAGTGAGGATAGTTTGTAACACGAACTTAGCGATTACCACTTAGTGGTTGGTGAAACACCAAAGTGAATGGCATGCCAATGTTTTATGTAGATACGTTGCATGCAACTTCCCTACAAGTGGCAAGGAGTTATTGTATTTAAAAATTTGGAAAAATGGACGGGTTCAAAGGTAAAGACGGCTATTCAGTTATTGCCATTGTTGGCGGTGGGTTGGCTGGGCTTTGCTTTGCCATACAAGCGGCCGACAAAGGGTATTCGGTTGCACTGTTTGAAAAAGAAACCTATCCGTGCCATAAAGTTTGCGGGGAATATATTAGCAAGGAATCCTGGCCTTTCCTCCAAGGCCTAGGGCTAAACCTAGCAAGCTTGGATTTGCCCCATATCAACCAATTGCAAGTAAGCTCTGTAAACGGCAAGTCGTTTTCGCACAAGCTGCCGCTAGGGGGCTTTGGCATCAGCCGCTATTTGATAGATAAACTGCTTGCTGATATTGCAGTAAAAAAAGGTGTGCAGTTATTTACTGCCACAAAAGTAAAAGACATACAGTATAAAGAGAACAGCCTTGGCAAAGGCAATTTTTCTATCCATGCCCAGCCGCTTTCAGATACAGGGGCAAGCACAAACTTTAACTGGGAAGCCGATGTTGCCATTGGCAGCTTTGGCAAAAGAAGCAATATAGACCTGCAATGGAAAAGGGATTTTGCTGCACAAAAGCCTAATAAGCTAAACAATTATATAGGCATCAAATACCATATAGAAGTGCCATACCCGGACAATACCATTGCCCTGCACAACTTTGAAAATGGGTATTGCGGCATGAGCAAAATAGAGGATAACAAAAGCTGCCTGTGCTACCTTACAACCGCCCAAAACCTGAAAAATAATGGCAATTCCATCAAGCAAATGGAGGAAAACATCCTTTACAAAAACCCTTTCCTAAAGGATATATTCACTAATGCACATTTTCTTTTCCCTCAGCCGGTGGCCATATCGCAAATTAGTTTCCAGCCTAAAACAATAGTAGAAAACCATGTATTGATGGCTGGCGATGCAGCTGGTATGATAACGCCTTTGTGCGGCAACGGCATGAGCATGGCCATGCACGCATCGAAACTGGCATTTGAGCAGGTTGATTTATTCTTGCAAAAAAGAATAACGAGGGAAGAAATGGAACTTCAATACAAAAAAAAATGGAGGGAGCAATTTAGTACACGCCTTTCCACAGGGCGAGTGATACAGTCTTTGTTTGGCGGCGTGACAACCTCTAATGTATTGGTAAGCACCATGCGTTTGTTCCCTTTTTTGGCTACGCCTTTAATAAAAGCAACACATGGGGTTGTGTTTTGATTTTTTTTTTGCCACAAAGGCCCCAAGGCTCGAAGAAGCGCAAAGGAAAAAAGAAGGAAGAAATACAACTTTGTATTGTTTTATTTAAAAACTTCGTGCCTCTTTGTGTTTTAGTGCTTTTGTGGCAAAAACCCTTTCCTACTTAGGTGCTTTTTTATACAAATACATGGCCACAAACACAAAAATACCATTAGGTATCCAAGCGGCTATGATGGGGGGCAGGTTGCCTTTGGTAGAAAAAATAGTAGAAAACCTGTCTGTGATAATAAAAGCCGCCGCGGTAATAAAACCTACTGCCAAGTGCGCCCCACTTCCCCCACGCACTTTGCGCCCGGCAACAATAGCCCCTATCACCGTAAGCAGGAACACCGTTACGGGCGTGGCATCCCTCCTGTAAAGCTCTACTTTCAAATCGTTGATGCCCTCTGAACCCCTTGACTCCTCCAGGTTTATAAATTTTGCCAGTTCTGGCGAAGTCAGCTTGTCTTTCGTGTACTTGTCCCGGCTTAGGTCTAGCGGCTTGAAGTTAAAATTAGCTTGTTGCGTTGGCACCAATACCAGCTTCTCCCCTAGTGGCAAAATGGTTCGGGTAAGCGTATTTTCCAGCCGCCATTTTTTGGTAGCCGTGTCCCATTGTATGTTTTCGCCACGGATGTTTTGGGTAACCTTGCTTTTTTCTACCCGTTCCATGAAAAAGGGGCCTCCCCGCTTTGTAAGCGTGTCATAATTAAGTATGCCAGCATAAGTAAAAGAATCTATTTTGAAATAAATGCTGGTATTGGTGTTCATGGTAAGCTGGTTGTAAGAATTATCATTGTCAACATACCTAGCTTCAAAAGCACTCCTTATCTGGTTTGCTTTTGGTATCACATACTGGTCGGCCAGCCAAAGCAGCCCTGCAAGAATAAACCCACCCATATAATAAGGGCGCAGCCACCTGTTGTACGATATGCCACTTGCCAGTATAGGTATAATTTCTGTTCGGTTAGCCATTTTGGAAGTAAAAAATATAACAGATATATACACGAACAAAGGAAATAACAAGGCGACTATATGGGGTATAAACCCGTAATAATACCCTGTTACTATCCTAAAGAACCCTAGGTGTGACTTTACAAAGTTGTCTGTTTTCTCACTCAAATCTATCACCACCGCTATTATGGTAAACAGAAAGATGGCAAAAAAGAAAGTGCTTAAAAAATTCTTGAGTATATACCAGTCTAATTTCTTCATTTATACCACTGATTAAAAATGATTTGAATGATGCTAATGATTATTACCCATAGCAGCTTAGGAACTCATAAAAGTTATTTTAGCAAACCAATTTTTGCTTGTACATGTATCTATGCATTGCAAATATAATTGCAAGACAGCTGCCCTGAACGGTTTAGTAATTCTGCTATGGCAAATTGAGCAACATAATCCGGCAATCTGCTCACAGGCGGTTTTTATGGAAAGAGCATAAATTTCTTGAACTCATTTCGTAATATTCCATTATTAATAATACGTCATTTTTGATAATCTGTCATAGTATATTAGGGCAAAAAAATACATCCTTTAACAAGGATGTACGGATTATAGCATTTTACAGGTATTAGATTTGTAGTAAAAATAGCTACAACATCCCTCCCATATAGTAAAACTATTATTTGGTGGATAAAGAAAATAATGTATTATCATTTATACACATTTATAGTTTGTAATAAAGTAAAAGGTAATTTATTATAACCGCTGCTTTAAAACAGGAATAATATCATTTTTCCAGCTTACAAAATTATTATCTAGTATTTGTGCCCTCGCTTCTGTAACTAGCCATAAGTAAAAAGCAAGGTTATGGATGCTGGCTATTTGCAAGGCCAGTATTTCATTAGCCACAAACAAATGCCGCAGGTATCCTTTGCTGTAATACTGGCTGGTAGGGCAGGGTATGCCATCGTCGATACAGCTAAAATCAGTTGCCCATTTCTTGTTGCGGATATTGATAATGCCTTTTGAGGTAAACAACATGCCGTTGCGGCCATTGCGGGTAGGCATCACACAATCGAACATATCTACCCCTATGGCTATATTTTCCAGTATGTTCCACGGTGTGCCTACGCCCATGAGGTAGCGAGGCTTTTCTACTGGCAAAATATCGCAGCACAGTTCTGCAAACTCATACATCATTTGTTCTGGTTCGCCCACGCTAAGGCCGCCAATGGCATTGCCTGTTGACTGTTGGCTGGCAACATACTCCGCAGATGCAGTTCGCAAATCTTTGTAGGTGCTGCCTTGTATAATGGGGAACAGATTTTGCGTGTAGCCATATTTATCAGGCGTTTCGCCTAGGCGTTTAAAACACCTGTCTAGCCAGCGGTGGGTAAGTTCCATGCTTTTTTTTGCATAGATGTATTCGCTAGGGTATGGGGGGCATTCGTCAAAAGCCATGATAATGTCTCCGCCAATGCTGCGCTGTATGTCCATTACCTTTTCGGGCGTAAACAAGTGCCTGCTGCCATCTATATGGCTTTGGAACAATACGCCTTCCTCATTTATTTTCCTGTTGGCCGCTAATGAAAATACTTGGTAGCCACCACTATCCGTAAGTATCGGCCTGTCCCACCCGTTAAATTTGTGCAGCCCGCCTGCTGCTTCCAGCACTTCTGTGCCGGGACGGAGGTACAAATGGTAGGTATTTCCCAAAATAATTTGTGCCTGTATTTCTTCTTTTAACTGCGCTTGGGTTACCGCTTTTACACTGCCAACCGTACCAACAGGCATAAAAATGGGTGTATTAATAATGCCATGGTCGGTAGTAATGGTACCCACCCTTGCTTTGCTTTGTGTATCGGTATGTTGAAGGTTAAATGCTAATGCAGCCATCTGGCAAAAATAAGGTACTAAGCTCTAAGTGTAGGGCAATGGTTTTAATGGGTTATTTTTTGTTTTTTGGTGGCTTATTTTTTTTTGATAATTTCCTTTTTTACCTATAACTCATTGATATTCAATTGTTTATGTTTTTTTTAGCCTCATTTTTTATGATAATTTAAGTGAATTTTATGATAGTTTATTGATAATGGAATGATAGTTTTATTATAGTAAAATGATAGTTTATTGATAAGAAACTGATAAGATTTTGATGGTGGATTATCATTTTCCTAAGCCAACTAACCTCCCATTCTGAAAGCAAGGCCAAGATGCCCCTAGGTGCTCCTTTAATGTAAAATTAGCAGGAATAGGTATATAGCCCAAAATAAAAATCCTATATGGGGGAAATATTCCCCCATGGGTATCCAAAATTTCCCCCATATAGGATGCTAGTTGAACCGCAAACACCAAGTTGGTTATTTATGTAGATAAAACGTAAATAACCCTATTTCTGCCAAATAGAAACCAACAAAAAACGAAGTTTTGAAATGACACAAAATTTATTTGGCAAATTCAAAATCCAATTGTTAATTTAGCTAAATTAATTGTTGCTACATTGTTAAAAAATAGTATATTTAGCTGGAATCCGATTTTAAAATTAACTTAAAAAACTTATGAAAGCATCTCACTCAAATTTAAAGGCTTGGATTCCTACATAAATTCTCCAATCCAAAAAACTTGAAAGTTTTTTCTGTTCCTTTTTGGTCAATTAATTAAATACCTATCATATTTTAACCTTAAGCACTAACAATTGCTAATCCTGTAATCGTAGCAAAAATGAACAGTTTAATAGACTTTTTCAATAAATTATTTGAAACGAATGGCTTTATGCCACGCTGGCAATGCGGCCACTGGACAGAGGCACATGGATGGGTATATATATTATCAAATATTAACATTGGGCTTGCTTATTTAACTATCCCTATGTTAATGGTTTATTTTATAAAGAAAAGGGAGGATACCCCTTTCCGTGGTATTTTTATATTGTTTAGCCTTTTTATTATTTTCTGTGGTCTTACCCATATTGTTGATGCCGGTATGTTTTGGTATCCGCTATATAGGCTAAATGCAGTTTTGCTATTTATCACTGCCCTTATTTCTACCGCCACAGTGGTTGCATTGTATAAGAATTTGCCAGCAGCATTTAACTTAAAATCGCCCGCTGAACTTCAAAAAATAATAGATGAACAAACCGCAGCCTTGCAAATTGCCAACCAAAAGCTAAAAGCAAGCGAAGAGCAGTTTAAAGCCTTGGTGAATAATAACCCAGACGTGATAATGTTGATGGGCAAAAACCTAGAATATAAGTTTGTAAACGAATCGGTAACATCGGTATCGTCAAAAAGCATAACAGATTTTATTGGCAAAAAACCTACTGATATTTTTAGCAAGCATCCTAATACCCCAAAATTCACCAAGCATTTGGAAGATGTATTTGCAACAGGAAAAAATGCCCATTATGAAGTAGAGTCAGTGACGGATAAAAAAGGGGCTGGCTATTTTGCAATTAATATGATACCCTTGTTCAGCAAAGAAGGAGAAGTGAGCGACGTACTTGCCATAACCAAAGACTTTACCGAAATAAAGCAAAACGAACAAAAGCTGAATGAAACCATTGAAAGACTGGACAAATTATCAAAAAGGCTAGAATTTAAAAAGAATACGTTGCAGGATTTTGCTTACATCGTTTCGCACAACCTACGCTCCCCTGTTGGCAACCTTAGCTTGCTGATGGATATTTACAAAAGAACTACAATCGCTGAAAAGAAAGAGGAATTATTGGGCAAGCTGTTTCAAGTAACCACACAGCTTTCCAAAACCGTGCAGGATTTAAGCGAGGTAGTAAACATAAACCAAAACATGGAACTGGAAAGGCAAGCACTGCCGTTTAGCACCGTTTTAGAAAGCCAGATTACTAGTCTTTCTACCCAGATTGCTGCCAGTAATGCAACTATTACTTACCATTTTGCTGATTGTGAAACAATTAATTACCCAAAGATTTATTTGGAAAGTATTTTTTTGAATTTACTTACCAATGCCTTGAAATATGCCTCGGAAAACCGGCAGCCAGAAATTGTTTTTACCAGTTTTAAAAATGAAAATGGGCTTATTACCCTTACATGCAAGGACAATGGCATGGGTTTGGATTTAAATAAATATGGCAACAAAATATTTTCGCTGCACAAAACATTCCACAACCGCCCGGATTCAAAAGGTGTTGGCCTTTTTATAACCAAGCACCAGGTAAAATCGCTGGGCGGCAGCATCCGTGTTGAGAGCGAACCCGACAAAGGCGCAACATTTATTATTAACTTTAATGAAATTGATTTTCTATGAAAAACAAGGTAGACAGCGTATGTATTGTGGATGACGACTTGATATATCAATACCTAGCTAAAGAAGAAATTGAATTCACCGATATGGTTAGTAAAATCATGTTTTTTGACGATGGCGAAAAAGCCATACAGTTTATTCTGGAAATGCTGGACAAAAACAAAAGGCATGAGCTACCTGATATCATATTCCTAGATGTTAATATGCCAGTAATGGATGGATGGGAATTTTTGGAGGCCTATATACTGCTAAAACCAAGGCTAGAAAAAAATATTGTCATCTACCTCGTTAGTTCGTCTATCGACATGAGAGACATGGACAGGGCAAGGGAAATAAGTGAAGTAAGCGACTATATCATTAAGCCCGTTTCGGGCGATAGGCTGCAAGCTATTTTTACTGAACTGCTGGGGTAGGATGTATTGCAAATTTGTACATTTGCAATATACATTTTAAAATCCCCCCCGCAATACTATTCATTGCCTGCACTTAACTTGGCTTGCGGCCTTTGCAAAGCCAGCCCAAAAACGGCAGCCGTGATGGCACCCCATAAAAAATTGACCATTATGGCATTGATAAAAATATTCCATACTTGCCCGCTGTTGCTGTCTAAAGGGTTGGTAACTGGGGTGTTGGCCGATGCAAATGGCTGCAATGGCATTAAAGCCAGCGCAAGCAACAATAGCAAGCACGAAAAGAATACCCCCATTGCTGTAACAATGGCGCCCGCAATTACTTTAAGGCTGCCAGTAGGAATGGTGAACCGCTTAAGCCAAACATACAGTAACACCACCCCTGCAAATGCAGCATTGCCAATGTAGAGTTGCCATGTATTTTCCGACTGGTGCACGCCTGCTATAACAGAGGCCGTTATGCTTGCATATAAAAGGGCGGCTACAAAGCCGAAACCTATATAACCTTTCCAAAAGCTTTTGCTAAATATATTCGTTTCCATGCATACTATCAATCCAAAGGGTGTGCCACCATTTTTTGTTAATTCTTATACTGTTATGATTAAGTGGCAGGCTATAACATATAGTATATTGTAGAATATTTTTCATGGATTTGCTTTTTGAAAAATAATAGTTGTGGCATATTAATAGCATTTTGTTTCCTTTTCTCCTCAAATGAAGGATGGCATAGGTTCATTTCACATGGGCATTAAGTTTGTTGCTTGCTGTGGTATAGAAGCAATACCGCTTCATTAAATTCAATAAAAAAAACATCATGGAAAAGAAGCACAGCGATTCAAAAAGAGAAAGTAGTGTTGCTAAAAACGGCAGCCATGCTGCGGAAAACAAAAGTACAAGTGCTGCATCTAAAAAATCTACAGCAGGTACTGCAAAAACAAAACAAGCTGGCCATGGCGATAAAATGCCGTCTGGAAATGCTAAGTAAGATTGGTAAAACAATCGTCAAGTTCAAGGCACAATAACACCAAAGGGGGCGTTCTTTTTAAAAAGAACGCCCCCTTTGGTGTTATTAAAAATGGGCTATTACCAATGTAAAATCTTGATTAATGTGCCATTAATGCACCGATGGTACCAGTATTACTTAAACCCGGATTTTGCAGTTGAAATCTATTGCAAGCCCCAACTACTTCAAACACAAGCATTTGCTTGATTTTTTGGCCTTGCCATAGTATGCTATGTTTTCGACCAAAAATTCGGCTCAAATACTTGTCTTTATTGCATTTGAGCCTTTCATAACGAAGTCAACTACAGAATCCGGGTTAAAAAAGGGATGCTGCTTGCTAAAATATCAGTAGCTTATTTTGAGATATTAAGCCTCGTTTTTTTCCTCTTCATCCAGAAATACCTCAAACTGCTTATTGGTCAAAAAGTCATTGAAATTGTCGGTAATACTGGGTGATATATTGTAAAGGGTAAGCTGGTTTTTATCTAGCTGCCCATTGATGAGCCGTGTGATAAAGTCTTTGAATTCTAACTTTTCAAGGCCTAATAAAAATGCAAGTTCCATGTATTCTTTGTAATTGAACAATTGGAAACGGGTAAAATACTGCTCGTTGTGGATAGGGGAGGTGTCAAATTTCTTATAGTCGTTTGTGCCACGATGGTCTATCAGGAAGGGCACAAGCTCGTTGTTATCCAAATAAAACCCAACTGTAAGGGAATATTTATGCCCTTCAAAATGGGTAGTAGCACCTGCTATATGGTTTACTTTTTTAAAAAAGTATTCATCGTAAAGGGTGCTTTCTTTGTTGTAGGATAGCTGGGCTGTTTGCTCTTTTGAATAAAAGACTACAAATAAATCTGTAGCTGGCACGGTGTATTCCACAGCCAGTTCCAGCTTTACATTTTTTTGGTTTTCTAGGTCGAAAAGATAAATATGCATAATATAATTAGGAATTAGAAATTAAGAATTAGGAAATAAACAAGGTTTCAACGACTTATCCTTTATAGGCCTGTTTTAAAGTCGCTTTAATTCCTAATTCCTAATTTATTCGAATACAATCGTTTTGTTTTCATGAATAATTACTTTGTTGTCAAAAACCAGTTGCAGGGCTTTGGCCAGCACGGCCGTTTCTATTTCCTTGCCAGCTTTTACCATGTCGGCGGTGGTAAAGGAATGGTTTACAGAAATGATTTGCTGCGCTATGATGGGGCCTTCGTCTAGCTGATTGGTTACAAAGTGCGCAGTGGCACCGATGAGTTTTACCCCCCTTTCATAAGCCTGCTTGTAGGGGTTGGCACCAATAAAAGCTGGCAGGAAGGAGTGGTGTATATTAATCAACCGCAAAGGGTATTTTTCTACAAAAGCAGGGGAGAGGATGCGCATGAATTTGGCCAATACTATATAATCTGCATTGTAGCTGCTAACTGTTTTGTATAATTCATTTTCAAATGCTTCTTTAGTTATTCCTTCATGGCTTACCAAGTGAAAAGGCATATCGAACCTGCGGCAAATGTCTTGCAAGGTTGGGTGGTTGCCCACTACGCAAAACATCGAAGCTCCTAGGGTATTAAAATGGTTACGGATTAATATATCGGTGAGGCAATGATACTCCTTGGTTACCAGTACTACTATTTTCTTTAACGGGTTTGGGGTTGCCGTTACTTGTGCATCTTCAGGAAGTACTGCTTTTAGCTGTGCTTCTAATATGGCGGCATCTACAGTCTTGGTTATTTGGATGCGGGCAAAAAAGCGGTTTTGAATAGTATCTACATGTTCACGCATGGATACGATATTTAATTCCTGTTCCCTTAGCAAGCCAGCAATATTGGCTACTAAGCCAACTTTGTCCGCACATTGAATAACAATAACCATTTTCAAACGTAAATTTTAAAGCCTTATCTTATGAAGGGCAGCAAAAGTAATGGTGGGGGGAATAAGTTGGGGAATAAATATTTTTGGTATTAATGCAATTAAATAGAAGTTTACTACTCTGGTGCAAGTTTGCTTAATCTGCCACGAAGGCACGAAGACTCATAGAGGCACAAAGTTTTAAGGGAAGAAGAAAAAAAGAAGAAAAATGATGTTATCAATACCTTTTTGGCTTCTTTTTCTTTGTGCTTCTTCGTGTTTTTGTGTCTTGTGGCTAAAAAAGCATATTCCATGTGGTGAGCAGTAACAAACTTTTTAATTGCTGATACATGTAAATACTGTTGATTTGCATTTGCTAAATTGCTGTGAAACAAAGGCTATATGAATGGCATTAAACCAATAAATTAAAATGAGGAAAATAATTTTAGCTTGCTGCTGTATATGGGGTTCTTTTGTGGTGGCGCAAAAGCAAGTTTACATATTGGACATGGTGCACAATAACCCTGGCGAGCCATTAACTGTAACGGCTTTCAATAACCCTGCATACCTAAAAGAAAAGGGTTATAACGGGCAAGTGATGAACGACTTTACGTTTGCCCATGCAGCTATCACTTTCGATAAACTGAACCCGCAAATCTTCCCTCAAGGCTCTAAAGAAAGGGCTTGGGTGATGGCAGCCGCAGACAGGGTGCGAAAAAACATAAAAGCAGCCCATGATGCGGGGATAAAGGTTTATTATTTTACAGATTTGATTGTGCTGCCCAAAAAACTAGTGGAACTATACCACGACCAAATCTGCGATGCGAAAGGCAAAATTTCGCTTGAGCGTCCCAAAACCATCGAAATACACAAAATAATGCTCGACGAGTTGTTCGAGACATTCCCCGATTTGGATGGCTTGGTGATAAGGACTGGGGAAACATACCTAAACAATGTGCCTTACCACACAGGTAACAACCCTATAACCAACGGCGTTGCCAGCCATGTGAAATTGATAAACCTGCTACGGGAGGAAGTGTGCGAAAAGAGAAACAAGGCTATTTTTTATCGCACATGGTCGTTTGGTGGCATGCACGATTCTGCGGCTTATTACCTTGCGGTAACCAACCAAATAGAGCCGCACAAAAACCTTGTTTTTTCCATAAAACATACAAAGGGGGATTATCACCGTACTTATGATTTCAACCCTACACTGGGGATTGGCAAGCACGCCCAGATAGTGGAAGTGGAATGCCAGCGTGAATATGAAGGCAAGGGTGCGTATCCAAATTATGTGATGGATGGTGTTATCAATGGTTTTGAAGAGTACAATACAATCAAGCCGCAAACGGGTAACAAGTGCCTGAACGATATAAAAAACAATCCCAATTTTACTGGCGTATGGAGCTGGAGCCGAGGTGGCGGATGGGTTGGCCCATACATCAGCAATGAGTTTTGGTGCAAACTGAATGCGTATGTAATTAGTAAATGGGGGGCTGATAAAAACCGTACGGAAGAAAGTATTTTCAATAGTTTCATGGATGAGAACGGCATTGTGCAATCCGATAGCAGAAAAGCTTTCCGGCAGTTGTGCCTTTTGTCTGCCAAGGCAGTATTACGGGGGCATGAAAGCGGCAAATACCATTTTGAAAAAGATTGGGTATGGTGGATGAGGGACGAATTTTTAGGTGGCATTGATACAGCCAACCTGCCCCAAAAAATGTTCCCTTCCGAGGGGTTCCTGCAGCAGGCATTTGATTGGTATTATAAAAATGGATTGTTGGATAAAGTGATTGAAGAGAAGCAGGAGAATGTTGGCACATGGAAGCAAATAGTAGCCTTGAGTGCCAAAATAGAGATGCCCAACAAAGCAGATAAAGACTACATGAAAGTTTCTAGCAAGTATGGGCTATTGCTGCACGCCATTATTGCAGATGGCTGGAAAGTGATGGCACTGGGATACAAAGGCGACAAAACAGGCATTTACGATAAGGCGAAATTGGCAGCAACCATCAAAAAATATGATGAAGACTGGAAGGTTTACAACAAGCTAAAAGCCGAAAACCCAGCCTGCGCTTCGCTTTATAAACCATTCTCCTTTATAAATGTAGCCCCAACCTATCATGGCGAACAGGGCATGGCACAATCCGTTGACAAGTACAGGGCAATGCTTGGCATTGGTAGCGAAAGGGAAATAAAGTAGGGTGTCAAGTAGCCTTTTACCACACACACAAGGGGATAAAAAATAAAAATTGCATAAAGGATAGAACAGAAAGAGAAATTGTTTTCTAAGCTCAACTACATTTTCAAATTTCCTTTTTTGTATTTCTGGGCACTGTATTTTGCTTTTGAGGCTAAAAAAGTACAATACAATGCCTAGATATACCATTTACTTAATGCGGCAGCCTATCCCTAAAATATCCATAGCACCAGGTGCCGGCAATGGCACTAAGCAAGGTTACCACAATAACAGTAGCACCCGAACCTATTTGTGCTAACAATGGCCCAGGGCAGGCACCGGTAATAGCCCATCCAAAACCAAACAACAAGCCGCCATAAACTTGCCCCTTATTAAAAGTCTTGGGGTGAAAAATAATGGGTTCGCCATAAATGGTTTTGATATGGAAACGCTTTATCAGGTAAACAGATAGCATACCCACCAACACGGCACTGCCAATAACCCCATACATGTGGAAAGATTGTAGGCGAAACATTTCCTGTATGCGGAACCAACTGACAATTTCTGCTTTTACAAATACAATCCCGAATAAAAGGCCAACAATCAGGTACTTGATATTGTGGTACCATTTGTGTTCCAATTGGCTTTCGTTTGTGCAGATGGTATCCAGGGAACGAACTTCAAAATCGGTATTTTTCTCAACGATATTTTCCATGTAAACAGTTTTTATAAGGATAATATAAAAGGCAGTATCAGGTTGGCCATTACAAAACCACCTGCCATAAAGCAACAAGTAGCCACTAGCGAAGGCCACTGCAAGGTAGACAACCCCATAATGGCGTGCCCACTGGTACAGCCACCTGCATAGCGGGTACCAAAACCCACCATAAAGCCCCCCATCACCATCATTACCATACCCCTAAGCGTAAATAGGGCAGGCCAATTGAATACTTGGTTAGGCACAAGGGTTGTATAATCTGTAATGCCATATTTGGACAGGCTTTCTGCGAGGTGGGGATTAATTTGAATGGGTTGTGGGTTTGCCAGCAACTGTGCTGCAATAATGCCTCCCAATAAAATGCCCGATACAAAAAACAGGTTCCAGGCTTCCCGCTTCCAGTTGTAGGAAAAAAAAGGAATGTTGGCTGGCAGGCAAGCCGCACAAATATGTCGCAACGAGGAACTGATGCCGAAGGATTTATTGCCCAGTATCAATAGCGTAGGCACTGTAAGCCCTATCAATGGCCCTGCCACATACCATGGCCAAGGCTGTTTAATTGTTTCTATAATGCTCATGTATCCTAGGGTTTAAATGCATTCGTAAATTTGTAACTACTCACCATATCGGAATGATTCTTTAGCCACAAAGGCACAAAAACACGAAGCAACACTAAGAAAAAGAAGATTAAAAGGTATTGATAAGATAATTTTTCTTCTTTCTTGTTCCTTAAAACTTTGTGTCTCTTTGTGTCTTCGTGCCTTCGTGGCAGATTCTAAACTTGCACTTGAATAGTAATGCAAATATCTACTTTTTGCATTTTAAGCAACTGCACTATCCACCAGCCCATTGTTAAATAAGGTTACTTTATTAAAACTTACCTCCCAACTGATGGGGATGGCTTTTTTAAGCATGTGGCTTACACCACAATATTTTTCCTGCGAATCCATAACGGCTTTTAGGGCAGCTTCCTTATCCTTGTCGCTGCCTGTAAAATCATATACCACATGCATGGATACATACTCAATAGGCTGTTGCTTACTTAGTTCACCTGTAACCCTAATGTTCAAGTCTTGTACTTCATTGCCCGATTTGCGGAGCAAGGCCACAATATCCATACCTGTACAGCCAGATAGTGCAGCTAGTACAAAAGGTTTAGGTATGGGGCCATTATCTTCCCCGCCAACCCTTTCCGGTGCATCCATAACTATTGTGTGACCATTTACCAATGCATTAAACTGCATCTTTCCCATCCATTGTGTTTCAACTGCGTGTTGTGCCATAATTATTTGTTTTTATTTTTTGAAGTATTGATACCAAAAGGCAGATACAAAGGGCAAAAGTTAATAAAACTTGTAGCCAGGAAAACGACAGCTATTGCAGCCAACACAATGGCCCAAGTACCCATTACTACTTTTGTCGCTACCAAAATCCCAATTGCAATGGCAACTGCAATACGCAATCCCTTATCTAATAAACCCATGTTCTTTTTCATGCTATTTCTTTTAATTGTTTAATAAACCATTTATGTATTCCCATGTGCCGGCGTTGGCCACATTAGCCACGCCCATCTTATCCAATATGCGTTTTGCTTGTGCTGCCCTAGCACCACTGCGGCAAAAAACAATACAGTTTTTTTTGTTCTTAAACTGAGTCGCATTTACGAGTATTTTATCTAGCGGGATATTTACAGAACCTTTCACATGCCCTTGTGAATATTCCAGCGGGGTTCGTACATCTACTAGAAAAGCACCATCCTTAATCATATTTTCAAGTAAAGCATTGTCTTTTTTTCCAAATAACCAATTGAATAAGCCCATGTGTAGTATTTTTTATTTTTAAGGAAATGGCAAGCATATAGCCTAATTTAAATATGGCAGCTATCGCCTAAGCACCTTTTAGGCCGTAGGAATGCAGTTACGAAAAGGACGAGTGCCATCATAAACAATACAATAGCCCCTTCTTTTGATCCGGGATAAGTGCCGTAACCTATAAAGCCAAAAAGCAACCCTAAACCTAACCGAATAGCCATATTGAATACAATAACTATTTTGGTACTTCTTGTGTCATTTTTCTGGAACATCTTTTTAAGTTTTACTTCTTGTTACGTACATGATGGGTAAGAAATAAAATACCCACATTTACTATATCATTTTTTGATACAGCAAATGTGGGTAAACTAAAATGCCCGTTTTGTGACTTTAGTTACACAAGGATAATTTTATTCCTGCCTAGTTTTACAACACCATTTTCTTCCAACTGTTTTAGCAAGCGGGATACTACTACACGGGCAGTGCCTAATTCATTGGCCAACTGCTCGTGGGTAATGGGTATAGATTTGGAACCTGTTAATGCTTCTTTCATTTGTAGCAATGCAAGCAGCCTTTCATCTACTTTTTTAAATGCGATGGCATTGATAATTTCTAATAACTCCTCAAAACGCTTATGGTACAGTCGGAAAATATAATCCAGCCATTGCGGGTATTCTTTTATAAAAAGGGTAGCTTTTTGTACGGGCAGGAACCATATTTCGGCATCTTCCTCTACTTCGGCCTTTACTTTACTAGTATCGTTATGCATCCCTCCCAGAAATGACATGATGCAACTTTCACCCGCTTTTATATAATACAACAATATTTCCCTGCCATCTTCTTCTGTCCTGATAACCCTGATGCTTCCTTTAACCACAATAGGTATAGACCTGATATAGGCATTTTCGTTAAGGATAGTGTCCCCAACCTTATATGTTTTTATCACGCTATATTGTGCTAACTGTGTGGCAAGCTCCCCTGAAAAATGCAGGGTGTCTGTTATAAAATCAGTATCCATAAAGAGAGGTTAATAATAAAACGTAGATGGGCTTAGATGTCTTATTGTGTGCAAATAAAACATATATATAAGCGATAACCGCCAAGGGTATCTTTGATATAAGTTAACTTAAAAAAACAAAAAAATTTATATCGGTAGTTATCCCCTTGCCGATGGGGTTAAGTAAGATGCAAGTTCCTGCATATGGTTTGTAAACAAGGGTTTTAAGGGGTCTGGGGTTAACTTCCCGAAAGTTTTAACTTTCGGGAAGTTGCAAAATAAAAGGTACTTGCCATTAAGCAAGTACCTTTCAAAAAATATCCAGTTTAAAACTAGTAAGCCTATCTGTAAAGTAAGCCATCCCCAATTCAAAACTTAAAATTCAAAACTTAAAACAAATCCTAATACCTTCTCCTGCTATCGCTGCTCCTTTCATTTCTGTTATTACTGCTACTTCTGTTGTTTTGAGGCCTGTTGTTATTACCCCTGAAAGAATTATTGGAAGACTGGGATGTAGGCTGTGGCCTATAAGGTGCATTTTCGTCCATCAGGTACGGGTGTTCCCTGTCCACAGGTATTTGCTTGCCAATTACTTTATGGATGTCGCGCAAAAACTCTTTTTCTTCTGCATCGCAGAAAGAGAATGCAATCCCGCTAAAACCTGCACGGCCGGTACGGCCAATACGGTGTACATAGGTTTCAGGGATATTGGGCAATTCAAAATTGATAACGTGCGACAATTCGTCAATGTCAATGCCACGGGAAGCTATGTCTGTTGCAACCAATACACGGTTTTTGCCGCTTTTAAAGTTGCTCAATGCTTCTTGGCGGGCATTCTGAGATTTATTGCCATGAATGGCTTGGGTTTCAATGCCCAGTCTTGTCAAATGCTCAGCCACCTTGTTAGCACCATGTTTGGTCCGGGTAAAAACCAATGCACTGTTTATGGCAGTGTCTTTTAGCAAATGAGCCAGCAAGTCTTTTTTGTTGCCTTTGTCCACATAAAACAATTTTTGTTCTATGGTGTCTGCCGTGGAAGATACTGGGGAAACTTCTACTTTAACCGGGTTGGTCAAAATGCTGTTTGCCAATTGCTGAATGTCAGAAGGCATGGTAGCTGAGAAAAACAGCGTTTGCCTTTTAGCAGGTATCTTGGTAATGATGCGTTTTACATCATGCACAAAACCCATGTCCAGCATCCTGTCTGCCTCATCCAATACAAAAGTGGTCAGCTTGTCAAGATGTACATATCCTTGGTTCATCAAATCTAGCAAACGGCCAGGCGTGGCAATCACAATGTCCATGCCTTTTTGCAAGGCTTGTACTTGGCTGTGCTGGTTTACGCCACCAAATATTACGAGGTGTTTGTTGTTCAAGTGCCTGCCGTAGGCTACTAGGCTTTCACCAATTTGTATTGCCAATTCCCGTGTAGGTGTTAATATCAACACTTTTATGCCGGGTGTTTTGGCTATTTTCTTTTGTGCATCCAGCAATTGTAAAATAGGGATGGCAAAAGCGGCTGTTTTGCCAGTGCCTGTCTGGGCACAACCCAATAGATCTTTACCAGATAAAATTTGTGGGATAGCTTGGGCTTGGATAGGTGTAGGCGTACTGTAGCCCTCTTCTTGCAAGGCTTGCATGATAGGGCTAATAAGCCCCATGTCATTAAATGTCATGTGAAAAATGTATTGCAGCAATGCTTGCCGGGTTAGGGGCATAGCGTTGCCAAATTAAAAAAGGTGCTAGAGATCATTTCAGGGATTGCCGATTGAGGAATTGTGTATCATCTGTATTACCGGGAGAAGATGGTAAATTAGGGTAGATGAAACCTTTTTCGGCTATAATAGTAATGCGCAAAAGCGATTGTTGCTATCAAATACAGACGGATTGTATAACACAGCATAACAAAGATGCAGTAAATTATTGGTAAGGAGGGAAAAATGTTTTTGTTAGGTGGGTTTTGAAAGTTTATTTTATCCCATTATTCAGTGTTTAATTCTTCAAAAAGTTCGCTCATGGGTTTTAAGCTGTCAGGATTTTGCGCTAATGCTAATAACCTGCTATCAAGTAGCTGCTTTTGCCATTCAGGTATATACTGGTCCAATGTATCAATGTCAGTATAATTTGCTTTTATTACTGCCCATTCTTCTGCTGGGTTGAATACGCCCATATTTTCACCTTGATTGTTTTGCAATATTTAATATTTCATAAATGAATTGTTTAAAACTAAAAGAAACAGCAATGAAATATTGCTGTTCCAAAAATAATCATCTTTCGGTAGTTAACTATTTGCTTTATTCGATGGGGTGCATAAAACTTTTTCGCTCAGGGTAAACGCATCAAAATTCATTTTGCTCGAATCTTCGAGTTTGACACCAGTCCTGGCATAAGCCACCTTATTTTATCCTTTGAAAAAAATGCGCAGCATATTTTTTTCAAAGGATAAAATAGAGTGGCGGTGCCTGGACGAAGCCCGCCGGCTATGAGGCAAAAGGACTGAAAAGAGGCATTTTTGAATAAAATAGGCAATTAGGCGCAGATTAAATTTTGATGCGTTTACCCTGTTTTCGCTTTGTCCTGATACTCCCCAATCTATAAAAAACTTATCTTTGTGATATAAATGCTCTTGATCAAAGCATTTATAAAGCTAGTTTCTAGGCAATAGTATCGTAGTTTTTTTTACTAATATTAAGATAGTTTTAGTCCCAAAATTTGGTCTTTTATTTATGGCTATAAAATAAGCACAAAATGAGCATAAATTATGCATAAATCAGGCACAAATTACGCATAAAATAAGCATAAAATAAGCACAAATCACGCACAAAAATTTGATGTTATTGTTGATAATCAATGGCTTACAAAGGGGTTAACGATTTTTGAAAAAAAGAAACAGCGTAAAAATCCCACAAAAATGGCAAAACTGAAACTATTTTAATATAAAACTAGGAGATATTGATATTATTAAAAATATGCAAATATGGTCTCCTTGCCCTGTTCCTGTTACCTTTTCCTTTAGGTAACTTGTCCTGGCCTTTCGGGAGGGATGAGGTTTGGTTAGGTTGATTTTTAATTGAAAAACTAAAAACTTTTATTCATCTTATTCTATAGGTTTTTTGACGTTGCACCAAGTTTACTAACAATTACTCCTGTTTGGTACTTTGAAAAGGTAGTGGAAGTTTCTTTTTGCTTTCTCGAAAAACATTGTATCAAATCATTCTTTACATTCGATGAATGGAAAAGTTGCCGAAGAAACACAGCGTTGTTAAAAAAATATTCTTGCAGTCGCACCCCATACAGCGGTTATTGATTGCGTTGGTTGCCATGGGCATTGCTTCTTTATGGATAACGGGCACGCACCTGAATGTTTTATTGAAAACCATTGCCTTGTGGGATGTATTTGCGGCAACCATGCTGGCTACAAGCTGGTTTGTTATTTTTGTCCGCACCCCCGCGCAAATACGTGTATTGGCAAGCGATGAGGATGGTAGTTTGTTGTATGTGTTTTCACTAATTGTGTTTGCTAGTTTTGCCAGTATTTTTACGGTGCTATTGCTAATGGTATCAAAAGATGTGTCGGGGGCACCCAAAGCGGTTTACTTGCCTGTGGCTGTTGCTGGGATGATGCTTTCGTGGATAATGGTGCATACTACTTTTACCTACCACTATGCAAGGCTATACTATAGTGATGATGAAAACGACGAAAAAATACATGCTGGCGGCTTGTGTTTCCCACATGAAGATTGCCCAGATTATGTTGACTTTGCCTATTATGCCTTTGTAATTGGCATGACATTCCAGGTATCTGATGTAGAAACCCGTACCAGAAAGTTCAGGCGTATCACATTAGCACATAGCTTGTTGTCTTTTGCGCTAAATACGTTTGTGGTTGCATTGACCATTAATTTAATAGCGAGCTTGAAGGCGTGAGTGGTCTGTGGTTAGTGGTCAGTGGTTAGTCATCAGTGGTCAGTAGGAAAGGATAAATATAAATGTCTTATTACTGATGACTGACCACTAATGATTAATATAAAACTCCTGCATGACATTAAACACCTTTTCTTTCAATGCCTCAATGGTCATGTTTTCTGGTGCCACTGGTGGCAAAAAATGAAGTTGCAAAGGGGTTGGGAACAAGAAAAGTGGCTCGTGTATAGGTGTAGCTTTGGCAGTGCCGATGATTACGCAAGGGATAATAGATGTTTTGGTATCCCTGGATAATTTAAAAGCCCCATCTTGGAACTTGCCCATTGGCTTGTCTGACCTGTTCCTAGAGCCTTCGGGGAAAATGCACATGTGGAAGCCTTGTTTCAGGGCAGTTTTCATAAGGTCGAAACTGCGTTTTCTGCTGGCAACGCTTTCCCGGTTTACCAATACCGAGCCACGGGCATAGTACCAGCCAAAAATAGGCACTTTAGTAAAAGTGTCTTTTGCAATGGTTTGGTTGGCACCCGGCACAAAGGGGCAAAGCAAAGGCACATCAAGAAATGAATTGTGGTTGGCCGTAACAATATACGTTTCGCCCTTTTGGAAATGTTCCTTTCCATATACTTTTAATGGGCAGCCTACCAAGTACAGCCAAGTGGTATTCCACCATTTGGCTATTAAAATAAACCACCATATCCCTTTCGGGTTTTTCACCAGCTTGGTAGCCATGGAAGGGATGAAAATGATTAAAAATGTTGCCGCAAAACTAACAATGCCCCAAACGGCCCATACCCGGGCAAAAGCAGCTTTGAAAATATTGGGTTTAGTATTGTTCTCTATACTCATAAACTAGAAAAACTTTGTTAGACCCCTGCCCAAGTTTCAATCAGTAGAAACAGGGCAAAAAGAGTCGTTTTAATTCAATATTTAAAATTCAACATTTAAAATAATTCAAAGTATGCTTTGTATTTCTTCTTCCCTTAAACCTTTGTGCCTCTTTGCGACTTAGTGCCTTCGTGGCAGATTAACCAGACTTGCACCAACGTAGTAACCATTTTTTTTAATTCAAAACCTAAAACACAAAACTCAAAACAACCTATACCATCCAGTCTATAGGATCCAAACCCTGTTTTACAAGCATTGCATTGGCTCTGCTAAAATGCTTGCAGCCAAAAAAACCAGAAAAGGCGCTTAATGGCGATGGGTGTGCCGCTTTTAGCACATGGTGCTTGGTCTCGTCAATCAATACCTGTTTTTCCTGTGCAAATTTACCCCAAAGCAAGAAGATAACACCTTCTTTTTCATCAGAAATTTTCTTGATAACAGCGTTTGTAAAATCCATCCAGCCTATTTTGGCATGACTGGCTGGCTCATTTGCCCTTACGGTAAGCACTGCGTTTAAAAGCAAAACGCCTTGCTCGGCCCACTTGGTCAGGTTGCCTGTTGTGGGTATAGGCATCCCAATATCTGTATGCAATTCTTTGTAAATATTTACCAGTGAAGGGGGGGGCGGCACGCTATCTGGCACGCTAAAACTAAGACCCATGGCCTGATGGGGATTATGGTAAGGGTCTTGCCCCAAGATCACTATTTTTACTTTGTGGAAAGGGGTTTTGTCAAAAGCATTGAAAATAAGCTGCCCCGGGGGGTAAATGGTGGCCCCTGTAGCCTTTTCTGTTTTTAAATGGGTAACCACCTGCAGAAAATAAGGCTTTTTAAATTCACTGTCTAATACAGCCTTCCAACTTGCCTCCATTTTTACATCCATATCCTTGCTTTCTTGAAATTCAAACATACGAATGATTGTGGATTAAAGTGGGTTTTTTAGGGTGCTAAATGGTTTTCGCTTTGACCCCTCGCCTTTGGAGAGGGGTTGGGGTGAGGTTTAACTAAAACTTCGAAAAACTTTTAAGTTTTCGTTTTTAACTTACCAATCATATTTTCACCCTGTAACATTTCTTTATCAATTTCGTTCCTATGTCAATCAACAACATTTCATGAGAAACCTATTACTCATTTTTTGCCCTTTTTTTTGTTGCTGTTTGTTTGCCCAAACGGGCAATATCCATAAAACAATGCCAGCAGCAAGGGCTACCCAAAAAATAATCATTGATGGCGACCTGGCTGATGAAGCCTGGAAAGCAGCACCAGTTGCGGATAGTTTTGTGCAGCGGCAGCCTAGCTTTGGCAAGCCAGAAAGCTATAAAAACAGGACAGAAGTAAAGATCTTATACGATGACAATGCCATTTACATCGGTGGTTATTGCCATGAAGGCAGCAAAGACAGTGTTTCTTCTGAATTAGTGGGCAGGGATGTGATTGGGGTAAATGATTTTGTAGGCGTACTGTTTGATACTTACAACGATAAAATCAATGGGTTCGGCTATTATGTTACCCCGCTTGGCGAGCAGTACGATGCCAAATATTCCTCCACTGGTGAAGATGGCAGTTGGAACAGCGTGTATAAAAGCGCAGCAAAACTGGTAGGTGACGGATGGACATTTGAAATGAGGATACCATATTCCGCTATTCGCTTTGGCAAAGCCAATATACAAAACTGGGGCATGAATATTTTCCGTCGGCGGCGAAAAGCAGGGGAGAACCTGACTTGGAACCCTATTGACCAAAAAGAATATTCCTTTTTTGCACAGTTTGGCTTGTGGGCAAACATCACCAATATAAAGCCCCCGGTAAGGCTTTCATTTTCACCCTACCTATCTACCGATATAGAAAACTACCCGTACAACAACCCCAACCTGAAAAACACGACCGCTAGGGTGAATGGCGGCATGGACGTGAAATACGGCATCAACCAGTCATTCACGCTGGACATGACGTTGGTGCCAGATTTTGGGCAGGTGCAAAGCGACAACCATGTATTGAACCTTACCCCATTTGAGGTAAAATACAACGAATACCGTAGTTTTTTTACCGAGGGCACCGAGTTGTTTTCTAAAGGCAGTATCTTGTACAGCCGCAGGATTGGCGGCACGCCCATCCATTTTTATGATGTGCAAAACAATTTGAATGCGGGTGACAGCATCCTTAAAAACCCCACGGAAAGCAAGCTAATAAATGCCACTAAGGTAAGTGGCCGTACTGCTAGTGGGCTAGGAATAGGTTTCCTGAATGCAGTTACAGCCGCACAGTATGCTACTATACAGGATGCCAACAAACACGAGTACCAAGTACAAACCAACCCACTGACCAACTATAATATTTTCGTTCTAGACCAAAGCCTGAAACACAATTCAAGCATTTCATTAATCAACACCAATGTTTCCCGCAACAGCAAGGACTATAATGCCAATGTAACCGCTGGCCTGTGGGATTTGTACGACAAAAAAGTGAAATGGAACTTTTTTGGCAAGATGGCCCTAAGCCAATTGTATGGCTACCCGGTAAGCAACAACCAGACACAAACCCAGTTGGGCTACAACCACAACCTGAATTTTGCCAAGGTAAGCGGCAATTTCAATTTTACGGTTTCCCAGTATTATACCGATGACAAATACACCCATCAGGATTTGGGCTATTATACCAACAACAACTTCCTGGATCATGAACTTTACCTTGGCTACAAGTGGCTAAAGCCTCGCTCTTTCTACAACAATATGTACTACAATTTCGATTTGTACTATTCCCGCCGTTACATACAGCCTGCCAGTTTCCAGGGCTTTTACTTGAATACAAATGTAAATGGCCAGTTTAAGACATTGGGTTATTATTTCTTTAAACTCAATATAACATCCAACGAGAACGACTTTTACGAGCCTCGCAAACCCATTGACTCAGGCTATGTATTCAAGCGGCCGGGCAGTTGGCTCTTGGGCTTCAACCTGCAATCGAACGATGCCAAGAAGCTTTCTGGCAGCATTGGTGAATACCACCGTTTCTACCATACCTATCAATCTACGCTGGACGAGATAGACCTGAGTGGGCAGTACCGTTTCAACAAGAAGCTGTCTGCCAACATTGTCAGCACCATCAATATTTGGAACAACAACTTGGGCTATGCCACTACCGTGAACGATAGCGTGATTATTGGACTAAGGAGGGTAAGGAGCGTGGAAAATATTTACACGGCCAAGTACAATTTCACCAACAAAATGGGTATTAGCTTCCGACTGCGGCACTATTGGAGCAAACTCACTAATGGGCAGCTAAAATACCTTAGCAAAGACGGCTCTATGGCCAATATTGACGGTATTAGCCAAAATGCAGACTACAATATAAACTTCTTCAATATAGACATGGTATATACCTGGCAGTTTGCCCTCGGCAGCTTCCTCACAGTCACATGGAAAAACGCTATCGGCACTTCGGACCAGAGCGTGTACAACAACTATGTCAAAAACCTAGGCACCACTCTGCACAGCAACGAGCTAAATACCGTGTCCATAAAAATGATTTACTTTCTGGATTATTTGGATATAAAGAAACACAAGGGATAAATTTTGTGTCCAAGCGTTTAGCCTGCTATTGAGCATTTACGGCGATAGCACCGTTCAAGGCTTAGCTACCTATTCGGCTTTTCCCGAAGCGAAGAAAAAGGGCGAAGCCCAAAATTCCCCGCAAGAGGTGTGGCCGTAGGCCGGGGTGGTTACTTCCAGTACATTAATGTGGCAACAACCCTTAACTTTGCGGCAAACCATACAAAATGAAACACATAGCAGAAGCAAACCGATACATAAGCAATGCAAAAGAAATATTGAGGGAGAAAGCCCAAAAGGAAGATGGGTATTACAAAGACAAAAAATATGTAAAGCTAGCAGGCCATGCCGCCTACTCGGGAGTGTTGGAAGCCTTGGACGGCTTATTTGGCATAAAGAAAAAAGGCAGGAAAAGCGTTGATTGGTACCAAGAAGAATTGTCTAAAATTGACAAGAAAATATTAAACAGTTTTAATGTTGCCTACGATGCCCTTCATTTGTCCATGGGTTATGACGGCACTAAAAGTGTTGATTTTGCCAATATAGGGTTCAAAGAAGCCGAAAAAATAATCAATTGGGTAGCAGCCAAGTAAGCTGTGGCAGGAAATTGAGTATAAGTACACAATGAATCAAGCGTACAAATTGGAATTACAAATCTTCTTATCTGGGTTCAACCA
>NZ_JBKHKJ010000011.1:0-138460 GCF_046546515.1 Parasediminibacterium schistidii | reverse complement strand
GTCCGTGGCTGTCTTTGCACTAGGCTCGAACAACTGTGAGGCATTAGCCAAGAACTCTTTTTTCCATAGGTTCACCTGCGTGGGGTGTACCTCGTGGATCTTGCAGATTTCCTCAAATGTTTTTTGCTCTTTTATGGCTTCAATGGCTACTTTTGCCTTAGATGACGCCTTGAATTTCCTCCTCTCTGATAATGACATAATACTCGGTTTTGCTGTTAAAAATATATCTTAACTAGCTGTCCGATTTAAGGGGAGTACTATAGACATCTCATTTATTTTGGGACAGTTTTACTCATATGCACGGCTATTCTGTCCAGGCTTTCCCACCATTGCGAGACACTTTTAAAATTGGAGGACACGCGATAGCAATTTATAAACTACTCCAACATTTGAGTTCTTTAGTTGGCGGACTTTTTATTGCTTTATCATTTTTCCATTTACCAACAACTGTTTTGACCGGACACGCAATTAATATAAGATATTGGGTAACGAATTTCACAATAATATTTGCAATAGTTGGACTTAGACTTGCTTTCGGAATCGACAAAAACTTTTTGGGACAACTCATTGGGACAAGTGTTAGCGCAATTGCAATTGCCTTAACGCTTACACCCACTTTGACAAACCTTAAAATATAACGGCAGGCAACATCCGTATTTGCGATATGGCTGGCTTGACGGAACTCACTCGGCTTTTAGCCCTTCTTTGAACTTTTGTTCCGGCTGACCGTACAATATTGAGCACTAGGTTATATATTTGAACTTTGAGAGCAGGTATTTGGCTTTTGTTATCGGCTGACCCAGCGCTATTTTCAGCCACATCCCAAATACCGACTCGTTGTGTGCAACCCGTGCGATGAACTTGTGAGGGTTAAAAAAAAAATTAGTATAAATTTTGAACAATTATGAAAACATACTTCCTTTTTTTTTATTGCAATTGCAATGATGTTTGCAACAACCGTTCGCGCACAAATTATTTCTACTGTTGCCGGCACTGACAATCTTTCCGGATTAGCTGCTACCGATGTCGCAATAGGTTTTCCTAATGTTGCTATTGATAGCAAGGGAAACTATTATTATTGTTCTGATGCAGATGTATACAAGGTAAATTATCTAACTAATAAACTAACTAAGATAGCAGGATGTAATCTTAAAGGATATTCAGGGAATGGATATGCTGCAACTTCTGCGCGATTAAGGTTACCTAATAGTGTAGCAGTGGATGCAATTGGAAATGTTTATATATCTGATAGAGGCAATAACTGTATTCGCAAAGTTGATGTAAATGGAATAATCTCTACTGTAGCGGGCAATGGAAATGCTGGATATAGTGGTGATGGGGGACAAGCAACTTCTGCAAAACTTTATGATCCTAAAGGATTGGCATTGGATAAGCAGGGCAATCTATACATTGTGGATGGGCAAGTAAACGTAGTAAGGAAAATATCTGTCAGTGGTATTATTAGCACAGTAGCTGGTAACGCTAGTTCTGGGTATAGCGGTGATGGTGGGTTAGCAGTATCTGCACAATTGTATACTCCATCAGGTATCACGGTTGACGCAATAGGTAATTTATATATTGCGGATTTATTTAACCATCGTATTCGAAAGGTTGATGTAAATGGAATAATCTCCACTGTAGCAGGCAATGGAACTACTGGATATAGTGGTGATGGTGGTCAAGCAACTTCTGCAGAACTTAGTGAACCATTAGGTGTTGCGGTTGACACCCTTGGTAATTTATATATTGCGGATTTTGGGGATAACAGAATACGTAAAGTAAATAAAACTGGCATAATTAGTACTGTAGCGGGAAATAGTACCAGAGGATTTGGTGGAGATGGGAATGCAGCAACTTTAGCCCTTTTTTCTGAACCAAATGGCATAGCAGTTGATAAATTTGGCAGTTTATATATTGCAGATAATGACAATTACCGAATACGTAAAGTAAATATAAATGGAATTGTTAGTACTATAGCAGGAGATGGAACATTTAAATTTAGTGGTGATGGCAGAGCTGCAACTACAGCTGAATTAAGCAGGCCATCTGCCGTAACTTTTGATACAAAAGGGAATGAATATATATATGATAGTTGGAATTATTGTGTTCGAAAAATTACTACAAATGGCATAATCTCTACAATTATAGGAAATGGACATGCATCCGACCAAATCTTAAACCAGGGAAATGATGCTCTGGCAACAGATAAGGCTGGAAATGTATTTATTGGTAATGATAATTTAATAAATAAAATAACACCAGATGGTACAATTAGTATTATCGCAGGCGTAAGTTCTTTTGGTTTTAGTGGAGATGGGGGGCCAGCAATAAAAGCCCAATTATTTGGTATATCTAGCATAGCTTTTGATGCATATGGTAACATGTATTTTTCTGATGGAGGTAATTATCGAATCCGAAAAGTTGATATAACTGGTATTATTAGCACAGTTGTTGGAACAGGGATAAGTGGATTTAGTGGGGATGGTGGCTCAGCAACAGTTGCAGAATTGAATTCACCTAAAGGTATTGCGATAGATAGAACTGGAAATCTTTACATTGTCGATGGTAATCGGGTTAGAAAGGTTTCTACTAATGGCATAATTACTTCTATTGCAGGTAATGGTCAAAATGGATTTGCTGGAGATGGCGGACTAGCAACGAAAGCAATATTGTGTTTGCCTAACAGCATTGCTATCGATGCATCCAATAATCTTTATATAGTTGATGGATGCAATAATAGAGTCCGTAAAATTTCTGCAAATGGAATTATTAGTACAGTAGCGGGTAATGGAGCTATATATTTATCCTCAGGCGAAAGCGGGTATAGTGGTGATGGGGGCTTAGCCACATCTGCACAATTGAACTCACCTAATGGGATAGCGGTAGATGCAAATGGCAATATACATATTTCTGATGCGATAAATAATCGTATTCGCAAAGTAACCTTTAATCCATTACCTGTAACATTTATAACCTTTGACGCAACATTATTTAATGAGAGTATAATAATCAAATGGCAAACAGCAACAGAGCTTAATACTTCAAACTTCATAATCAGTCATAGCGAAAACGGGATTGAATTTAATAACATAGGGTCAGTAAAAGCAACAGGCAGCGGTGCAAACAGTTATGAGTTTATTGACTACACCCCTACTATTGGCACAAACTACTACCGCTTGCAAAGCATGGACAAAGACGGCAGCAGTAGTTATAGCAAAGTGGTAAGCATAAACTTTGGCGACAACCAATCTTTCTCTATTATCCCTAACCCTGCCAGAGACTTTGCAACTATCAGTTTCAGCAAAACGGTGGACAAAGCAACGATTGCAGTTTATGACATTACAGGCAAGGCAGTCATTACACAATCGCTTAGTGGGACAAACTCTTACAAACTAAACACCCAAACCTTGACAAACGGTGTTTATGTGATAAAAGTAAAAACAGCCACGGGCAGCTACAATGAAAAGCTGTTGATAAACAAATAGGACTTTTATAGAAGTGCAGCCAGCTTGACAACAGCTGCACTTCTTTCTTCACTGCTAGACACACCCTGCTAGTGGTGGGTATGCACACAACATCCGTATTTGCGATATGGCTGGCTTGACGGAACATACTCGGCTTTTAGTTCTTTTTTTAGCTTTTGTTCCGGCTGACCATACAATATTGGGCAGTAGGTTATATATTTGAACTTTAGGAGCAGGTATTTGGCTTTTGTTATCGGCTGACCCAGTGCTATTTTCAGCCACATCCCAAATACCGACTCGTTGTGTGCCATATCTGGCGACCACCTCAACAAGCATCAACATTAGGAGGGGCAACTGAAAATTTGTACATTTGCAACATTAAAAAGACAAAAATGGTAATTGCAAATCCTATATATGATGTAGTTTTCAAAAGGCTGATGGAGAACGAGCGGGTTGCAAAATTCTTTATAGGGACACTATTGGAGGAAACGATTGAATCTGTTGAAGTGAAGCCTCAAGAGTTTACCTACACAGACGAGCTTGCGGGTCTTGCCGTTTACAGGCTAGACTTTATAGCAACCATTAAAACAGCCACAGGCGAGTATAAAAAAGTACTTATAGAAATACAAAAGGCTAAAAATCAAATCGATTTGATGCGTTTCAGGAACTACTTGGCAGAGCAATACAAAAAGGAAGACACAGTGAACGATGAAAAAGTGGTGCTGCCAATAACCACCATTTATATCCTTGGTTTCAAATTGCCTGAAATAGAAACCCCCTGTATAAAAGTAGAACGCAAGTACAAAGACTTGATAAACAAGACAATGCTTGAAACCAAAAGCGAATTTGTAGAGAGCCTGACCCACGACAGCTATGTGGTGCAGGTGGAGCGGATTACGGACAGGTACCAAACCCGCTTAGACAAATTGCTAAGCGTTTTTGAGCAGGCAAACTTCGTGGACGACAAAAAAATAATCAAGGAATTTGACCATGCAGCAGACTTGGAAGAAGTGCGGATTATGACGGATATTTTACATCATGCAGGCACTAACCCAGAAGAAAAAAAGAAAATTGAAACAGAGCAAGAAGCCTGGAGGACTGTAAATGCCATGTTTGAAAACGAGAAAAAAGCGTTTATAAAAGCATTGAAAGAAAAAGACAAGGCATTGAGCGAAAAAGACCAAGCATTGACTGAAAAAGACAAGCAAATAGCAGAATTGTTGAAAAGACTCTATGAGAATAAATGATACGGCACACAACATCCGTATTTACGATATGGCTGGCTTGACGGAACTCACTCGACTTTTAGCTTTTGTTCCGGCAGACCCAACAATATTGGGAAGTAGGTTATATATTTGAACTTTAGAGTAGGTATTTGGCTTTAGTTATCGGCTGACCCAGCGCTATTTTCAGCCACATCCCAAATACCGACTCGTTGTGTGTTACTTCCGACGAACCCTAAACTGGCAAAAAAGGGAGTTAGGCAGCTCCACTAAAGTCGAAAAGGTTGGTGGTGACAATGCAAACCCGATAAAATGACCATGGTTCAAAACGACAAGGGAAAAGATGGGCAGAATAACTAATGTCGGAAAGGTTTGGCGTTGACAATGTGAACCCTACAAAATGACCACGGTTTAAGAAAACAAGGGTAAGGACGGGCAGCGTTACTAGGGTCGAAAAAGGTTGGTGTTGACAATATGAACTCGACAAAATGACCACGGTTCAAAACAAAAAGAGAAAAGTCGGGCAGCATTACTTGGGTCTAAAAAGTTGGTGTTGACAATACGAACTCAGCAAAACAAACCCGACAAAAAGACCAAGGTTCAAAGCAAGAGTGAAAAGTCGGGCAGTATTACAGGTTTGAAAAGGTTGGTGGCGACAAACCGCAATCTACAAAATGACCACGGTTCAAAGCAACAAGGGAAAAGTCGGGCAGCATCACAGGTTTGAAAAGGTCGATGGCGACAAACCGCAATCTACAAAATGACCACGGTTCAAAGCAACAAGGGAAAAGTCGGGCAGTATCACAGTGTTGAAAAGGTTTGTGGCGACAATCCGTAGCCGCCGACCTGATAGCAGCTCGACCCAAAGCGGATGGACAGAAGCGAAAGGAAGCAACACACAACATCCGTATTTGCGATATGGCTGGCTTGACGGAAGAAACTCGGCTTTTGGTTCTTCTTTAAACTTTTGTTCTGGCAGACCCAACAATATTGGGCAGTAGGTTATATATTTGAACTTTAGGAGCAGGTATTTGGCTTTTGTTATCGGCTGACCTAGCGCTATTTTCAGCCACATGCGCAAATACCGATTCGTTGGTAGCAATTTGACAAATTGTCACGTCCTAAAATAGGTTGACTAAAACTTAAACACTTTTAGCAACAGTATTGCTTACAAGAAACAAGAAGGCTGTCCAAAAAAGGGGCAGCAAAAATGCAGTTTCACCCTGAAACTTTCCGTCATTGACGAAATCAAAAACGGGCTTATCTCTGTCAATTTTGCCTCAAAAAAGTACGGTATATCCCGCAGCACCATCAACTATTGGATGCAAAAATTGTGTTCCTTTGAACAAAATAAAACAGGCATGAGCATCCAGCAGGAAAACAAAAAACTCAAGGAAAGGATAAAGGAACTAGAGTTTATCAAGGAGGTACAACAAGACATCATAGTGGATTTTGAGAAGGTAACAGGCAAGGAACTTTCAAAAAAGTTATTGCCCGAAACATTAGCAAACGAGATAGCCAGGAAGAAAAAAAAGCTTACAAAATAAAATGGCTGTACGAATGTTTCGGGCTTAGCAAGCAAGCTTATTATCAAAAACTTAAAATACAAAAAGTGAAGGAAGAACAGGCCGTTACCATCAAGAAATTGATAGAACCGATACGCAAAAAGATGCCCCGCTACGGCACCAAGAAACTGCACCTCGACATACAAGGCCAGCTACGGGAAAACAAGATAAAAATGGGCAAGGACGGCTTCATCGCCTTCTGTAAGGACCACCAGCTGCTAATGCCAAGGACCAAAAGATACTTTGTCACTACCGACTCCAACCACCATTACAGGAAGTCGCCAAACCTCGTCAAAACCCTTGCTGTCACTCATTCAGAGCAAGTTTGGGTAACTGACATTACTTACATCAACCTGGAGGGCAGGCACGCCTACTTGGCCTTGGTCACCGACCTGTACTCAAAAAAGGTAATGGGCTTTTGCTTGGACGACAACATGAGGGTCGGGCTAGTAAAAGAGGCACTGGAAATGGCTGTAAAAAAAAGGCAAACCACGCACCAAACCATCATCCACCATAGCGACAGGGGCATCCAGTATTGCTGCCCGGATTATGTGGAATTTGCAGGTAAAAAAGGGATGGTGATGAGCACCACCGAGAAATACGACCCTTATGAAAACGCAGTTGCCGAGCGGATAAACGAGACATTGAAATATGAATTTGGGTTGATAAAAACAATCCCAGATTTGGCAACTGCAAACAAGATGTTGAAGGAAGCCGTGCAGATTTACAACAATGAAAGGAGGCATTGCTCGCTAGGGATGCAGACGCCAAATTATGCCCACACAAGGCAAGAACACAAATACAAGTCTTATGCAAAAAAGGCAAGGTTGACCGAAGGGCAACATCAGGAATGTTGATAAGTTTTTTTTTAACCGAAGGGTTAAATTAAAAAAAAACTTATCAATATTCCTGATGCAATAGTACATTTGATAAACACGATTTTCATAACAAAAAATGGTCAACGTATTTCAGGACAAGACAGAAACTCATAATTAATGGACTTTTACAAACAAATTGAGACAGAAGTTTTGTTAAGAAACAACTCACCAGTTGCAGACTTTGAAGACTTGTCGCCAACAAATTTTTATCATATTATTTATGACAATTACTCTGAAAATTCACCTGTGCATTTTCAAAAAAATATTAGCAATAACACATTAGACCAAGTTTCATTATTTAGAGTAGCAGAAGACTTTATTAAAATTATTGAAAGAGAAAAGTTTATAAAACTAACACCATTAGGAGCATTACCAAGAAAAGTGATAGTTGAACTCTATGACAAGAAATATATTTATGATTACGTTATTGAGAGTGGAATTACAAAATTGATGAGAGAGCAAGATTGTATTTCAATTTTAAGTATGAGACTTGTTACAGAAATTGCAGGAATCACAAAAAAGGCAAATGGGAAACTAACACTAACTAAAAAAGGGACTACTTTCTTAAAGCAAGAAAACAGACAAGACTTTTTTAGATTATTTTTTTCAACTTTTGCAGACAAGTTTAATTGGGGCTTTAATGATGGTTATCCTCAAAAACCTATTGGTCAGTTTGGTTGGACTTTTACAATATACCTTTTAGGAAAATTTGGAAAAGACTATCAGCTTGACAGTTTCTATTCAAAAAAATATTTAACAGCTTTGCCAGACTTGCTAAAACACTTTACACAAGAAAGCTACAGCTCAGTTGAAAATCAATTTGAACGTTGCTATTCTGTGAGAACTTTTGATAGGTTTTTAATTTGGTTTGGACTTGTAGAATTAAAGGACAAACAAGAAAATATTATAATTCAAGGCAAAAATATAAAAGCAACAGAAACTCTAAAAAGTGTCTTTAATATTGACATTTAGAAGATTGGAATTGATAAATATTACTGCAGGCAACATCCGTATTTGCTATATGGCTGGCCTGACGGAACACACTCGGCTTTTAGTCCTTCTTTAAACTTTTGTTCCAGCAGACCCAACAATATTAGGCAGTAGGTTATATATTTGGGCTTTAGGAGCATGTATTTGGCTTTAGTTATCGGCTGACCCAGCGCTATTTTCAGCCACATCCCAAATACCGACTCGTTATCGGTCATTTTCGCAGCCTACTTTTGTAACAATCAGCGACAAACAAAACATATTTATACTTTATAAGACAGGGAAGTAGGATACAGCAAAACTGGTTGCAAAATCCCAAACAGCAGACAAAGGCAACTTGGCAAAACCTGCGGTCACAACCTGACCAGGCACTTTGGGAAATAAAAATCGTCCACAGGTTGACTCAGCTTGCGGCTTGACAAAGCCTCCTCCGTCGTTATGTTTCCAACCTATATGGGGGAATTTTGGGATGCTCATGGGGGAAATATGCCCCCATATAGGATTTTACTTTTGGACTATCCCTGACGGTAGACTAATTTACAGCGTTTTATCAACAGGGGGACTTGGCAACCTAAAATGAATCACTTTTAATACATCATAAATCATCATTGATACACGATAAATACACATTGATACACAATAAATCATCATTAAATCCACAATAAATCACCATTAATTCACTGTAAAACCTTCGTCACTAATGAATAAAACAACTGTATATCAATGAGTTACATCAAACAAACAATCTGAAAAAATTGAAAATTAAAAAAACAACCCTGAAAAGAACACAAAAAGAGGCCTGCGGCAGGCTTTGGTCTTTCAAAAAGTTTTACTTTTTCATAAACTTTGTGGCTTGACAAAGGTCGTTCGCAGCTGGACACAGGCTATTGGTTGACAAAATTCGTTCACAGGTCGACACAGGCTGGGTTCGACAAAACAAAGGATGGCACACCCTGCATAGACAAAACGGCCGATAACATGGGTATTGCCGCAAGCAAGGCGTGACGGAACAAATTTCATCTTTTTGTTTTTTATTTAGCTTCTGTTCAAGCGTGACGTTATAAATTTGGCTTATGAAAAAAACATCAGCAATATTGCAATTATTGGGCTTAGGTTCCAGGCTGACCCAGCGCTATGCCCCCACCTTCGCCAAGCCCGTACTCGTTATCGGTCACTTTTTGGGGACGCTTTACAAGGTTTAAGTGGGACAAACAGGTCGGTTAGCGTACCAAATAGACACACACCACGGTTGACAATTTATAGCCAAATGGCTTGACTCACCACTAAAGGAAAAAACCTGTTGACCCACATTGCTTGACCCTACATTTGACAAAACAAGTCGGGTAGCGTACCCAGTAGACACTGTTACCATCAAGAAACTGAGAGAACCGATACGCAAAAAGATGCCCCGCTACGGCAGCAAGAAACTGCACATCGACATACAAGGCCAGCTGTGGGAAAACAAGATAAAAATGGGCAGGGATGGGTTCATGGCCTTCTGCAAGGATCACCAACTGCTAGTGCCAAGGACTAAGAGGTACTTTGTTATTACCGACTCCAACCACCATTACAGGAAGTCGCCCAACTTCGTCAAAACCCTTGCTGTCACACATTCAGAGCAGGTTTTGGTAACGGATATTACCTACAACAAGCTGGAGGGCAGGCATGCCTACTTAGCCTTGGTAACCGACCTGTACTCAAAAAAGGTAATGGGCTTTTGCTTGGACGACAACATGAGGGTCGGGCTAGTAAAAGAGGCACTGGGAATGGCTGTGAAAAACAGGCAAACCACGCACCAAGCCATTATCCACCACAGCGACAGGGGCATCCAATTTTGCTGCCCCGATTATGTGGAGTTTGCAGCAAAAAGAGGGATGGTGATGAGCACCACCGAGAAATACGACCCTTATGAAAACGCTCTCGCCGAGCGGATAAACGAGACATTGAAATACGAATTTGGGTTGATAAAAACAATCCCAGACTTGGCAACTGCAAACAAGATGCTGAAGGAAGCTGTGCAGATTTACAATGGCGAAAGAAGGCATTGCTCGCTAGAAATGCAGGCGCCAAATTATGCCCACGCAAAGCAAGAACACAAATACAAGTCTTATACAAAAAAGGCAACAGTACATTTGAATAACACGTTTTTCATAACAAAAAATGGTCAACGTATTTCAGGAAAAGACAATGGATCTATGCTGGTAACAGATGATGCAAGCAATGTTATCTGGCGGGTAAGTGCTAATAAATAGTTTAATACAAAAGCGGCCAACAAGAAATACAAAACCAAAAACAATCATAGCGGCACTGGGGAAGTTTCCTTTAACAAGGTTGCAATATTTATTGCAAAAAATTTTTACAACTTGGATTGGTTCCGGCCTTCATTGTTTAAATATTTGTGCTAATGTGGTTAAATAGCTTTTTAAAAATGAAAGAGATTAGAAGAACTTTTTTTACAGCACTACTAAAGCATTTACTAAGTATCTTTAGGTTGTATTAAAAGATTATGCCCTTAGATAAATTACAGCAATCAATTATTCAGGAAGATCCTTGGACCAAGCTACAGTCATTTACACAAGCAAGGATTGCTTTGGGTAGGGCGGGCGTATCTATTCCACTACAAGAAAACTTGCAGTTCAGGCTGGCACATGCCCATGCTAGGGACGCTGTTTATTCAGGCTTGGCATTGGACAATCTTGCTACCTCATTGCAGGCCCTTAGGTTGCCCGTACTTCAATTGCATTGCCAATGCGCAAACAGGCAGGTGTATTTACAAGGGCCAGACCTAGGCAGGAGATTAAACGCAGCCTCAAATGAGCTTTTAAAGCAACTGTCCCCCACCAATCCAGATATTGCTATCGTATTAGCCGATGGCTTGTCTGCCACAGCCATCAACGAAAATGCACTGCCATTGCTACAAATACTTATACCTGTTTTAAAAAGCCAGTATTTTTCTGTTGCGCCCATTTGCATAGTCGAGCAGGCAAGGGTAGCTATTGCCGATGAAATAGGCAGTTTGTTGCAAGCCAAGCTCTCTATAATATTCATAGGTGAACGTCCTGGCCTTTCATCGCCCAATAGTATGGGGGCGTATATTACCTACAACCCTTCCGTGGGGTTGACAGACGAAAGCAGGAACTGCATCTCCAACATACGACCAGAGGGTTTGCCCTACCAATTTGCAGCAGAAAAAATATTGTACTTAATCAAGCAATCTTTACGTTTAAAACTAAGCGGCGTGGGGTTGAAAGATGAGTCTGGCAGTTTTGGGGAATTAAGCAACCTCTTTTAGAAAAGGCGATTTCAAATGTGTGCTTTTGCCTTTTTGCGCAAGCAGGTTTACAATACTTACGTTCAGTTCAAACCCGATAAGTAGGATAAGGGCATTTAAGTATATCAATAACATGATGATAATAACGGTGCCAATGGATCCATATACCTTGTTGTAGCTGGCAAAGTTATTGACCCAGTAGCTGAAAAAAAGGGTTGTTATCAATGTGAGCACAGTCGCCATCACCGAACCTGTTGTAACTAATGGCCAACGCTTTTTTACCGATGGGGCAAATTTGTAAATAAAAGATATACCACAGAATAAAAACACAACCAAAATAACCCATCGTATAACATTCCACCCTTGTATCTTGGCTTTGCGTTTCATGTGGAATAACTGCTTCAATAAAACCCCCATCCTATCTTGCCCAACCAATAACGTGGCTGATGCAATTACAAGCAAAATAAGTATCATAGTAAGCACGATGGCACGCCAACGCCTGTGCATGAAAAACGCTTTGTTTTCCTGAATTGACTTGTCGAAAGTGCGTATAATGCCCATCATGGCATTGGAGGCATAAAAAATAAGCAATATAAACCCCGACGAAAATACACCAACATGCTTCTGCAGCAAATCCTCCAAAATATTCTTGATAAAAGTATAGGTGTTGGAGTTGGGGGTTATGTCTTTAAAAAGCCCCATTATCTGGTTTTCAAAACCATCAGAATCGGGCAGGTAGGGCACAATAGAAAACAAAAACAGCAAAGCAGCGGGCAACGCCATGATTAGGTTGAACGAAATGGCAGAGGCACGCTCTATTAAGCCTACTTTTTTTACCTGCTTTTGGAAATAGACAACCACCTCATAAATAGATATGCTCTCTAGGCCAGGAAAGGCCATTATTTTTGCTTGGTGCATCAAGAAAGCGATGGGCGGCAGCCTAAAAAGTATCCTTTCCAGTTTTGTCACTACTCTTCAGTTTGCTGTTTTTTTGATAAGTATTCATTCAAAGCCTGTTGGTATTCCTTAGCATATTGGCTATGCTGCGCAAAATTGCTGCTAAAATTGCTATACCCACTAAAATCTGGCTTAGCCACAAAAAATATATAATCCGTTGCAGGTGCATTTAGCACTGCATCTATTGTATTGGTTGAAGGGGTGCAAATAGGCCCCGGAGGCAGTCCCTTATTTTTATAAGTGTTATAAGGCGACAGCACCGTAAGGTGCTGGAATAAAATCCGCTTCAACAAAAAATCTTTCAACGCAAATTTAATGGTAGGGTCTGCGCCTAGGTTCATCCCTTTATGCAAACGGTTGATATACACGCTTGCAATTTTTCCTTTGTCTTCTTCCTTGTTGGTTTCTTCCTCCACTATAGATGCAATGGTATATATTTCTTTTGACGTAAAACCCATGGTGGTGGCTTTCTGCATCCTGCCCCCATTTCCCCAAAAATCGTCGCTAGCCTTTTTTATACGGGTAAATATTTTAGCAAGCCCTGTACTCCAATAAAAAGCATAGGTGTTAGGCACAACAATAGTCATTACCGTATTGCTATCTATAGAAAATGGTTTCAGCGAATCATTGCTTGTAAGAAATTGCATAACCCCCGCAGAGTCAGTTGAAAAATTTTTACCAATCAGCCTTGCCAAGTCTTCGTTTGTACGCAGTTTATTGATAACTAACTTCACTTCTACTTGCCTGTTGCGACGAAGCATACGCACAATAGATAGTACGTTATCGCCATTTCTTACTTCAAACTTGCCTGGCCTTAGTTTGTCCCAAACACCAAGCTGGCTGGCAAGCAAAGAAAATGCCCATCCATTTTTGATAATGTATTTCTCTTTCAACAAAGCCACTACATCTTCTTTGTTGTTTTTATCTGGCTCTACTATAAACGACTTTGCTTTTTCGTCAAATGCCGTGGCTGGGGCGAAAAAAATGTATAACACAGCAACAAGCAATACGAAGGCTGCAAACAAAAAGGCTACTATTTTTTTCTTCATGGCGAGAAACAAATAAAAATCCCCGTTAAGGTTATTGGCTTAACGGGGACTGCAATACAATAAAAAAAAGTCATTACTTACCACATCGTACACATAGGCAAGAAAAAGAAAAAAGGAGACATAGGCTTTTATATTTTTTGCCCCCAAAGTCCTTATAAATAGGGAAATGCTGTAAATACTATGTTTCCTTTTTTTTTTTATTCGCTTAAACCTATGTGTCCTATATTCCTATATGGTGAAATTATATCTAGGTAGTAATAAACCAACTATTTTTTAAGCGGCGATGCAGGTGCCGAATTGGTCGTATTTACCTTTTGCAGCAATGAATTATCTACACTAGTGCCGCCACCTTTTAAAAACAAGGTAGAGGTAAGTGCCAATACTGCAATGATGCCAGCAAACATCCAAGTGCCTTTTTCCAAAACATCGGTTGTTTGTTTCACGCCCATTACATTATTGTTTAGGCCGCCCACAGTACCAGAAAGCCCGCCACCCTTGGGGTTTTGAACCAATACTACAAAGCCTAAACCTACACAGGCTATAACGATTAAAATTAAAAATAAGTAAACCATAAAAATTAAATTCCTTTTAGTTGTTGAATCTTGTTTGCAAAATAAGTGGATTTAGCAGGATCTAAAAAACTTAATTTGATATATAGCTGAATTGCCTTGTTTACTTTGCCTTGTTTGATGAAAACATCGGCCATTGTTTCGGTAACAATTTCCTTTGCCTCAATAGAAGTCCTGGCAATATTCTCAATTGCTTTTTCCAATTCTGGGTCTGTACCCAAGTCCTGTGGGTTAGGGTCTGTCTTTTTTAATTGTTTCAACCACTCTGTAAAACGCCTCATTTGCAAAGTCAGCTTGTCCTGTGGCTGTTTTGTCAAGTCTATTTTAATGCCTAGTGAAGCAAAATAATCTATCGTGTGCAAACGCTCGTTTTCAAATTCTAATTTAGCATTTTCTTCTACTGGCTTTTTAAAGTCAGCCATCTGGGTGGAGATAAGGGAAGACAAATTACTATTGAATTCTTCTGCAGGCACTTCTGTATTGTCTGCCTCAGCCTCTTTTTCATGTTCTTTTTGATATGCTTCACTAATAGATACCGTGTCGTTTAAATCAGCACCCGCACTTCTTTTTTCTTCAAAGCCTTTAAAAGAATAAGAAGGTATATTGTGCCTTGGTAATTCATCTTCTTTTATTGTTGGCAACGGCTCTACAATAGGTTGTGGGGCTATATTAGGTGTTGCCTCAATAACAGGGGTTTGTTCCGTAGGTTTAGTTGTTTCCTGCTTGTCTTCTATGTCATGTACTTCTGGTCTAGGCTTGCTAACATAAATAGATGGTTCTTCTTCTTTTGGGGCAGGGAAAGCTTCATCTGAAAATGCAGCTAAAATAGAGGCCGCTGTTGTTCTTTTCGTTTTAAGTGCCTCGTCCAAAAAAGAAGTATCAATCCTGGAAGGTGCTGGCGTGCCTATTTCATCGTACAACTTGCTTTCTGCTATGTCCATCAATGATTGGCTTTCCGAAGCTGCAGAAACTGGCTCATCATGCAGCTTGCTTTCTGCAATATCTATCAACGAAGGCCTTTCTATTGAAGATGCATCATTCACAATCAATGCATCCACATCGCCTGAATGCTGCAATATGGCTGGCAACTCCATGGAAGGAGCAGTACTATTTACTGCTTCATAAATATCCTCTTTTATTTCTTGCTGCTTATTTTCAACAAATGGCTTTTCCGGCAAGGAGGCCTTTTCTACTTTTGGTAAAACAATGGCAATTGGCTCATTTAAGATACTGTTTTCTTCCTTAGCAATAGGCTGAGCTCCAAGCCCCCTGCTATCCAGCATTTGCCTTACAGCTTCCAGTGTGGGTATCTCAATTTTACTATTTGAAGCTACGCCTTCATTCCGTGATACACTGGCATCTCCGTCATAACCGTAAACAGGCAAGTGCGTATTATTCTCCACACCTAGTTGCGTATGGTCAATGGGTGCGGGGTAAGCATTGGATCCAAGCAGGGAAATTGGGTAAATATCTTCTTCTACAATAGGTTTCAACTCTTTTGTTACTACATCTTCCTCACTTAACAGTGGGGAATCTACTTCCCTTTCGCTCAATTGGTAATTGAGCCAAAGCTGGTTGCTAAAATACAGCGACACTTTTTGCAGTTGGTACTGGTAGTTGTAGCTATTGTCTTGCTTTTGCTTTAGTGCCAACACAAACTGGGCAGGTGAAAAATAAGGGTACTCTTTTACAATTGCCGAAATATCGTCAACGTTTGTGCCTGCCAGTTGCTTGCCGCCTGTGATATAATGTAAAATTTGTTCTGCTGCCATGTTACAAATAAGAATACAACTTTGTTACCAATTTGAAAATATATGATTAAAAATTTCATCCGTTACCTGCTGAACAATATCAGTTAGTAAGGATGTCTCGGCTTGTTGCAAGGATAAATTGGCAGAAAAATCGAAACTGCGGCTAATATCAAACTCATCCGTCTTATTGTCAACTGTATTTTTAACTATCAAATGCACGCCTACAGTAAGACGGTTTCCTGTTGACTGGGTAGACGAAATAGAAACAGTGGTAACAGAATAATCTGAAACATAACCGCTTACCTGCAAATTTGCATCATCGTTATTAGTCCTAATCAACTTCGTTTGGCTTACAATTTTTTGTTGCAGCTTGTCCGTGAGTTTAGGGCTTAGTTGGGGGTTGATGTACCGGGCTTTATTTTCAAAGAAACCAATCTTTATGGTTTTAATCTTTGCATAATCGATAGACACGTCTTTAAACGAATAAACCCCACAACCAACAGAACTAATAACAATTAAAATTGATAAAGTTAAGGAAATTATATATATACTTACTTTTTTAGCCATAAAAGTTCAATTGATAATTGACAATTAAGAATTGATAGTTGATAATTGACAGTTGATAATTTTATATGCTTAATTACATCCGTGATAAAAATCATCAATTATCAATTGTAAATTATCACTTAATTAAAGGTCGTCAATATCGTATTCTTTCAATTTCCTATACAATGTCCTTTCGCTTATGCCTAAATCAATACTGGCATCTTTCCTTTTGCCTTTGTGCTTTTTCAGTGCTTTAATAATCAATTCTTTTTCAATCACCATTATGTTCAGCGATTCTTCTATTTCCTCGTGCTGTATATCGTCCTCGTGCAGCAAAACTGGCTGGCTAAGCGATGAAGGTATGTAACCAGGATGGTGCATCACTGGCTGTGCCTTGGGCTGGGCATAAGTAGGTTGCTGCATGTCATTATTGCCATTGGGGTGGAAATCGCCCATCAGGCTTTCTTTGGTAAAGTCGGCTGCAGAGCCTGCCAACGATGGGTTCTGGAGTATTTCCAAAAACATCTTTTTCAGCTCGGTTACATCCTTTTTCATATCGAAAAACAATTTGTACAGTATCTCCCGCTCATTGGCAAATTCGCCTTGCGGGGCAGCATCGCTGGCCAGCATCGGCATCCTGCTTACAATCTTCTCGGGCAAAAACTTCCTGAGCGCTGGCTCGGTAAGCATGTTGCTGGTACTCAACACAGATATTTGCTCGGCAAGGTTTTTTAGCTCACGCACATTACCGGGGAAGGGGTAATTAACAAGCAATGCCCTTGCACTATCGTCCAGTTGAACAGGGGTTGTTTTATATCGCTCCGCAAAGTCCACCACAAACTTCCTGAACAGTAAAATAATATCTTCCTGCCTGTCTCGCAAAGCTGGCACACGGATAGGCACGGTGCTAAGCCTATAATACAAATCCTGGCGGAATTTTCCTTTTTCAGCAAATTCCAACAATTCCCTGTTGGTGGCCGCTATTACACGTACATCTGTTTTTTGAACTTTAGAAGAACCCACCCGTATGAATTCACCCGTCTCCAGTACACGCAGCAAACGTGCTTGTGTGCCTAGCGGCATCTCCCCTATTTCATCCAGAAAGATAGTACCACCGCTTACCGTTTCAAAATAGCCTTTACGGCTATCCACGGCACCAGTAAACGCCCCTTTCTCATGGCCAAACAATTCACTGTCTATCGTGCCTTCTGGTATGGCACCACAGTTCAGGGCTATAAAAGCATTGTGCTTGCGGGAAGACGTAGAGTGTATTATCTGCGAAATAACTTCCTTACCTACCCCGCTCTCCCCTACTATCAATACCGTTAAATCTGTGGCAGCAACTTGCACCGCTGTATTGAGCGCATGGTTCAGTGCAGGCGAGTTGCCAATAATGCCAAACCTATTTTTTATACTTTGTAAATCCATCTTTATTCCAATTCTAAGGTATATTTCAATTTTTTGTCAATTACTTTTAAATCTTCTATCCCATATTCATATTCATCATCTGCAAATAAAAAATCGAATCATAATTCATAATTAAACAACTATTTCCCCAAGCAACGTAGCCCTCGTGCAATCTTTTATTTTTACCCATACATAATCGCCTTTTTTAAAAGGGGTTTCATTTTTGGGGAATACCACTGATTTGTTTTGCTCAGTCCTGCCTGTCCAGTCAAACTCACTTTTTTTGCTATTGCCTTCCAAAAGTACCTTGAAGGTTTTTCCAATATCGTTCAAATTGCCCTGGGTAGATAATTTGCCCTGCATGTCTACTATTTCCTGCAAACGGCGTTTTTTTACGTCCAAAGGCACATCGTCTTCAAAGCGTTTGGCGGCCAAAGTGCCAGGCCTCTCGCTATAGAAATACATATAGCTCATTTCGTAGCCGGAGTGTTCCATGGCAGACAAAGTATCCTGATGGTCTTCCTCTGTTTCGGTACAAAACCCGGTAATAATATCTGCCGTGATGGTGCATTCTGGCAATAATTCCCTTATCCTGTCCACCTTGGCCAAATACCATTCCCTTGTGTACGTCCTGTTCATCAGTTGCAGTACACGGGTGCTGCCACTTTGCAATGGCAGGTGGATGTGCTTGCACACATTTTCATACTTACGCATTACCAACAATACATCGTCTGTAATGTCTTTAGGGTGCGAAGTGCTGAAACGGATGCGCAATTCTGGGTTTATCAATGCTACTTTTTCCAACAAATCGGCAAAAGTTACAGCATAGGCTTTTGCATCGTCGTACCAATAGTAGCTATCCACGTTTTGCCCAAGCAGGGTTATTTCTTTGTAGCCTTTGCTGAACAAATTGGTTGCCTCGGCAATAATGGAAAAAGTATCCCTGCTTCGCTCCCTGCCCCTTGTAAAAGGCACAACGCAAAAACTGCACATATTGTTGCAGCCCCGCATGATAGAAACAAAGGCACTTACGCCATTACTATCCAGCCTTACTGGCGAAATATCAGCGTATGTTTCTTCCCGGCTTAGCAGCACGTTCACTGCTTTTTGGCCACTTTCAGCCATTTCTATCAATGCTGGCAGGCTGCGGTAGCTGTCGGGCCCAATAACTATGTCCACAAGTTTTTCTTCTTCCAGCAGTTTAGTTTTCAGCCTTTCTGCCATGCAGCCTAGCACCCCAACCAATACCTCTTTGTTGGCTTCTTTCAGTTTCCTAAATTCCGTAAGCCGTTTACGCACAGTGGCTTCTGCTTTTTCACGGATAGAGCAGGTATTTACAAAAATCAGGTCGGCTTCTTCTAAGTTTTTAGTGGCGCCGTACCCATTGGCATTCAGGATAGAGGCAACAATTTCCGTGTCGCTAAAGTTCATGGCACAGCCATAACTTTCTATGTAAAAATATTTTTTGAACCCGAAAAATTCACTGCCTATCGGGGCATAAGCTTCGCCCTGCCTGGCACTATTGTGAATATTGCTTTCTATTTCTAATAACTCCATCAACTGTAAAAAATTAAGGATGCAAAAATAAAGGAAATAATGACAGTTTGGCAGATTAATTAGTTAAAGAAGATAGTTAGGGATAAGCACTAAAAAAGGCTGCCTTTTTGAGGCAACCTTTTGCTAATTTTAAGAGGTTCCGAGCGGATTCGAACCGCTGTAGGAGCTTTTGCAGAGCTCTGCCTAGCCACTCGGCCACAGAACCTTTTTTTGATAAGTTGCAAAAATAAAGGAAGAAATTGAAAGATGAAGCTATAAATTTGAATTCTAAACAAAATTTATGCAAAGAATAGAAGAAAGTGAGTTAATTATCAACAGCAGGGGGGCTCTTTACCATATAGATTTGAGGCCAGAGGAAATGGCAGATACCATTATTACCGTTGGCGACCCAGACCGGGTAAAGGTTGTAAGCAAGCATTTTGACACCGTAGAAGTAAGGCAGCAGCACCGTGAGTTTGTATCGCATACAGGTTTTATAGGCAAAAAAAGGATAACTGTTGTTTCTACAGGCATAGGGCCCGATAATGTGGACATAGTGCTGAACGAAATAGATGCCTTGGCAAATATTGACTTGGAAACCCGTACTATAAAGCCTGTGCTTACACAATTGAACATCATCAGGCTGGGCACATCTGGTTCTCTGCAGGCAGAGATACCCGTGGATAGTTTTGTGGCAGGCACACACGGTATTGGCCTAGACAACCTGATGCACTTTTACCGCATGGAAAATACAGACGAGGAGCAGCAGCTATGCCACCATTTTATCAACCATACACAATTGACCGGCACTATTACTCCATACATGGTTACTGCTAGTGCTGCATTGCTAAAAAACTTTGTTGATGGCTACAACCATGGCATCACTGTTACCTGCCCAGGTTTTTATGGGCCACAAGGCAGGGTATTGCGCATGGGGCTGGCAAACCCTACCTTGATTGACCATTTAACCAGTTTTAGGTTTGGCAACAAGTTCATCAGTAATTTTGAAATGGAAACAAGTGCCTTGTACGGCATGAGCAAAGTTTTAGGGCATCATTGCCTAAGCTTAAACGCCATCGTGGCCAACAGGGTAAGCAAGCAATTCAGCAAGGATGGCGGATTGGCTGTGGAAAATTTAATAAAGAAGTCATTGGAGATAATTGAAGGAATTTGATTAAAAAAACAAGAAAATGGAATTAATTTTTTATAAATACCAGGGTACAGGAAACGATTTTATCATCATGGACAACAGGGGTGGCGACATAACCCTTGCTACCAAGCAGGTAAAGGATTTGTGCGACCGCAAGTTTGGCATTGGGGCTGATGGGCTAATGCTGCTGCAAACGATAGACGGCTACGATTTTGAGATGAAGTATTACAATGCAGACGGCCGCGAAAGCAGCATGTGCGGTAATGGCGGCAGGTGCCTTACCCAATTTGCTTTTGATAATGGCATACAAAAAGAAAAATATGTTTTCTTGGCCGTTGATGGTCCCCATGAAGCTTTTTTTAGCGATGGGTGGGTACACTTGAAAATGAAAGACGTTGAAAAGGTAGAAAATGTTGAAGGGGACTATGTTTTAAATACGGGCAGCCCACATTTTGTAAAGCAAGTAATGAACGTTATGAGCATGGATGTGTATGCAAAAGGGCATGAAATAAGGTATAGCGACGACTTTAAAGCAGAAGGCATCAATGTGAATTTTGTAGAGATAAAAGACGAGGATGAAATAATTGTACGCACTTACGAGCGGGGCGTAGAAAACGAGACCCTTAGCTGCGGCACTGGGGTAACGGCATCTGCATTGATATTTGCCCACAACGACCTTGGCTTTAACCGTGTTGAAGTTAGTACCCCTGGCGGCAAACTTGCCGTTGAATTTGACAAAAAAGGCGAAGGTATTTTTGAAAACATTTGGCTCTGCGGCCCTGCAACCTTTGTTTTTAAAGGATTGGTGAATGTAAATTGAGGATAAAATCGACGGGTTGTCGCCTATATTGCAAATATTTTACTTTTTTGCCTGCTCTATTACTGCGTTGTTCAAGCGTACATATTCATCCGTTTTCATGGCAGCAGCCAATTTTGCTCCTTCCTGTGCTGTGGCAATAGCGGCAGCTTTGTCACCTTTTTTCAATAACACACGGGCTTTCCATAGCTTAGGAATAAATGGCGGGAAATTTTTGTCTTTTTCCAGTTCAGTAGCCCAAAGCAATGCTTTATCCATGTCTTTATTGTTGTTGTAATAATATACCAACGCATCATAATAAGGTTTTTTAGCAGTGTTCATGGCAGAATCTATCCGTGCCATTACTTTAGCATCAATATCAGTAGTCATGTGGATAGTGAAGCCGCTGTGTTCCCACATCATTTGCAAGTTACAAGTGGTGGTAGCAACATCAGTAAAGGCAAGGGTCATTGTTTCTGTGAGTGCTGCTAGATGCTCTGCTTTTACTTTGAAACGCAAATAATCATCGGCATCTTTATACGCATAAGAACCCCATTGTTTAGGCTTTTTGCTAATGATGATTGTCCACTCGTTTTCGCCCGGTATGCTAAACAGGCCATATTCGCCTGCTGGTATATTTTTACCTTCCATCGTTACGTCATCAGTAAAAGTGATGATGGTGGCAGCATTAGCACCCGTGCGCCAAACTTTGCCATAAGGCTCCATGCCCCCAAATATCTTGCGACCTTTTACATTGGGACGGGAGTAAACAAGGTTTATTTTACCAAGCCCAAAATCCTGCACAATGCTTTGTGTAGAGCTGGGCTGCGGCGTTATCTGGGCATGGGTATTTACAAGGGAAAATACTGTTATTGTAAGAATAGTGATAACTAACTTTTTCATGTATAATCAAGTTTATGCGGCTAAGGTATTTAATGTTGGAAAAGTATTTAAATTATTTTTCTGCCTTCGCTGAAATCTCCGCCTATGTTTATAGCCTCACACAAACCCTTTTGGGCAGAGGAAATGGAAGAACTGGGCGAAGGTTTGAAATGGCTTTTTTCTCCTTTTTCCGTTATTTATTTTTTTTAGAGTCTATCTTTTAGCTTGTAACTCATTGTTATTCAACTGTTTTTTGTTTTTCAAGCCTGATTTTTTATGATAATTTAAGTGAATTTTATGATAATGTATTGATAATAGAATGATAGTTTTATTATAACAGAATGATAATTTATTGATAAGAAACTGATAAGATTTTGATGGTGGATTATCATTTTCCTAGGCCAACTAAAATCCGATGTAGGAGGCAATGCCAAGATATCCCTAGCTCCTCCTTTAACCCAGATTTAATGCAAAGTTGGCATGAATATGTATAAAGCCCAAAATAAAAATCCTATATGGGGGAAATATTCGCCCATGGGTATCCAAAACTTCCCCCATATAGGTTGTTTGTTGAACCGCAAACACCAAGGGCTTTCTTATGCAAATAAGATTAAATATCGCCTGTTTCTGCCAAATAGGAAACAAAAAAAACGACATTTTTAAATGCACCCCACAAAATACCTTGTTGAAACATTTATTTTTGGGATTTTTTTTTACAACATCGCTTGAACCCAGATTTTGCAGTTGAAATCTATTGCAAGACTCAACTACTTCAAACACAAGCATTTGCTTGATTTTTTGGCCTTGCCATAGTACACTATGTTTTCGACCAAAAATTCGGCTCAAATACTTGTATTTATTGCATTTGAGCCTTTCATAACGAAGTCAACTGCATAATCCGGGTTGAATAAGGCGCGAAAACAAAGGCCTATACAACTTGCATCAAAGGTTTCTTTCTTCTTCGCTGCCCCCAAATTTCGCCTTTGTGTTTTCTGGGTATTTCGTTCCCCAATAATTTGCTCAATGATTTTAATTCTGGAACGCTATCAAAAATAATTTTCAGCACGCCAATGAATGGTATGGACAAAAACATGCCAGATAACCCCCACGCCGATCCGCCGAGCAAAACAATAACGATAGAAATCAATGCATTGATTTTTACTTGTGCAGAAACCACATAAGGCACTATAAAATGATTGTCTATAAACTGGATAATGGTATAGGAAACGATAATACCTATTTGCGTACCATAGCCATCTTTGGTAATAGTGGCTATAACCAACGGCAGGAAAACACCGAGAATGCCCCCAACAAATGGGAGTATATTTAATATTGCCCCGATAACACCTAAAAGAATGGCGTATTTTATCCCGAATATAAATAGGGTTATGGAATTTAAACTGGCAATAATGGCCGCTTCTATTATAATGCCCATCATATAATTTTGTATAGCACCCTTTGTTTTGGCTAGTACAGAGGTTACTTCTTGATAATTTTGCTCGGCTGAAGTTTCATATAAAAAATTTAGCAAGAGCGATTTGTAATACAAAAAAAGAAAAGTATAAACAGGTACTAAAAAAATAACAGCAATCGAGCCAACAACATTGCCCAATGTCCTTTCTATATATGGCTTTAATTCTGATATGCCATTATTTATATAAGCTTCTTGTTTTGCTAATGGCATATTAAAATGTATTGCTGCATATTGCTGGCAATGCAAAAACATTTCCGCAAATTTCTTTTTTAATAAAGGCATTTGGCTAGCAAACCCATTTATTTGGATTGTAAGAAAATAGGCCACACCCGTAATCACTACAATAGCAAGTATCACCGAAACGGCAATTGCCCCAACCTTGGGCAATAAATTCCTTTCCAACCAGTTGCAAACAGGGTTTAGTAAAATAGCGATCAGCAATGAAAATGCGATGGGTATCAATATCTCCCTAAGGTTTACCATTATGAAAGCAAAAAGAATCAGCCCAAAAAGGATAATGGTCGATTTTAAATAAAAAGGAAGCTTCATCATGTTTAATAAACAGTTTATGCAGCAATAAATTCAAATAATAAGCCAAAATTTAAAGCACCCTATTTTATTATTTCAGCTTGGCTGGCTATCGTTGTTGGGTATGGTTTATAAAGTGCCCCTGGTCTGGCACTATTGAGTACTATGATTCATCGTGGAGACGCTGCATGCAACGTCTGCACGGAGGAACGCCCCCGTGCAAATTTTAACCCAGATATTACAGTTAAAATCTGTTGCAAGCCCCAACTACTTCAAACACATGCACTTGCTTGAACCCGGGTTTTGCAGTTGAAATCTATTGCAAGCCCCAATTACTTCAAACACAAGCATTTGCTTGATTTTTTGGCCTAGTCATAGTACACTATGTTTTCGACCAAAAATTCGGCTCAAATACTTGTATTTATTGCATTTGAGCCTTTCATAACGAAGTCAACTGCATAATCCGGGTTGAATTTTTGGCTTTACCATAGTTTACTATGTTTTCAGCCAAAAAATCGGCTCAAACGCTTGTCTTTATTGAATTTGAGTCTTTCATAACGAAGTCAACTGCAAAATCTGTGTTTAACCCTTTTTTAATCCATTTCCCCAAATCCATTTTTCTGCTTTATCTTGCACGGCTACAAATACATTCTTAGTGCCGTATATGAAAATAAAAATACACCTTCTAGGTTTATTGCTCCTTGCTTTCATAAGCGGAACATTATCTGCGCAGCAAAATTTAAAATTATTGCACGAAGGCTTGGAAACAGGCGAAAAAAAAGCCTATCTATATGCAAATGTGCTTTTGCTTTCAGGTTCATGGAACTTTAATGACGCATTGATTGGACAAACGCCTTTTGACAAAAAAAATGGCACCAAATCAATCCGCATCAAGCAGGAGGGTACGGTTACCATGAATTTTGATTTTAGTGCAGGGGCTACTAAATTAATATCGCTTGTCCATGCACGATATGGAAATGATGCCCCAAGCATTTGGGCATTATATGCTTCCACGGACAAGGGCGTTAGCTGGCAGCGTGTTGGCGACAGCATTGTTACAAAAGATACCCATTTCACCATGGTTACTTTTATCAAGTCGTACCCCGGCAGTATCCGTTTTCAAATTAGGAAACTGGGTGGCGGGCGGTTAAACATTGACGACATAGCCATAACGGCCAATGGCAAAGCAGGTACTACAAGCGGCTATACTACGTTTGGGACAAATGACTGTGGATGTACCGTTGGTGCCAACCCGAACGACACGATACCCACAAGGGACAATAACTTGGCAATGGGCAACCCCAGCAATGCCACTACCAATACAACAGACTCCAACAATTATTTGCTTACAAAATCGCAATACACCGTATCGTACAACAATAGCAAAGGGGAACCCAACTGGTCTAGCTGGCACCTAAGCAGTGCTTGGAAAGGGAGTTCTGCAAGGTGCGATTGTTTCAATTCAGATTCAACCCTGCCAAGCGGTTATTATAAGGCAGTAACAAGCCACTATACAAATTCAGGCTTTGACAGGGGGCATCTTTGCCCGTCGGAAGATAGGGATGGCAGCGACAGTGACAACAGGGCAACTTTTGTAATGACCAACATAACGCCACAAGCCCCTATATTAAATGAACAAACGTGGGCAAGTTTTGAAACCTATTGCCGCACATTAATGACCGCAGGCAATGAATTATACATTATTGCAGGGGGGTATGGCACTGGTGGCTATGGCAGCAATGGAGGCGATAGCCTTACCATTAATAATGGTAAAATAAATGTATATGCCCATTATTGGAAAGTAGCCGTGGTCCTGCCTGTGGGCATAAATGACGTAAGCCGCATAACCACCAGCACCCGTGTGATAGCCATAGACATACCCAATAACCAAACTGTAAATGCACAGACCTGGGGCTATTACAGGGTATCGGTAGATTCGATAGAAGCTGCAACAGGCTTCGACTTTTTATCTAATGTTTCTACAAGCGTACAAACTGTAATTGAAGCATCGGTAGATAGTGGGCCGACGCAGTAGTGCCTATGTGGTGAATAACAAAAAACAACTACCAAAACTCAAGCTTTCCGTAAATTTGTATCATGGCATTTCAATTACATGCACCTTATGAACCCTCTGGCGACCAGCCCGGTGCCATACGCCAACTGGTGAATGGCATTGAAGAAGGCGAACAATACCAAACTTTACTGGGTGTTACAGGCAGTGGCAAAACATTTACAATGGCCAATGTAATTGCATCCACGCAACGCCCTACGTTGGTGCTTACGCATAACAAGACCCTAGTGGCACAGTTGTACGGCGAGTTCAAACAATTTTTCCCTGACAATGCGGTCGGCTATTTCGTAAGCTATTACGACTACTACCAACCGGAAGCATACATGCCCACCAGCGATACTTACATAGAAAAAGACCTGAGCATTAATGAAGAGTTAGACAAACTCCGCCTTCAAGCCACAAGCGAACTGCTAAGTGGCAGGAGGGACATTATAGTTGTGGCCAGCGTAAGCTGCATTTATGGCATGGGCAACCCTACCGAATTTGCGAATGGTGTTATCAGGATCAATAAGGGACAAATAATTTCCCGCCAAGGTTTCCTGCACGCCTTAGTAAACAGCTTGTACCAGCGTAGTCAAGGCGATTTTGGTAGGGGTACATTTCGGGTAAAGGGCGACACCGTGGACATTAACCTGCCATATCTGGATATTGCTTATCGGGTAACTTTTTTTGGCGATGAAATAGAAGAAATAGAAAGCTTGGAAAAAGCTACCAGCAAACGGATTGGCGTATTGGAAAATGCCGCCATTTTCCCTGCAAACCTATACTTGGCACCTAAGGACATTATGCAGCAGGTAATCAACGAGATACAAGACGAAATGATGGCGCAGGTAGAATATTTCAAAACCAGCGGTAAATTCATAGAAGCACAGCGGATAAAAGAAAGGGTGGAATATGATTTGGAAATGGTGCGTGAACTTGGTTATTGCAATGGTATTGAAAACTATTCACGTTTTTTTGATAGGCGTGAACCAGGCACAAGGCCATTCTGCCTGTTGGATTATTTCCCTAAGGATTTTATTTGCATGATTGACGAAAGCCACCAAACTATACCTCAAATTGCTGGCATGTATGGCGGGGACAGGAGCCGGAAAATGGTATTAGTTGACTATGGTTTCCGATTGCCCAGTGCAATGGATAACAGGCCACTAAACTTTGGCGAATTTGAAAACCTGATTGGACAAACGGTATTTGTAAGTGCGACGCCCGGCGAATACGAACTGCAACAAACAGGTGGCGTAGTGGTAGAACAAGTGGTACGCCCAACTGGCTTGCTAGAGCCACCCATAGAAGTAAGGCCATCTGTAAACCAGATAGACGATTTACTGGACGAAATAGACAAGACCGTGAAAAAAGGCGACCGTGTGCTGGTAACCACCCTTACCAAAAGGATGGCAGAGGAAATGGACAAGTACTTAGGCCGGATCAAGATTAAGTCGAAGTACATACACAGCGACGTGGACACGCTGGAAAGGATAGAAATACTTAGGGAGTTGCGGTTGGGTGAGATAGATGTGCTTGTAGGGGTAAACTTACTAAGGGAAGGGTTAGACTTGCCGGAAGTGGCTTTGGTAGCTATTTTAGATGCGGACAAAGAAGGCTTTTTGCGGAATGAACGTTCACTCACGCAAACAGCAGGCCGTGCAGCTAGGAACGTAGATGGCAAGGTGATTTTTTATGCCGATAACATGACCATGAGCATGCAGCGCACCATTGACGAAACCAACCGCCGCCGAGAAAAGCAGGTAGCCTACAACATCGAGCATAATATTACCCCTACCACGGTAAACAAAAGCATAGACCAGATTATGAAACAAACGTCTGTGCTGGACATAAAAGGCTTTGACCCGAGCAAGCCCTATGCTATTGCCGAGGATGCACCACTAAGCATGGCAGCAGAGGACTTTGCCGTGTATAAAACCATCCCTCAAGTAGAGAAAACAATAGCCCAAACAAAGAAACAAATGGAAAAAGCCGCCCGAGACCTAGATTTCATGGAAGCGGCCAGGCTAAGGGATGAGATGTTTAAATTGCAGAAGGAATTGGAGGAGATGAAGTAGGTCAGTAGAATATATTATTCCCTCCTATGGTATCTTTCATTCTTTGAAGCAATATTAAAGAATCCGGAGTATTTTTTAATACGATTGAATCTTGGCCGTTTAACCTAAAATAGGCAGAATCGCAATATTCAGCATGTGAGGTAGCACTATAAATTGTTCTGTTTGCTGGCTTATATGTCTTTTTATATCGTGTAATCCAAATGCCACATGTATAATTACAATCTATCTGCACGGCAGTAGGCATCTGGCATTTAGCTTGTTTGTAGCTAGACTTAAGATGATGCTGAACCGCATCTGGTCTATACCAACAATAAACTGGCTCATTACAATCCAAGCACAAATAGTCGCAAGAATCTAAATTCCATGTAGTTTGACCTGCATAAACCCCGCAGTCAGAGCAATGGATTAGTTCTGTTTCTGTTTTGCCACACACTTCATTCAAAGGACTACCATTTGCATCAATCAACTGCCAGCAATGCTTTTGGTCGCTAGCTTATTTAGAACACCCAGCTAAGCCAAGTACACAAATAATAGCTAGTATTTTTTTCATGTTTCGGGTATGTTATTAGCAAATATAATAGCTCTAATTCAATTTTTTGAAACAATCAAAGGAGAAATCTTTTGAATTGCATATATACTCGTTTATCGACAAATGACCCAAAAAATGAAAATAAGTATGCAGACATAATTAAGTTAATACTATTTATTTTAGAGACCTCACCCCAACCCCTCTCCGAAGGAGAGGGGCAAGAACGAAATCCTCTTAGAACTATATTAAGATAATTATGGCTTATTACTTAGTACAAAACAATTATACGTTTTTTAGTCTTATCCCTTGTCTACCATCTATATATAAGACCCGACACATGGCTATATAAAATTCTATTTTATTGAAATATATTAGCCAGATTGTAGGTTATTTTTAAGTTTTTTATTTTTTTTATGTACAACACCATTAATTTGCTTAACTTAACATAGGATTTCTATTCCTTGCTAAGTAAAAAAACAGGTTACAACAACTACATTTTTTTCACTCAAAGTATCATAAGGATAAAGATAAGAGCAGTAATGAATGTAAGTACTTCAGAAAAAAAATGGTTTGCCCTTTATACAAAGCCACGCTGGGAAAAAAAGGTACATGAGGGCTTACTAAAACGTGGTGTTGATAGCTGGTGTCCCGTGCAGCGGATTGAAAAACAATGGACAGACCGAAAAAAAATAATCGAGGAACCGCTTTTCAGGTCGTATGTTTTTGTAAATATTGATTTTGAACCGCAAAGGTTGAAGGTGCTTCAAACAGATGGCGTACTAAATTTTGTGCATTACCTCGGCAAGCCTGCCATCATAAAAGATGAAGAAATAGATACTATAAAACGTTACCTTTCTGAAATAGATGCTAAGGTAGAATTGCGGACCTTGCAAGGCTTTAGAACTGATACCAAAGTAAAAATAACACAGGGCGTTTTTATGGACAAGGAAGGCACTGTGCTAAGGGAAGGCAGGAAAAAAGTATATGTGCAACTGCAAAGCCTAGGGCAAGTAATGGTGGTAGAGTTTTCGGTGGCACATCTGGAGCAAATTGGGTAATTGGATGTGAAAAAATGAGTAAAAAAGTTGTTTGCATAAATGAGGGATGTGCTAATCTTAATATGGTTACAAACTTGATAAAGGTTTATTAAAAATAAAAAAGTTGGTAAGTACTAGGTATTTTTTTGCCACAAAGCCATGAATTTCTTTTTTTTATTACCTTAAAACTTTGTGCCTCTTTGTGTTTTCTTGCCTTCGTGGCTAATTGCTTCAACTTGCATCTGAGTAGGAAGATTTCCTTACTTGCAGCCCCTTTACTACACTTGATTAGACAATGGATAAAATAAAATTTGGCATTATCGGTTGTGGCAGGATTGCAGCACGCCATGCAAAGCATATAGGCCGCTTAGGCATATTGGTGGCCGTTTGCGATACAATAGCAGAAAAAGCCCATCAACTAGCAGTAACACACAATGCCAAGGCCTATACTGCCATAGAAGATTTGTTAAGCAACGAAGAAAGCATCGATGTTATAGCAATATGCACCCCTAATGGCCTTCATGCAGCCCACAGTATCCAGGCATTGCAAGTTGGTTTTCATGTATTGGTAGAAAAACCCATGGCTATTACCGTGCAGGATTGCGAAGCCATGATAGCTGCTGCTGCAAGTACCAATAAATTTTTATTTGCCATCAAGCAGAACAGGTTCAACCCACCCGTTGCCGCCGTTAAAGAAGCCATAGACAAAGGCATATTGGGGAAAATATACAGCCTTCAGTTAAGCTGTTTTTGGAATAGGGACGAAGCGTATTATCAAAACAGTTGGAAAGGCACAAAAGACATGGATGGCGGCACATTGTTTACACAGTTCAGCCATTTTATAGATTTATTGTATTGGATGAATGGGGACGTGAAAAAAGTTTTTGCCCTCACGGGCAATTTTGCCCACAAAGGAGTAATTGATTTTGAGGACACAGGAGTAGTAGCAATGGAATTTTGTAATGGTTCTATCGGCACTATAAATTACACGGTTAATAGCCACCAGCAAAACATGGAGGGTTCCCTTACCATTTTTGCAGAAAAAGGCACGGTAAAAATTGGCGGCCAATACCTTAATGAATTAGCCTATCAAAATATAGAAGGGTTTCAATTTGAAAACCTGCCCAAAGGAAACGATGCCAACAATTATGGCACTTATATTGGTAGTATGAGCAACCACGACAAGGTGTATGAAAATGTAATAGATGTTTTACAAAATGGGGCTATCATGGCTACTAGTGCTTTTGATGCCTTGAAAACTGTTGAGATTATCCATAAAATATACGATGCCGCCCATTGTTGATTGGGTAACTTTCCAAAAGTTGCCAAAATCTAACAGCAACATACTTCTAACCATTCTATTTTGTAGAACATCTTGCACACAATTTTTGTCTTTCATACCAAAAGTGTTATTTATTGCACCTGCTTTTGTCTATTTTACCCATTGGCACATATTTAGGAATATTACATGTAAAATATGAATTATGAAAAAGTATGCATTATCAATGGCAATTTTTGTTGCAGCAGTAATAGGCAATGCACAAGCACAATCAGAAGCAAGCGAATCTAAGTCAAATCCGGGAGGCATTTACCTAAGGGGTGGTTACAACCTCGCCAATATTTCAATAAATGACAATGGAGGCGTAAATGATGCCAAGGGGCTTAGCAGTTTCCATGCAGGTTTTATTGCAGATATACCAGTAGCTTCTATAGTTTCTGTACAAACAGGGTTGTTGCTCAATGGGCAGGGTGCAAAATCCAATACCTATTTTACCAGTAGCACAACAAGTAATTATGTAAAGTCTAGCTTCCGTCCCCTTTATTTGCAAGTGCCGCTAAACCTTGCAATTAAATTCCCATTAGCGCCAGATACAAGGCTATTTGTAGCAGGCGGCCCCTATGTTGAAATGGGGTTAAGTGGCAGGTCAACTTCCGAAACAAATATTGGAGGAGTTGTTACGAACTCCTCATCAGATATTAAGTACAACAACGACAATCCAACTACTTCAGCGCAGGAAGATGCTTCGTACGACAAGCTAAAAAGGTTTGATTTTGGTTTAAACTTCGGCGGGGGCATAGAATTCAAGAACTTTATGCTGGGTATTAACTATGGTTTAGGGCTTACAAAAATCAATTCAACCCAAACAAACAATAGTGCAAACGACAACAACAAATACCGTACATGGGGCATTGGTGTTGGGTTTAAAATATAATAGCTTATTTAAAACAACCACATCATCTTTGCTTTAATTAAAAGCACTCCATGCAATACAAGGAACTTTCAGTTGGTATAAAAGATGTCAGTTTTGGGGAGAACGTAACCATAGTTGAACCTGTAAATTTATATGGCTGCACCATAGGGCAAGATAGCTTTGTAGGCCCATTTACCGAAATACAGAAAGACGTAACAATAGGCAAACGCTGCCGCATACAATCGCACAGTTTTATCTGCGAGCTGGTAACCATTGGGGATAATTGTTTTATTGGCCATGGGGTAATGTTTATCAATGACTTATTTAGCACTGGCGAGCCCGCCAATGGGCAAAAAGAGCTTTGGAAACCAACCCACATTGGCAACCATGTATCCATTGGCAGCAATGCCACCATCCTTCCCGTAACTATTTGCGACAATGTAGTAATTGGTGCAGGTGCAGTGGTAACAAAAAATATTAAAAAGCCTGGTACTTATGCGGGTAACCCAGCAAAATTGATTACGCACCGCATAGTTAAATAGTAAGGCTTACTGTTTAACTAGATGGTGAGTAGTAACAACGCTATAAATCCAAGGCTCCCATCATTAAAATCATGCAAATCATTTAATCAGTGATATATGATATGCTTTGAATTACTCATCTTTGTTACTTTACTAAAATAAAATGTATCTATGGCAAAGGCGGGATCGATGGCGTTTTTATTGTGTTCTGTTTTCTATCTTGTTTCTATTGGCCAGCCCGACCGTTGGCAGCAGTATATTAAGTATGGCATCAACGTGCAGCTAGATGTGACCACCAACCGATTTTCTGGTACAGAGCAAATAGATTATTGGAACAATTCGCCCGATACGCTTAACAGGATATTCTTCCATTTGTACTGGAATGCTTTCCAGCCAAACAGCAGCATGGATGTGCGCAGCAGGGAGCTGGGCAAAACCAGTTTTGGCACAGACAGGCAAGGCAACCCTATTTTAGACTGGGACAGCAGGGTAAAAGACCGTATCAGCAAATTGACCGACGACCAAATTGGCTACCAGCATGTGCAAAGCATTAAAATAAATGGGGTTGAGCAAAAGCTGATAGGCCATGAAACCATACTGGAAGTAAAACTGAGCAAGCCAATATTGCCCAAAAGCAAAGTATCCTTTGACTTGGTTTTTGAAGCACAAGTACCCATACAAATACGCCGTAGCGGCCGGGACAATGCAGAGGGCATACGATATAGCATGAGCCAATGGTACCCTAAAATGGTGGAATACGACTACCAAGGCTGGAATGCCAACCCTTATATAGCCCGTGAGTTTTATGGCGTTTGGGGCGATTATGACGTGAAAATAACGCTTGACAAAACCTATATGGTTGCTGCCACAGGCATGTTGCAAAACCCAAATGCCATTGGTTTTGGGTATGAAGACAATGGTACAAAAGTGCCTGCTATAAAAAGCAACACCATCACTTGGAACTTTAAAGGCGAAAACATACACGATTTCGTATGGGCGGCAGACCCCGATTATATACACTTATCTAAAAAAATAGGCGATGTTGTTTTAAATGCCTTTTACAAGAAAGGGACTAAACAAACCGATAGCCTTTGGAACAATGTTTTGTGGAGCGCCGAGAAAGTATTGCCATTTATAGAAAAAAGGTTTGGCAAATACCCTTACCCGCAATATTCATTTATACAAGGCGGCGATGGGGGGATGGAGTATGCCATGGCTACCTTGCTGCGTGGCCCGGGCTTGGGCGGGGTTTTTCATGAATGGATGCACAATTGGTACCAACACCTGCTAGGCACCAATGAAAGCCTATTTGCGTGGATGGATGAAGGCTTTACCACTTATGCTGAAGGCGAAGTAACCAGTTATTACAACAACAACTGGGCTGCCGTGTCGCCCTACACCAGTAATACCACAAAAGCAAAAATAGCAGCCAAAAATGAAAAAGAGAAAAACAGCTTGCCATTAAGGCACGCAGAAAGTTATGCCAGTTATTTCGACTTAGCGTCAAGCCCTTACGAAGAACCTTTGACCACCCACGCAGACCATTTCAATACCAATTTTGGTTATTCTGATGCGGCTTATAACAAAGGATCGGTTTTCCTCTCCCAGCTAGGTTATATTGTTGGGGATAGCGTGCTAGATGTTATTTTGCACGAATATTACAACCAGTGGCGTTTCAAGCACCCCAATGCAAACGACTTTGTGCGCATAGCCGAAAAAGTAAGCGGCATGGCCTTGCAATGGTACAAGGAGTATTGGGTTTACAGCACCAAGACAATAGATTATGCCATTGGCAATATTGACTTAGTTAATAATAAAACACAAGTTACACTAAAACGCATTGGGAAAATGCCCATGCCCATAGATGTATTGCTTACATTTAAAGATGGCACACAAGAGCTGCATTATATACCCCTAAGCCTAATGTATGGGGCTAAGCCTGCTGAGAACAACTTGCCACGAACAGTTGAGCAAGAATGGAAATGGACCAACCCAGAATACCAATTTACAACCAATCGTAGTATTACTGAATTGAAAAGCATAGAAATAGATCCTACAAAGCGACTGGCTGAACTAAATGGGAACAACAATAAGCTGGTGGTGCCTAATTAAAGGTACAAACCTTTAAAGTGTTTTGAACCCTGTAAGTTTTAAGAGGCTTTTTTTTGTATATTGCTACGCATTAACCTGAATCATGATAAAAAAGGTACTTCTTATTTTATTACTTGCGGCTATTGTATGGGGCTGCGGCCACAAGCAATACCCTGCTGCTACTGGGGCAACTAATCCTATACCCACCACACCCACTCCCCCATTTGGCATAGTACACGACACATTTTTTGTGAAACTGCCGCCTGTGCCTCTGGTTCCGCCTGCTACAACTAATCCTATTGATTCCCTCTTATACGATGCACATACTGCTGGCACGCCCAATTTCAACTTGCGGAAGCCAAATTTTGTAATAATCCACCATACCGCCCAGGATAGTTGTGGGCAAACCTTTTATACATTCAGCATTACCCGCACGCAGGTAAGCGCACATTACGTTATTTGCAGGGATGGCACTATCCACCATTTATTAAACAACTACCTTAGGGCATGGCATGCAGGCAATAGCAAGTGGGGGAACGTGACAGATATTAATTCTAGTTCTATCGGCATAGAACTAGACAATAATGGCAGGGAACCCTTTCCCACGCAGCAGGTATATGCCTTACTAAACCTTTTGGACACCTTAAAGAAAACCTACAACATACCCACAACCAATTTTATTGGCCATGCCGATGTAGCCCCTACGAGAAAAGACGACCCCAGTGTTTTTTTCCCTTGGAAATTATTGTCAACTTATGGTTTTGGGCTTTGGTACGATCCCATTCCGCAAAGCCTTGTGGTGCCTGAATACTTTAACAGTTTAGAAGCCTTGCGGCTTATTGGCTACGACACAAAAGATTCTGTAAAAGCAGTTATAGCATTTAAACGGCATTTTATGCAGGATACGTCCCGCACCATGAGTGAGTCAGACAAAAGGATTTTATATACTTTGTATAAGAAATATATATAAAAATCTTCAAAAGCCTAAGCTCGGTAGATTTCCAACCTAATTATAAAACGAATACCAATATGAAGCCATTATTAATTATTGCATCCTTATTACTTGCATTAAATGCATTTGCCCAGCATCAAAATGGCTCTATTCCCCCTGTATTTACTCCCGCTAAATTTAATACAAAACCGAACCCGCTATATTTTGTAAATGGCCAACTTGTTAGCGGTTATGGTTTGGGTTCATTGGACCCCAAGCTTATTGATTCTATTGATGTAAAGCATAAAGACACAATTATAGATAAGAAACCATACTATGGTGAAATAGTTATTACAACAAAAAAGGAATATGTACCCAAATGGATTACATACAATGAAATAAAATTAAAATATACCAACTTGAAAAAAGAGGCTACCTTATTTATGGTAGATAATAACATAGTGGATGAAAATTATAAAAAATGTGCAGTTGACGAAAACTATATATTAAAAATTGAGGCAAGCAAAATTGAAAACAAAGCTGAAGGATTAAATCTCAATATTATCAGGCTTATTACCAAAACAGAAGAAAACATCCGTAAGTCAAAGGAAATCATGATAAGATAAAATATTTGCTATTAATACAATTTAATGTGTTCAATATTCCCAATCAAGCATTATTTTTACCTAGTACTACATTAGTATTGCTAAATTAAAGGTTGAAGAAAGCCGTTCAAATCCTAGAACGGTTATGCTTTTAACACCATGCTTCAATTTTGTAATGCTAATTTTAATTGCTGCCGTCTTAAACAGCGGTAGCCCATACATAAATCCAATATCCGATGATTCAAAAATTCATTATAGTAGATGATGACCGTATTAATAATATACTTTGCCATATACTTATTGAAAAAACATTGCCCGATAGCATTATACGATTATTCATCAACTCGGAAGAAGCCTTGGAACATATAAAATCCGACTATACAGACGATACTGCCCCTGAAACGGTTTTATTGCTCGATATTTATATGAACCCGTTTACCGGCTGGGATTTCTTAGATGCTTTTGAACAGCTGGCCCCAGTAGTTAAAGATAAATTTACTATCCACATACTATCGGCATCTATCAACCCTGCCGATAAAGAAAAAGCAGCCAACAATAAAAAAATTACCAGCTATATTGAAAAGCCATTGATTATGCAAATGCTAAATGACATAATGCCTGTGGGGTAATTTCTTTAATTTTAGCGAAATTACGACCATCCTTTTTTCTCACTTGCCTCACCAAATATTAAAACTTGTAATAGGCAAATTTTCTAGTCCCCACAATGCGCAAAGAATATCAGGAACCTGCCTAAGCCTCCAATAGCATCAAAATGGATGTTACAATTCATGCTCAACAGCTTTGCTGCACCTGAAGTATCTTTTTATTTGCCACTGATGAATAGGTATCCATCTTTAGGGTATTGAGTAACAAATCTCTTGACCAGCCTTGGGCAAGCGTTTCTTTTGCGTAGAATTTTATTTGGTTGTCTTCCTTTACCTTATTACTTAACAATAAGTTATGCCCCCAAGGCAAAACTGCTACAAGCTGTAGCAGTTTTGTATCAGCCTGATAATAACGCTCATAAAAGCGTTTCATGTTCCACAAATTGCGTGGGGACAAACCCATTTCGGGAAACTCAATCTTCAAATCAATAGACAATTGTTTCACCACCCCACTGCCATATCCCTCTACCAATTGTTTTTCAAACAGTAGTTTGCCTAGGTTCCAATACACGGAATTGGTAGCGCTATTCATTTGCCGGGCATTCGATTTGCGGGCTGTGCGAATTTCTACTATTGCCTGTTGTAGTATGGCTGCATACTCACCCTCCTTTATTATAGTTGTACTATCGTTATTGTTCATACAATTTTAATGCTTTCCAAAGTTAATAGCTTTGGGCTTTTGGGTAAAAAAGAATGGTTATTGGTGCTGTTGTATATGGCATCAAGCTTTCCTGAAAATGAAATTGCGGCTTTTTTATTTGCTAGTAGCATGATAATCAATGATTTATCTTGAAAGGTAGTGAGTGATTTGTGCGTGAAAAGTGCTTTCTTTTTGAGTGAAACCTGCTTTGTTTGTGCATGATATATAAGTGAAATGTGCGTTTTTTTATTAGTAAAATCTTGACTCCCGATTTTATGCGATGTCTATACTCATCGGTAGTATCGACACCCTTTCGGGGCTTGTTTAAGCGTTCTAAGGCTCAAGTTGCTTTCCTTTTCTATTCAGAAATTCCATCATGTATTTACCTAAGATTTTTGCGGCTTCTATGTCGTATTGCATTAGCTCGCTTGCGAACTCGTTGAGTATCTTGTAATAATTGCCGAGGCTAAGTTTACTATTGAGTTTTTCTATGCTAGCCGCCATCTTGTGCAGGTTGTTTACCTCTATCGGCGTGAGCTGCCGATTTTCTTCTAAGGCTTGTGACTGAATATCGGCTATGAGTGTATAATAGTTGGCAATAATTTGTTCGGCGGTAACCTGCCTAGCGGTACGCTGCAACTTCCATTTGTCGGTTTGAGCCCATCGGGCAATACTGCTAATAGACACGTTTACGATACCTGCCACTTCTTCGTGTGTAAGAGATGAATTGATGTAAAGCGATGCTGCCAATAGACGTTCTTTTTTCATTGTTTTTTAAATTATTTTATGCATAATTGCCTATCCCTACTGGTTGCTAGCTGGAGGATGGGCTTAACTGTGTAAAATTGGGCAGGATATACGGGAATAAAAAAAGTACAATCCTATATGGGGGCATTTTTGGACGCTCATGGGGGCATATTTCCCCCATATAGGATTTTAGTGGCGAGTGGTCAGTGGTGAGTGGTCAGTGAGACCTCACCCCCAACCCCTCTCCGGGGGGAGAGGGGAACCAGCCTCCGACAAAATGAAACTTTCTGAATGTTATGATTGGGGTAAAAGGGATATGTAATACTTGCAGGGATTGAAGCGAAGGGAACACGCCACAGGCGTGCACCAGCAACGGGGAGTACACTGTAAACAAGCTAAGCGAAGGCACACGTAAAAGCCGTGCGCTAGCAGCCCGCTTTTTATTTAAGCTCGTGTGCTAGCGGGGAACATACCAAAGGCGTGCACAAGCAGCAATTCTTTTTTGTTTCGTGCGCTAGTGGGGGAGATTTTAGCGGAGGGAATACGCCTTTAGCCTAAGGCATAAGCCACTAATTATTTGGTCTAAAACGGACGGGACACAAGTTGGCTAATGTTCAAATTTAGGGATGCCCACTGTTTTTAATACATGGTTGGCTTTATCTATTTTTTCCTTGAACAAGTTTTTTTCAAGGTACTTGTCTAAGGTTTTATCAACCTTTATGATGGTTGGGTGCTTATCTGTTTTTTTTGCTTGTTTCATGGTGTAAAGTTACTTCTTTTTTCTTTTTACCAAAAATGCTTCAAAGTCCATTTGTTTTTGAAAATGTAGCCAAGTGTTTTCGCCAACAAGCCCAAACACTTCAAAATCTTCACTAATCGTTGCTATATTATTGCTTATCCCTATCCTATAAAGCCTTGTACGGGCTTTTGTGCTGCCAGCTGCAAAGACCATTGCATTAGGAAACTTGTCCGTAAACGTGTATAGTGTAGCGGCAACTGTAGCCAATACTTTTTCGCTATCGCCATTATTAGTAACTACTTCATCGTCAATTTCACCCGTTGTTTCATGCTTGTCGCCGAAACCTAAGTTATAGAAATTATGCAAATGTGTCTCGCTATAAATAACCAATTTTGAAACCCTGCCATTGATGCCTTCGCTAATGAACTCAAAAACCATTGAAGCCTCGCCTACAATTACAGGATATTTATCAAGTTTCATGCATTCAAAAATAGTAATTCTTGTTATACTCCTACCCTTTTAGCAAAGTTACACACGCAGTAGATAGGGGGTTGCAAACCTTGCTTTGGGCTGTTGGGCAAAAAGTAGGTATAAAATTGTTTGCCCATAGCGTAGACCACAATTTTGTGAGGCTGTGTAAACGTGCCGCTTGTGCCTTGCAGTACTTGTTTGCCGCATGGTGAGATAGTAGCAGAGGCAATATGCAAGTGGCGTGAACCAGCAGCATTTTTTTTTGTTTCATGCGCTAGCAGTCAGTGGTCAGTGGTCAGTGGTCAGTGGTCAGTGGTCAGTTAGACCTCACCCCCAACCCCTCTCCGGGGGGAGAGGGGAGCCAGCCTCCGACAAAATGAAACTTTCTGAATGTTATGTTTGGGCTAAAAGGGATATGTAATACTTGCAGGGATTGAAGCGAAGGGAACACGCCACAGGCGTGCACCAGCAGCCAACTTTTTATTTAAGCTCGTGTGCTAGCGGGGAATATTCCAAAGGCGTGCGGTAGCAGCAATTCTTTTTTGTTTCGTACGCTAGCGAGGAAAACGCATTAGGCGCGAGACATCATCCCTTAATTATTAAGTCTCGTGCGCTAGCAGGGATCTTGCAAAACCGGTATTTTGCAAATACCCATTGCAAAGAATAAAAGACTTTACAGGAATTAATTTTCCAAAAAAGTATCACCTTTACTAATATCCCCTGTATCAAATCCTTTCTTAAACCAATACATCCTTTGTTTGGAAGTACCATGTGTAAATGCATCTGGCACCACATATCCTTGTGCTTCTTTTTGTAAACGGTCATCGCCTATTGCATTTGCAGCATTAAGAGCAGATTGAATATCCTCCAAACTAATATTATTATGCAGGTCTTTTGCATAATGAGCCCAGATGCCTGCCATGAAATCTGCTTGTAATTCCAGTTTTACGGATAATTTATTAGCTTCTGATTGATTGCCTTGCTGCTGCAACCTGCTTACCCGGCTGCTAATTCCCAATAAGTCCTGTACATGATGCCCAACTTCGTGGGCTACAACATAAGCCGAGGCAAAATTGCCAGCCACATTAAAGCGGTTTTGCATTTCATTGAAAAAAGAGATATCCAAATACACTTTTTGGTCGCTGGGGCAATAAAAAGGCCCTGTCGCAGACGAAGCCCCACCACAACCGCTTTGTGTGCTTCTGGTAAAAAGCACCAATTTGGGCTTTGAATAATGTTTGCCCATTTCTGTAAATAATTTACCCCATACATCTTCTGTTTCAGCTAGTACAACGCCTACAAAATGTTTTGTACTGTCATCTTCGGTGCTCATGCTTCTCGTGTTTTGAGAAGCTGGCGCCTGTTGCGAAGGGGGCAAAACTGCTGACTGGTTTCCCCCGAGCAAATAAATAACTGCGGCTATTATCGTACCTATCACGCCTCCCCCAACCAATAAGCCACCACTTCCCCTGCGGTCTTCTATATTATCACTTTCCCTTAGTCCTCTCCAGTCCATAAATATTGATTTAGGATTGTATTACATCCAATAAACAAGCCATATTAGATTTTTGAAAAAGCTATGGATGTTTTTTTAAAAAAATACATTAAAAAGCACAATTATAAACTGCACAGAGAAATGCTTACTTATACCTAGCCAAAAAGGTAGAAAATATTTCACGCTTTATACTCGCTGGGCATGCTACCAGCCTGAACCTAGCGTTAATTACCCCACTAGCGCAGGTGTGTAATTGCACTGGCGCATGGCCTCCAGGTCTGTGCCTTGCCGTTACTTGATAAATACGATTCTAAAGTTTTGGGCTGAAAGGTTTTTATTTTAATGCTATAAGTGCTATAAGAAGCTAAGCTATTTGCATTGCGAAAATAAGTAATGGGCAAGTACAGGCCAGAGCCATGCCAGAGTGGAATTCATTACTTCTGAAACTAATTTTTTTTCAAAATCCCCTATCCCCACTTGCCCACAAACACCAACAACCCATCTATTTTCTCCTGCAATTTCCCTTGTGCTGCGGGGCCATTTTCACGCAGTTGTATCCACGCTTTTTGTTGCAGGGCAGCCCATAGGGTGCGGTCTTTTTCTGTTGTTGTACTGGCTTCGGTGGTTAGTTTTTCCAATATAGCGGCGGCAAGGCGCAGGGTATTAGTTGCTTGCTGTGCTTTCTGTTGCAGGGTGGCCATGTCTGTTTGCAAGGTTTGCAGCATTTGCTTGGCTTTGTCGGCGGCTAGCTTTTGTTCTTTCGCCCAATTATCTTTGTCTTGCTGGTACAAGGCATCTATCTGTTCCTGCAAAGCAGCGGGCATCGGCGGCAGGTTTATCGGCTCCATTAATATTTGCTTGATTACCGTGTCGGTTGGCCAAGAACGGCGGTCGTATTCCATGTTGCTCATTTGCCCACGGCTTACGCCCAAGTAAATAGCCATGTCTTTTTGCAATATGCCATAAAAATCACGTAGCTCGGCAAGGTTTGTTTTTTCTTGGTAAATTTTCATTCAACAAATTTGAAGCATTTTTTTTGAAGCACTTTAAAGTGCTTCAAAAAAAATGCTTCAAAAAAATATTTAACCACAAAGAACACAAAGATTTTTCGCAAAGAAGCACAAGAGGAATAACCACCCCGGCCTACCGGCCACCCCTCCAAGAGGGGAATTAAAAACCGTTTCACTTTAAAGGACACAAAGGATTACGCAAAAAGGTTGATAAAATAAAAAATCCTTATCGATACCTTTTTACCTTCTTTTCTTCGTGCTTCTTTGTGTTTTTGTGCCTTTGTGGCTAAAAAAGCAACACAAAAAAAAGGCTGCCCAAAAAAGGCAGCCTCATCACCAAATATCAATTCTTAATTATTAATTCCTAATTATTTCTGGTGTCTCTTCCCCCATGTCTGCCTTAAATCCAACGTGGCAGGGTATTCTTTGTTTATTTCCAACGGTGGTGGGTCGAACATGAACGGCACACGGTTCTGGCGGATAAAATGCTGCACGCCTGCCGCTGGGCTTTCTTGTGCGGCATCCCTTCTTGGTTGTAGGAACACTTCTGGCAATTGCTCGTTCAGCGCATCTGGCGTAAAGCCTTGGTTCCAGAAACGGTTTACCCTTCTCGATTCTGCCTCGTAGCTGTTTACAGGGAAGGTTTCGTAGCTCCTGCCGCCTGGGTGCGACACATAATAGGTACAGCCGCCTATGCTTCGGCCGTTCCATACGTCCACAATATCAAAAGTCAATGGCGTGTCCACGCCAATAGTGGGGTGCAAGGCACTAGGCGGCTGCCATGCCCGGTAGCGCACGCCGCACACATATTCGCCCAGGATGGTTGTTGCCCGCAAAGGCACCCTTGCCCCATTGCAAAGCAATATATAGCGGGCTTCGTTCATGCCCGTGAGTTTTACCTGTACCCTTTCCAGTGAGGAATCTACAAAACGGGCGGTGCCGCTGCTGCTCATTTCTTCGCCAAGCACATGCCAAGGCTCTATGCCCATGCGTATTTCTAAATGGATACCTTGCACGTCGATAGACCCATAATGCGGGAAACGGAACTCGAAAAACGGCTCGAACCAACTGATATTGAATGCGTAGTCTGCCCCGTTCAGGTCCCTTACCACGTCCATCAAATCTTCCCGCACATAGTGCGGCAACATGAATTTGTCGTGCAGTTCTGTGCCCCACCTTACTAGGTCGTGTTTGTAAGGCTTGTTCCAGAACATGGCTATCAACCCACGTATCAACACCATCTGCACCAGGCTCATTTGCTTGTGCGGCGGCATGTCAAAAGCCCTTAGCTCTAGTATGCCCAGCCTGCCAGTGGATGAATCGGGCGAGAACAGTTTATCTATACAAAATTCTGCACGGTGCGTGTTGCCCGTGATGTCTGTAAGCAAATGCCTGAACAACCTGTCCACCAACCAGAATGGCACAAAGCCTCCTTCTGGCACCTGGCTAAAAGCTATCTCCATCTCGTACAGCTTTTCGCTTCGGCCTTCGTCAAAACGGGGTGCTTGGCTGGTTGGCCCAATAAACGAACCAGAGAACAGGTACGACAAGCCTGGGTGGTGCTGCCAGTAAGTGATTAAACTACGCAGCACATCGGGGCGGCGGAGTATGGGGCTGTCGCTAGGTATAGCACCGCCAATGGTTATGTGGTTGCCACCGCCTGTGCCTGTGTGGCGGCCATCGAGCATGAATTTTTCTGTGCCGAGGCGGGCATAAAATGCTTGGTCGTACAGGGTATCAATATTATCCTTCAGTTCCTGCCAGTTTTTGGCAGGGTGTATGTTTACCTCAATCACACCCGGGTCTGGTGAAACCACCATGCGTTCCATGCGGTTGTCCCTTGGTGGCTCGTAGCCCTCAATTCGCACGGGGATTTTAAGTTTTTCAGCAGTGGCTTCTATTGATGCGATTAAATCTAAATAATGCTCTGCATACGCCACTGGCGGTATGAATATATAAATAATGCCTTCCCTTGCTTCTACGCAAAGGCTGGTTTTTATAACATCTACAAAAAACTCAGGTTGTGTTTCTTTTTCTTCTTCCTTTTTTATTTCCGGGCGTTTGCCAGAAGTGTCTTCCTTACCTACTTTTTTAGCTATTGCTGTTTCTTTGCCGCCCCCCTTTTCTTGGTTTTCTTTCAGCCTATCAGGCGGTGCCAAGTGTTCTGACACTTCGCCATAGCGGCTTTCTATACTTTCGTGGTAGTCTTCCAGTTCGGGCAGTTCTTCAAACAAGCTCCTTTCCACCACTTGTGGCGCACGGTCTTTAGCCACTGCTGGCAAAGACTTTAGCGGCAACCGTAAGCCAATAGGCGAATTGCCAGGGATAAGGAATAAATTGGGCATATTCAATATCCACTCGCAGCTACGCCATTTGTTGTTCCAATGGTTCCATTCCAGCGGCAGCACAAAACCAGCAGGCTTGTCTAGCCCCCTGTTCAATAATTGTGCAAGCGTGCGGCGTTCTATGCTGTCGTGCAGGTTGGCTTTTAGCGGGTCTATGTTTACAGGTATCTTTTCTTCTGACCATAAAAAATAAAATACGTCTTCATAAGCAGCCATTACATTGTCTGTACTTATGGCAAGCCGCCTGGCTAATTCTTTGGCCACGGCTTCTGCTTCTACATGGGTATATTTTATTGGGTTGGTCTCCAACGCCATCAAGGCTTTGTTTTTCCAGACAGGTACACCATCTTTACGCCAAAACAGGCCGTATTGCCAGCGCGGCAATGGCTCGCCGGGGTACCATTTGCCTTGCCCATAATGCAGCATTCCTTCGGGGCCAAATTTTTCCCGCAAGCGGAAAATCAAGTCATGTGCCAAGATACGCTTGTGCAAGCCATCGGCTTCTGTATTCCACTGGGCATGTTCCATGTCATCAACCGATACAAAGGTTGGCTCCCCTCCCATCGTCATGCGTACATCGCCTTTTAACAGGTCTTCGTCTATTTTGTAGCCAGTGGCATCAATAGCTGCCCATTGCTGGTCGGTATAGGGTTTGGTAACCCGTGGATCCTCATGGATACGGGTAACGGAATTGGAAAATGCAAATTCTGTTTCACATTTGTCCATTGCGCCTACCACTGGGGCGGCACTGGCATAGTGCGGCGTGCAAGCCAAAGGTATATGCCCTTCACCAGCAAACAGGCCAGAGGTGGAATCTAAGCCTATCCAGCCTGCACCGGGTATATATACTTCTGTCCACGCATGTAAATCTGTAAAATCTGCCTCTGGGCCAGAAGGGCCATCCAACGATTTTATATCAGAGGTCAATTGCACCAGATAACCCGACACAAAACGGGAGGCCAAGCCAAGATGCCGCAATATCTGCACCAGCAGCCAAGCACTGTCCCGACAAGAACCCAAGGCTTTTCCAAGGGTTTCTTCGGGCGTTTGCACACCCGCTTCCATGCGGATGGAATACTTGATGTCTTGAAATACTTTTTGGTTAATAAACACCAAAAAGTCGTTAATGGTCATTTCCGGTGCTACTTCCAGGTTTTCAAGCCATTCGGTAAGCAACTCCCCTTCTTCAGTTATTTCAAAATAAGGTATCAGCTCTTTTTGCAGGTGCGGAGCATAAGTAAAAGGGTATTTTTCGGCATATTCCTCTACAAAGAAATCGAAGGGGTTTATTACTACCATGTCGGCAATTACCTCTACTTCTACTTCCAACTCTGTGGTTTGCTCTGGGAAAACTACCCTTGCCTGGTAGTTGCCAAACGGATCCTGCTGCCAATTGATAAAATGGTTCTTGGGCGAAATTTTAAGCGTATAAGCTTCTATGGGCGTGCGGGAATGAACCGCAGGGCGAAGCCTGAAAATATGTGGCGACAACGATACCGGCCTATCGTAACTGTAAGTAGTTTTGTGGTTTATTGCTACACGTATAGCCATATTTTTTTAATTTAATGATTCAATGATTTACTGGCAGGCAATCGCAGGTTTTAAAGTAAATGCTTTTTTGTTAAATAGAAAGATTTTTTTGTTGCTTTTGTTTTTCTAGCCATGAAGGCAAGAAAGCTCAAAGTGGCACTAGGGAAATAAAGATGGATTACGCAGACCTTTAGACCTCACTCCAACCCCTCTCCAAAAAAGAGGGGCAAAACGAAAAACTAATATACGACTACCTTACCGCCTTTTCCTAGAGAGCTTTAGCGTGGCCGTCCTGTTTAAAGAACTATTCATTTCCAATTCGTAGCGATCGTCGCCATCTATCAACACCAGCGTTGCCGTGTTAGGTGGTATCTGGCCTTCATTATTTGCAAACATACTTATTTCGTTAAAAGGCAGCAAGCTATCCAGCGGCAATGTTAGCTTGATAGGAACATAGCTAAGCATTGTTTTTTTTAGAATTAATTTATTGTTTAGGAAAATGCTGACGGAGTCATAGTCAATTGCTCCATTGTCGTACAATTCGATGTTTATTTTACCTGATGAGATAAACAACTCCTTGAAATATTCCTTTGGGCGGTTTTCAAACATTTTTTGCGTTGCAATGGCAATGGGATCTTTGGCAATTGTATCAACTGGTATCTTGGAAGCTACCGTGGCAGCTTTTGCTTGTGCTATAGGACTGATGGTATCGGTTGATTTTTCAAAACTGAACAATATGTCTGGACAAGTATATTTATACGCATCATCTGCCTTGAAACTACCTGCCAAAAAAGAACCGACCCTTGAAACACGCAGCAGGAACTCCCCCCTCATGGAACAATCAACACCATTTTTGGTGCTGGTAGATTGGTGCAGCATGATGGGGAATGACTTGATGACCAAATACCTAGAATCTAAGTCGAAAAAACCTTCGATCTTATTGGTAAAAAGGCTATCCCTGAAATAATAATTGAACTGGCCTATAACTGCCCTGCCATTCTGCACTAGTTTCAACTCCCCAAGGTAGTTGTTGGTAACGCCATCTACCTTCACAGTGCCATTGCTAAACCAACTTCCGGTGAGGACCTGCGCCTGTTGTGCAAAAACAGCTTGGAAGGATAGGATTGCCATGAAAAAAATAAAAACAAAGCGTTTCTTTTCCATAAGTGTGCAAAATAGGCAATAGTTCAATTATTGTGCCGACAAATAGCAATAAAAAAGCGGCTGCACAAAAGTTTTAAATTTCGTGCATCCGCTTTTATTATTTATTTAATTCAATAGATTTTATGGTGCTGGAGCCGGTGGTGGTGGTGGCATGTGGCTTTGCATCATTTTCTTCCTACTTTCAACCCATGCTTTGTACTTGTCGCCCATTATTTCTTTCAGCTTTGCGACCTGTGCATCTTTTAGGTCTTTCATCTTCGTTTTCTTGTCATCGTCAGACATTGTAGCATCTTTTTTTAGGTCATGCATTTTTGTGTTGTAATCGTCTTGGGCATCTTTTGCTTGTTTACTTTGATCATCTGTTAAACCTGCTTCTTTAAAAGTTGTAGCCAATTCTTCATCCCTTCTTTGTTTCATTTTAGCCTTCTCCTCCTTGGTCATCATCATCGGTGGTTTTCCTGTTGGTGGCGGTGGCGGGGCATCTTGTGCATTTGAAGCTAAGGCAAACATCCCGGTTGCCAAAAGCAGGGCAAGCATTCTTTTCATAATCATTTTATTTAATTGTTTCTAAAAAGAGCAATAAAGTAAGCGAAGGTTTAAATAGCAAACAAGGGCTTTAACAAAAAATAGGGTAAAAATTTAAGGGTTTTTAAAGTTTCTGATTTCGGCAATGTTGCCGAATTTCATCTTACTACGAATGGCATAAAAAAACACGGATATTTTCCGTGTTTTTTAAAGTGCCCGAAGTCGGATTCGAACCGACACATCCTTGCGAACGCTGCGACCTGAACACAGTGCGTCTACCAATTTCGCCATCCGGGCAGGGATGTAAAATTAAGGGTAAAATCATATTCGCCATTGTATTATTCTTCTTATAATGCGCAAGCCAAAAAAGTATAAAATTATCAAGGCAATTCATTAGCTAAAATCTTATTTACAAATTCCCTAACTACCCCATCGCCACCCTTCGTATTAAGGATATGGATACCGCTAATTGATTTCACCTCGGCAACTGCATCCGAGGGGCAAGCCGCTAGCCCTGCTGAACTAAGCAATTGGATACAGTTTATATCATCGCCTATGTATGCTACTTCTGTAATATCAATTTTCTCTTCCGCACATATAGCTAGTGCTGCTTCAAGCTTGCCTCCATACTTTGCACCTTGGTAGAGGTAGTCAACTTTTAGCTTTTTAGCCCGCCATGCCACAATATGTGTATCTTCAGAAGTAACAAAGCCCGTTTTAATACCTGCTTTTCTCAGCAAATCAAACGCCATCCCATCGTGTGTATTAAATTTCTTCAATTCCACCCCATTTTCCGAATAATACATCCCTGCATCTGTTAATACCCCATCAACGTCAGTCAAAAATAATTTCACCTTGTTTTTCAATTTAGGCAAAACATATTTTTTCATCATCCGTTCTGCTTGCGGCCAATCATCTTCTTCCTCTAGCTCAACAAAACTGTGTTCGGGCATGCAGTAAATACCAATGTTGCCTGAAATCCTGTTTTGGTATTTGCGTATATTTTCTACTGAATTAATATAAAACGCCCCATTTTCCATCAATTCGCCATCTAAGTCATGCCGTTTAGGTCTTGCATTGTGGTCATAATTTTTAGGCTTCCCATCCTTTGTCCAAAAGAAACGCTTGATTGCAACACATGAAAGTAAAGACTCATAATTCTGGTATTTCATTAGCCGTATAGCTTCGGTGTAGTGTGTTGTTTCCGTTAAGGGTGCCGCAGCTTCTACCAACATAAACAAATCCATAGGTGCTGCTGTTGATTGGCTTGTATCCAAATATTCAAGCATTATGCTCTCGGCACTATCCGTGCTTCTTGCTTTTTCAGCACTAAGCCTGTACACAGATACTTTGTTTAAGCCAAATTTCAAAACCGTTTCTTCAATAATATCAGCATCGGTAGCCACAATTACTTTATCAACTAAATTACAGTTTTGCAATGCAACCAGGTTCCAATAAACAAGTGGTTTGCCACAAAAAAGTTTTATATTTTTAAAAGGAATTAACTTGCTACCAACCCAAACAGGCATAAAAGCAATAACTTGTACCATTTCACTCGATTTTTCTTTGGTTTATCCCTTTGCAAAAGCAAAAGTCCCGTAAAACAAAACTAAAAGAGTAAAAAACAGTTGATATAAATTATATCAACTGTTTTTTACTCTTTTTCAAATTGCCTATTTTAATTAAAAATTAAAATAGGTTTTATATTTATGCTTACATTAAGGTATGATATATTAACCGAAAATATCAGCTATTTTTATCCTTATTTGCTACCAAATAGTTTTGATAACCACCCTGACTTCTTAGACGAAGCTTCCTCTTCTGTATATCCATAGCCTTTGCCACCACCATATGTGCCGCCATAACCATAGCCATAACTACCACCATAGCCGTATCCATAACCATAGCCATACTTGTAAGAAGCACCATTTTTAACATCGTTTACTACCAAGTAAAAATTATTGAACTTCTTGTTGTCAACAATATCGTTTACTACTTCTAGTTGATTTTTAAATGTATATCCTTGCCTTACTACATATAAACTTATATCGGCATGGGCTGATAAAATTTGGGCATCCGTAACCAATCCAATAGGTGGGGTATCAAAGATAATGATGTCAAACATCGTTTTTAATGTGTTGAACAGGTTATTGGCCTTTTCACTAATCAATAGTTCTGAAGGGTTTGGAGGTATAATACCAGACTGGATTAGAAACAAGTTCTTATTTATTTCAGTAGGTATGATAATATCTTCCATTTTTATATCAGCAGAAGCTATATAATTAGAAAACCCTATTACGTTTTCAAGGCCAAGGTTCTTAGACAGTTTTGGTTTTCTTAAATCCAATTCCATCAATAAAACTTTCTTACCTGTTATGGCATAAGAGTTTGCTAAGTTCAATGCAATAAACGACTTGCCTTCCCCACTGATACAAGAAGTGAACAATATAACAGGCGTTTTATCTTCTCTTAAAATAAACTGCAAGTTTGTACGGAACGACCTGAATTGCTCTGATATGATTGTCCTTGACTTATCGTCAATAACTATGCTTTTATTGCTTTTGCTATGCGGTATTTCGGATATGATAGAAGCACTTGTATTGGTTGTAATATCATCCCTGGTTAATATTTTATTGTTCAATAAGTTTTTCAAGGAAAAGAATGCAACAGGGAAAAAGAACCCAAAAAATAATCCGATTACAACTATAATCGATTTCTTTGGGCTGTATGGGGCAATTTCTGATTTTGGCCTATCAATCATCCTTGCACTAGCAATATTAGAGGCTTTTGTTACCGCCATCTCTTCCTTCTTTTTCAAGAGAAAAAGATATAGTTCTTGTTTCAAAGATTGAGTTCTAGACAACCCAAGAAAAGTTCTTTCTATTGAAGGCACTTTATTAATTAGACTACTAAAATACTTATCCTGTGTTTTAATTTTATCAAGGGCAGTTGTAAAAGTTTTCTTTTGATTATAAAGATTTTTTAACATGTCTAGCCTACTATTTGCTATAAGGCCGAGAAGATTAATATAGGCTGGGTTTTTTTCGGTATTTGTAAGCTGTAACTTATCTTTTTGCATCTGCAACTGATTATATCCTTCAGCTAAAGCTAAGAAGCTAGGGTCATCCGATACCATAGACGGCACTGGCCTATTTGCATTTTTAGGATCTTGCAAATACTCAATCATGTTTTGTACTACATTTACTTTTACCTCAGCTAAATTTTTGTCTTTGTTTAAATCACCAGCATTATCTATAATTACCTTTGATTGTAAAGAGATGTCCGCAAGTTTGTTATTTTGTTTAAACCCTTCTATATCTTTTTCAATACTTTCAAGTTCCTTGCTCACAACAATAATCCTATCGTTAATAAATTCTATAGTGCTATCAGCAATCCTGTTTTTTTCATTTAGGTTCAATTGTACATATTCATTTATCAGGGTTGCAAGTATGTCTTCCCCTTTTTGGGGGATGTTGCATCTCAATCCTAAGTCTATGGTTGTTACTTGCTTGTTAGTTACAGTTACTTCAAGCTTATCATTTAGCTCTGCAACAGATTTATCTATTGTTGATATATAAAATTGATAATCTAGTGGCTCAAAAGCAAGCCCAGATTTTAATACAATAAATTTAATCTTTTTGTAAGAAATAGTATCACCGAATTTAGATTGAAGTAAGAAATTTGATTTTTTGTCTATTAATGTTATTTTATCTGCGCTTCCAAACACTATATTCAAGGAAACCATTCCTCCATTCCCAATGGTGTCAGGTATATTTATAACATCTACGAAAAAAGGCAAAGTTTTATACATTTCTGCATCTAAAACCCTTCCCTGATGCCCATATTTTATATATAAGTTCATTTTTCTTACCACTAATTCGGTAAGATCCCTTGTCTTTAACACCTCAGCTTCATTATCAACACTACTTTTGGTACCAAGCAAAGAAGAAAAGTCTTTTGCCACGTCATTCCCTCCAAAAAGAGAACTTTGTTTGTCATCGTCCGCTACTAGCAATTTTGCATGTATGCTATACATTGGAGTTGAATACCTTAACACTATTAAAGCTAAAAGTAATCCTAATACTGTGCTTAGTAGGAATAAAGGCCAGTTGTATAAAAAAGTAGAAAGTATTTTTTTAAAATCTATACTATCTTCCTGATTTAAAGTTAAATTATTTTTTGTCATGAATTTATTCTTTAAAAAAATTAATTTGTGTTAAAAGAAACTAATAATTTCTTATTAAGTTATCTTATCCTAGTTGAAATAACAATAAGCAGGGATATTATTGCAGTAAGAATTGTATAATTTTTTGTTTGGGCTGCGTCTAGGTTCGCAATTTTAGCAGTTACAGGTTCAACATAAATAACATCGTTTTGTTTTAAGAAAAAGGATGAAGATGATGATAAAAAGAATTTAGAATTCAGGTTAATCCTTGTCAATTGTTTTACTCCAGCAGAATCCCTTATCAATAATACATTTTCTCTTTTACCAAAAATAGTCAAATCACCTGCTTGCCCTAAGGCATCCAACACAGATACTTTTTCATTAGCAAATACATAAGTTGAGGGCTTTGCTACCTCCCCTAATACTGTAACATGAAAATTAGCAAACCTTACATCAACAGCAGGAGACTTGTAATATTCAGAAACCTTAGCCTGAACTAAATCTTTTACCTTACTAGTTGTTAAACCAGATACTGTTAGTTTTCCAATAAGCGGCATATCTATCGTTCCAGTTTTGTCTACCCTGTAAGATGATGACCCGGGTAAAGTAATCGCAGTTGTACTTCCACTCGACATCATTGAAGCCGCACCTGCACCGCTATTGCCACTTCCAGAAACACCACCTCCTAAACCAAGCCCAGAAGCACTTGCGGCATCAAGGGTGTTTATAGATATTAAAATAATATCGTCATATTGTATTAAAGGTTCGTAAAACTCAGCTGTTTTTACATTAATACTAGTAGAATCAGGCACATCCTTGAAATAAGGGATATTTTTATACGTTCTACAAGAAGGAAAGAAAACAATGACTAGAAGAATAAGTAAAAAGTCAAAACCTCGAACACTAATAAAATGCTTCATGAAATGGTGTTAAAAAATGCAATTTTAATGTTAGCACAAAATTTTTTAAAATGATTTTTATTTAAAAAACAGTACATAAAATTTCCAATTGGTGTTTAAATCGGATTCAGTTTGATTTCCTAAGAGCTTGAAGCAAATATAATTGTTTTACCCTTTCAGTAAATTTTTTTTTAAGGTTTCGCCAATTTATGCAGCAAATACCAACCCAAAATACTCATTATCACTATCTTTTTTTATACATGTTTAGTATATTTATCCATCCTCGTTACATGAAAAATTTTCAATTTTAATTAATTTTATTTTTATAAAAAAGGGAATTCCCTTCCTAATCGATTCCTTGCCTTATGCAAAACCTGGCTATGTCATTTACCTAAACTTCAACCATTACATAGGTTTAACTATCTTATTCAAAATTGTGGTGGCAGAAAGGGAAGTAATTTTACGCCTATTCAAAAGCTAATGCAAACTATTAAAGAAACAACTCTATTTTTACGATTCAAAAAATAAACCTTCTTTTGAACATCAGCTTTATAGTTGCCAAAAAAATCGCTTTCAACAGGCAGCAGTCTTTCTCCAAGTTCATTATCCACTTGTCTATAGCTGCTACTGGCCTAAGCGTGATGGCCATGATTGTTACATTGGCTTTTGTAAATGGTTTTCAACAAACTGTAAGTGGAAAAGTGTTTAGTTTCTGGGGGCATATTCATGCACAGCATTTTGAAGGCAGCAAATCGCTGGTTGCAGAAGAAACCCCTATCCTTAAAAACGACTCTATTTTGCACATTATCCAACAACAAAATGGGGTAGCACATGTAGATGAATATGCCACGAAAAGCGCTGTGCTTGAAAAAAACAAATCAATTGAAGGCGTTTTGGTAAAAGGGGTAGCGGCTAGCTACCAAGGCAGCCGCTTGGCTCCCTTCATGAAAAAAGGACATTGGATACATTTTAACGACACCAGCTACAGTAAAGAAATTTTAATATCAGAACCTATTGCAAATTCATTGGATGTAGCAGTAAACGACACCATAAGGATGCATTTTATTGCTTCAAAACAAGGCGAAAGCAGCACTTACAGAAAACTGGTTGTTGCTGGCATTTATAAAACAGGTATTGAAGAATATGACAAGCTTTTTGTAATAGCTGATATAAAATTGCTGCAACGGTTAAATAACTGGCTGCCCACACAAATTGGCGGCTATGAAATTTTTTTAACCGATTATAAAATGATGGATACAATCAGCAACCGCTTGTCTGACAACTTGCCTCCAGAATGGGTAAGCAGGAGCACAAAAGAAATTTACCCCAACATATTTGACTGGTTAAATATACAGGATGTAAACAGGAACGTGGTTTTTGTAATCATGGCCATCGTGGCTATTATCAATTTAATCACCTGCTTGCTGGTGCTGGTTTTAGAAAGGACAAGAATGGTTGGCATCTTAAAAGCAATTGGCACACCAAACTGGCATATACAACAAATTTTCTTGTACTACGCCACACTTATCACCATGTCTGGTATATGTGTTGGGCTGGTAACAGGGCTTGGGATTTGCTGGCTAGAAGAAACTACCCATTTTATCCACCTAGACGAAACTTCGTATTATGTTTCTTATGCACCCATGCTTGTTATTGGCTGGCAGGTAGCGGCTGTGTGTGTGGCAACTGCTTTTGTCTGTTTCCTTTCGCTTATTGTACCAACATTAGTAGTAAAAAAAATGCAGCCCGTAAAAGCAATCCAGTTTAGGTAAGTGACTAGTGTTCAGTCATAAGTCGTCGGTGGCAACCAATAATTTCTAATTCCTAATTCTAAATTCTTATTTCATGGCAACAATCAGGAAACAGGCAATTACTTCGGGCATCCTTTTATACATTGGCTTTCTTATTGGAGCTATCAATATTTATTTTTATACCAAGAATGGTGCTTTTACAGAGGCACAATTTGGGCTTACCCGCTTTTTCTTCGATTTTGGGCAAAATATTTGCGCCTTTGCCAGCCTAGGCTCTATCTCAGTTATTTATAAATTTTACCCATATTACAAAGACAATCTGCCCGCTAAGGAAATAGACCTAATCACATGGGTTTTTTGCGCATGCCTAGTTGGTTTTTTTATTATCCTTGGTTTAGGCTTTGTGTTTGAAAATTTCATGATACGGAAATTTAGCAAAGGTGGGCAACTTTTCCTAGACTATTATTTCTGGGTTTTTCCTTTTGGATTTGGCTTGCTAATGTTTTCCATATTAGAAGCGTTTTCCACGGTTTTGCAAAAAACAGTAGTACCCAATTTCCTAAAGGAAACTGTACTAAGGATAATTACAAGTGTTTTAATTGCTTTGTATTATCTCAAAGTAATCGATTTCCATTGGTTTATTTATTTATTTTCTTTTTTGTACCTAGCCATTTTCCTCATGCTATTGGTTTATATAGTGAGGAATAAACAATTTTCTGCTTGTTTTAGCATTAGCAGGGTTACCAAGAAGTTCTGGAAAAAAATGGTGTGGATGCAAGCCCTTATGTTTAGCGGGGCAGTTATTTCAGTGCTGGGGCAAACTGTTGACGGCATATTTATAGGTGGCCTTGTAAACCTAAGTGCTGCCGGCATATTTACGCTTGCTCAATACTTGGCAAACCTGGTGCAAGTGCCGCAACGCAGCCTTCAAGCCATCAGCATTGGCGCACTTACGCAGGCATGGAAAGATAAAAATGTAAAAGAAGTAAACCGCATTTATACCCGTAGCTGCATTAATATGTTGCTGGCAAGTTTATTCATTTATGGCAATGTAGTGTTAAATGCATCTGATGCCATTATTGCCTTCAACCTGAAAACAAGCTATCTAGCAGGCATTGATGCCATGATAATACTAGGGCTTGTAAGGATTATTGACGCTGGCACAGGCGTGAATGGAATGGTTATAATAACTTCTGCCCACTGGCGGTTCGACTTTTATAGTGGCCTAATAATGATTTTATTAATTCTCCCCACCAACTATTTCCTTATTAAAAGCTTTGGTATTATAGGTTCGGCTTATGCTCAGTTGATTTCATTTTGCGTGTATAATTATATCCGCTTCGAGTTTATCCGTCGCAAGTTCAACATGCAGCCTTTCGATATGAAAACAGTTGCTACCCTACTGCTCACCGCAGGGGGCTTTGCCATTGCATATTGGGCAGGTAGCTTGTTCCATAATCTTTGGATAGCTATTATTGCCAAAGCCATTCTTTTTTCCAGCATAATGATAGCTGGCGTGTTTACATTTAGGTTGACGCCCGATGCCCATCAATTGTTGGATACTTGGCGTGGAAAATAACAACATTGCTATTTTGCCACAAACACTCGAAGGCACAAAGAAGTACAAAGGGATAAGGAATAGAAAAAAAGCATTTACCCCTTTCTTCTTTTTTTCCTTCTTTTTATTGTTTTCTTAGTGCTGCTTATAGTTTTTGTGCCTTTGTGTCAATGCTATCTCATGCTTGATGTGGCAGCTTTTTCCAAAGCCAAAGTAATGCATACATGCCTACTACAAGACATATAAACCTCAATGCAAGGCATAAAGCAGTGTTGTATATAGCACCGGGAATAGTATAAACCTGCCTGGTAGCCATTCCATACAATACATCCCACCAAAGCAAAAGCACTACAAAGATACTGAGCAGGGTACTGGAATCTAGTTTTCTAGATATAAAACACAGTGGCGTCAACCATAGCAACAGGTTTTTTACTGCGTAGGGGATATTGGTTGAAAACAACCGCAACAAGCTTTTTATGGAAACCTCCATGCCAAAAGCTTTTGCAAATTGGTACAGCCCATAATATTCCCTGCATTGGTTTATAAAAAAAAATAACAGGCAAATATTCAGCGTAGCCAATATACTTTTAATGTAGTTTGGGTATTGGGGCTTGCCAAAAAGCAAAGCTAGTAGTAAAATAGGGGCTAGGTAAGCATAACCAACATCTATAAAATCCATATATTTTATTTAAACATCTCGCCCTATTTTCTAACCCATGTTTGAAAGCTATAAGCATACTGGTGTTTTGTATCGGCTTCAAAGCTTTCTTCAAAAACCAATTTCCATTCATAAGGGCTCAATGCTGGATAAGCCGTGTCGCCTTCCACTATGGCATGCACCCTAGTTAGGTATATCTTATTGGCAATAGCAAGGGTTTGTTTATAAATCTCGCCTCCCCCAATCACCATTAGCTCTTTATAATCTTCCTGCTTGCAAAAGTCAATTGCTACCTGCATTTCTTGCACCACTTTTACCCCTGCTGCCTCAAAGCCAGTTTGCCGTGTAAGCACAATATTTAAACGGCCGTTCAAAGGCTTGTTGCCAAGGCTTACAAAAGTCTTGCGACCCATGACCACAGGCAACCCCCATGTTTTATTTTTAAAAAAACGAGTATCATTTGGCAATACCCAAAGCAATTTGTAATTATTGCCAATAATATTATTTTCCGATGCGGCTACTATGTGAGTTATAATCATTTAATTATAAGTTATAAATTATGAGTTATGAATTATGAGTTATATATGAATTGGCAGGCTAAATTGCCTACTTAACTCATAATTCATACTTATAATTCCAAATTCCTAAACTGCTACCGGTGCTTTTATGGATGGGTGGTGCTGATAATTCAGCAGGGAAAAATCGCTATACTTAAACCCAAAAATATCCATTATTGCTGGATTTATCTGCATGGTAGGCGGAGGGTAAGGCAAACGGGTAAGCAATAACTCAGCCTGTTTTTGATGGTTATTGTACAAATGTACATCCCCAAAACTATGTACAAAATCGCCATATTGCAGCCCGCAGACCTGTGCTACCATCATAGTAAGCAGGGCATAAGAGGCAATATTGAAAGGCACCCCTAAAAAAACATCGGCACTGCGCTGGTACAACTGGCAGCTAAGTTTGCCATCGGCAACATAAAACTGGAAAAGTGCATGGCACGGCATTAGTGCCATCTCTGGCAGTTCTGCCACGTTCCAAGCACTTACAATTAGGCGTCTGCTGTCTGGCGTTTTTTTTATTTGGTTAATCACGTCGGTTATCTGGTCTATTGTTTGGCCGTTTGCGCCCTGCCAGCTGCGCCATTGCTTGCCATATACTGGACCAAGGTTGCCATTTGTGTCTGCCCATTCGTCCCATATACTTACGCCATTTTCTTTTAAGTAGGCAATGTTGGTACTACCTTTTAAAAACCAGAGCAACTCGTGCACAATACTTTTTAAGTGCAATTTTTTTGTGGTTACCATCGGGAAGCCATCCTTCAGGTTGAACCGCATCTGGTAGCCAAAGCAACTTAGCGTTCCGGTGCCGGTACGGTCTGTTTTAGAAACCCCATTATCTAATATGTGCTGAAGAAGTGCTTGGTACTGCTGCATAAGATGCAAAGTAAGTAATGTAAAAGATACAAATTACATGGGATGCAATTAACTTTTTCGTTACCAAGATGGCGTAAGTTTGATTAATCTGCCACAGCGGCTCGAAGACGCATAGAATCACAGAGTTTTAAGCCTAGAAAAATACAAAGCATTGAGCCTTTATTCTCTTCTTTTTTTCTTAGTGTTGCTTAGAGCCTTCGTGCCTTTTTTGCAAAAAAAGTAGAGAGTAGTAACAAGATATTTTTCGCCAAAAATATGTTGTAGTTTTAATACTACATCAATATTCCACGTTCCTTGTGGCAGAAATAACTAATAGTGCATACCTTTATCATGAAAATATGACACGTGAACCTTTGAAAACCAAATTTTGATTGCTTGCTGCTTTTGTTTTTTCAATTTGTAACTAATTTAAGCGAACTAAGAATTAAAATCCAATCATGTCAATACTATTTATTACAGAAAAAAACTACTTATGAAAATTTTATTTGCCGACGACCACCAACTTGTAAGGATGGCATTGCGTTGCATATTGCTAGAAGCATACCCTACTGCTGAGATAGAAGAGGTGGACAATACGGTAGATCTTTTTAAAAAAACCATTAAAGGGAAGTGGGACATTATTATTTCAGACCTGTCATTCCCAGGCCAATCAGGCCTGGATGTATTGAAACAAATAAAAGCCCATACGCCTAAGATACCTGTATTAATATTGAGCATGTATCCTGCGCAGGAATATGCTATCCGCTGTATCACTGCTGGCAGCTCGGGGTATTTAACAAAAGACAGCATCGCTGGCGAATTGATTATAGCCATCAATCAAATATTAAGTGGCAGAAAGTACCTGAACCTTGAAGTGGCTGAAATATTGGCATCTTCTTATGAAAACAAATCGAAAGCCAATATACATGAGAATTTATCAGACAGGGAATACCAGATATTCAAGTTGTTGATAGAGGGCACAAGCATGCAAGAAATTGCAGAGAAGCTATTTATTAGCATCAACACCGTACGGTCTCACAAAGTACATATACAAAAGAAAATGAACCTCCAGGGCGATGCAGACATGATAAAATATGGCATACAACACCATTTAGACTAAAAAAGTTGCCTTACAGGTATTTTTCGCCACAAAGGCTCAAAGCGGCACGAAGGAAATGAGAGAAGAAGAATAAGAACCATCAGTATGTTATGTATCACTCTCCAAACTTCGTTTATTTTTTGTGCTTCTTCGTGTTATTGTGTTCTTGTGGCGAAAAGCACCTCGTAAATGAGGGAGTCTTTCTTGTCAGGTTTTGTAATCATTAGTGTCATGCAAATCATTGCATCATCGGTATCATAACAGGATAAATATTAAAAATAAGGTAATGAAAATTTTATTGGCAGACGACCATTCCATGATACGCCAAGGTTTGGTATTATTATTGAAACAATCGTACCCATCTGCTGAAATAACAGAAAAAAGCAACGCAGGTGAGCTGAAAGACGCATTGGAGCAGCATAAATACGATATTGTTATTACAGATTTGTTTATGCCAGGCCCCCCTGTTATAGAAATAATTAAACATATAAGGGATGCAGGCAACAAAGTACCCATTATTATATTGAGCATGTCGCTCCCAGAGAGGAATGCGGTGAGGGTAATAAGGGCTGGGGCAAATGGGTACCTGAGCAAAGACACCGTGCCGGATGAGCTGATAAGGGCCATGCAGTTTGTGCTGCAAGGCAGGAAATATATCACGCCCGAAATAGCGGCTCTCCTTGCAGATGCTTACTTGGATGATGTGGAGAAAAAGCCGCACGAAAAATTGTCTGACAGGGAGTTTGAAGTATTCCAAATGCTGTCGCAAGGCAAAACAGTTACGCAAATTGCGGAAGCCCTGCATGTAAGCATCAATACTATAAGCACCTATAAATCGCGTATCTTGGAAAAAATGAATTTCCAAAGTTTTGCAGACATCATTAAATATGCCCATGCCCACAGCCTTATATAAAACTGGGGGTTATTGTTTGCCACATAAATTGCCATGTGCATAGCCCCAACTGTTATTGCTTTCCACAGGTTGCACCCTTGGCTACTATTGTTCAACCCTTTCAGGGTTTTTAATGCCATGTGCGTTTCAAAACCATTAGCACCACAAAAAAATAATTAGCCGGAAGATGCCTAACGAATGTTAAATCTGCATCATACAATCGTCCAAAAAAGAAATTGCGTCTATTGGCGTATATTTACTACGATTCTTTTTAAAGATTCGGTTGCATGATGCATAGTAATAAGCACTTTTTTTTCATTTTTAGTGTAAGTGCTTTTTTATGTCCATTCCTTTTTATAAAAAGCTATGCCCAAGATAAAAAAGTAATTATCCTAGCAAGGCAGGATACTTTTTTTCTTGCAAAAAAAAGAGGGCTTTTGGGCAAACTGGGGCAAAGCATTGCTGTGTCAACCCCTTTGAGCGAAAACCAAGTAGTGGCCGCGAAAAACATTGACGGCTTTGTAAAGTTTAAAGGAAAACTAATCAATACCATTTCTATACAAAATGTAAGTTTTGGCATATCTGTGAATGATATAAGCATTGTGAAAACAACATTTTTAACAGATGCTGCCAACTACTTACACAAGCATACAAAAGAGAGGGTAGTAGCCGACAACTTGTTTTTTCACCAGAAAGATACACTGTACCCCAATGTGATGGCAGACAACCTTCGATATTTAAGGTCGCTCCCCTATCTTCAAGACGCTAATATTATAGCCAAAACCAATTCTATTGACACCAACCTTGTAGATATTTCTATTTTTTATAAAGATGTGCTTTCAATAAGCGGTACAGGGCAAGTAAATGGCAATAATATATATGGTGAGCTGCAGGACGACAACTTTCTGGGTACTGCGCAGCGGGTAAAATTTGAAAGCGTATATGACCTAGACAGGAAGCCAAAATATGGTTTTGGAGGAGAATATCTAAATAGGAATATTAATGGCAGCTTCTTTAATTTAACCCTTGGCTACCAAAACAATGGCAATTCGTACAGCAGTGGCAAAAGGGAGGAAACGAATATTTATACGATTGTAGACCTTCCACTTGTAAGCCCCTACTATTTATGGACTGGTGCATTGGAAATATCGGATCACCATAACACGAACAAATATTGGGGCGACTCTTTGTTTAAATCTGACTTACAATATTCCTATAGGATATACGATGTTTGGGCTGGCTACAATATAAGCGGTAGGGATTTTGAAAAAGAAACAGAGCAACGGAAGCAAAAACGTTTCCTAGCTGCTAGGATAATGAATAAAGCATTTAAGGTAAGGCCAGAAAAATACATGTTGGATTACAATTTTCAATATTCAAATATTACCAGCGTGCTAGGGGCATATACCTTTTTTAAACAGGAATATTATCATACCAGTTTTTTATATGGCTTTGGTCGGAACGAAGATGTGCCAGAAGGCTACAATGCCCAATTTATTGCCGGCTGGGCAGATAGGGATGCTATAAGCAGGCCATATATAGGGGTTGATGTAGAAAAGAATTTTTTTACCAAAAGGAAAAGCTACTTCGACTATATTTTTCGTGCGGGTTCCTATTTCCAAGGCCACCAACTACAAGATGCAAGTGTTTTACTAGACCTGGAAACATTTACAAGGCTGCGGAAAATGGGCAGGGGGAAATGGTTTTCCCGCCATTTTTTAAGTGGCAGTATTGCACACCAGTTCAACAGAGTTCTGGACCCACCGCTGGTTTTAAACAGCAGCTATGGCATAGCACAATTTAATGGCGACTCCTCTACGCTTGCTTTTGGAAGGCTTAGCATCAATTGCGAGTCGGTCTTTTACAATACATGGAAATTAGTTGGCTTTAACTTTGCCCCTTTCTTTTTTGCCAACCTAAGCTATATAAAAACGGACAAGTACCATCTTGATAAAGGAAATGGCTATGCCAGCGTAGGGGGCGGTGTGCGTACCCGCAACGAAAACTTAGTGTTTGGCACCATAGAGTTAAGGGCTTTTTATTTCCCACGTACTGTTGGTGGGATGCAGCACTTTAATATTGCTATTTCGTCTGACCTACGGTTTAAATACAATAGCCAATACATAAAAAGGCCCGATTTTATACAGGTGAACTAATTAATTAGGAATTAAGAATTATACGTTGATTCTTTGGGTTCTATGATTGAAACTATGTATTAAAATAATGCGGTAATCAGCAAAAAACATTTGCTAATCACCGCATTATGTATATGATACTTAGTGCCACTTTGTGTGTTGGTGCCTTCTTGGCAGAATAAGCAAACTTGCACTTGTGCAGTAATAATTATTTTCTATTTTTTGCCATCTTCAATTCATCCAATTGCCTTTTAGTTTCGTCCAGCTCTTTTTTCATGTCTATTACATCTAAAGTAAGCTCTTCTAATTTTTTAAGTAAAATACCATTCATTTTGCCTAAGTCTATCCCATCTTTCATTACCGTTTCAGTTGTTGGCACATCTGGCAAATGCTTGTATTGCTTTATAAATCCGTCCAAATCCTGGATGCTCATCCTTTTGTAGGAAGGCGTGAAAACATTATCGTACCAGTCTTCTGAATTTTTCACGGCTACTTTTACTTTCTCGCTCAAGATGCCTTCTTCCACAAACAATTTATACCCATCTATCAATTCATTTACATTGCCAATTTTCACTTTCCCTTGATACGCATTGATAGAAAAATATTCTTGATCGGTATCGGCACCGGGTGCTTTGAAGCAAACTTTAAATGTTTGGGGTGTTTTTAGCACGTTGTCGCCAGAAACCCTAGCCCCTACTGTCCAATAGCTTGTATTTTTAGGGTTGCTAATATCCCCATTAGAAAACATCATCGATGGCTCGTTTTGCCCTCCGTCTGCCCAGATATTGCTCAATTGCAACAATATATTCTTCTTGGCTACGTTGCCAACACCTTTCACAATTTCTAGAGGCGCTTGTGGTGCCCTAGTGCCAATACCTATATTGCCTGTGGAGGGGAACTGGTTTTCGCCATTTGGGTTTGTAGTATCAATATATTGATAAACAACATTCATGCTAGCAGGGTTTGGGTTTGGATAAATAGCTGGCGACTTGCCAGACCTAAAAGTGGTGGAACTAGGCTTTTTTGCAGTGCGTACCCTATATGTTTTTAGGGGCTTTTTCGTTTGCGAGTAACCATAAGTAAAACCCAATACAAGAAGGGCAATAAGAACAATACTATTCTTTTTCATCAGTAGAAATTATTTTTTAAGTGAAGGCTCGTATAATAAACGAAATAAAAGTAAAAAAATTGTTTAACACAACAACAATATTTGCAATATTGACACAATTTACATCATTAGGCTTGGCTTAAAAAGTGTAACTTAAATAAGAATTATTTTAAAAAAATTTGCCACAAGTACACGGACAAACACTAATTTATAATCGTGCTTATCCGTGCATTCGTGGCAAACTTGTTTCATTGGAGACCTAAGCCTTTTTGATAGATAGCCTTACCTGCGGCCATGGCTATTGTATTCTTCTTCCTCTATTTTATGCTCTTTATCATAAGCCCTGATAATTGCTTTTACCAATTTGTGCCGCACCACATCTTCTTCATCCAATTGTACATGTGCAATGCCATCTATATTTTGCAAAATTCGAGATGCTTTTTCCAACCCGCTCCTTTGGTTGCGTGGTAAATCTATTTGTGTAGGATCCCCGGTAATAATTGCTTTTGCATTGGCACCAATCCTAGTTAAAAACATTTTCAATTGCAAGTCATTTGTATTCTGTGACTCATCCAATATAATAAAAGCATTGTCTAGCGTTCGGCCACGCATGTATGCAAGCGGTGCTATTTCTATGGTGCGGGTGGTCATATAATAGCCTAACTTATCGGCAGGTATCATGTCGTCCAAGGCATCGTACAATGGGCGTAAGTATGGATCGATCTTCTCTTTTAAATCGCCGGGCAAAAATCCAAGGCTCTCCCCTGCTTCCACAGCAGGCCTTGTGAGGATAATTTTCTTTACCACTTTGTTTTTCAATGCCCTAACTGCAAGTGCCACGGCTGTATAGGTTTTACCCGTACCAGCAGGCCCTATGGCAAATACTATATCGTTTTTATCTACGGCCTGAACCATTTTTTTCTGGTTTGCAGTCCTAGCCCTTACTGTTTTGCCATTAGGACCAAAAACAAGGATGTCGTTGGGGTTGCGTTCTATAAAATTATCCACGGTTTCTGCATCGTCGCCACCTAAAATTTGAACAAAGTAATTTTCGCTTAGGTGGCCATTGCGTTCTAGGTACTGGAGTATCAGTGTAATTTTTTCTTTTGCCGTGTCAATTTGCTCGGGGGCACCGCTTATTTTCAACTGCGTACCCCTTGATAAAATTTTCAAAAGCGGGAATTTCTTTTTCAATAAATCTAATTTCCCATTATTCACCCCAAAAAATTCAATTGGGTTTACAGAGCTTAGGCTAATAATCGTTTCTGTCAAGGTAATTTTATTTAAATTATTATCAATAACGGCATCAACAAATTAATACTATCAAATTTATTGCATGTTTCGAAACAATTAGAAATTTATATGCACAATGTGTGGATAGGTATTTTATACCACTGATTTAATAATTTGAATGATGCGAAAGATTAAAATCCTAGAATTGAAAGGCTTTTATTAAAATGATTTAGTAGGTTATTTAACCCCGATTTTAGAGTTGAAATCAGGGGTATAATTAATTCTCACACAAACTTTCCTGACAAATAGCAGTTTCAATTTCAAAAGTTGCATGTTGGATGCCTAAATGTTCCAAGGCATGTTTTATTTGGTGCTTGCGCTTCTCAAAAGCGGAAAAGTCGTCTTCAATTACCAAATGCGCCGTAAGTGCATTTTGCTTGCTGCTTAATGCCCATACATGGATATGGTGTACATTTTTCACTTCTGCAAATTTCAATAGGGTGGCTTCTACTTTTTTCATGTCAATATCCCTAGGTACGCCATCCAACGCTAGCCTAATGCTGTCTGCAAGCAATTGCCAAGTACTAATTAATATAATAACAGCAATAACAAAGCTAATAGCAGTATCTATCCAAAACCAATTGGTAAAATAAATAACAACGCCAGCCACTACCACGCCAAAAGCAACCAGCATATCGCTTAGCAAATGTAGGTAAGCCCCTTTGATGTTGATGTCGCTTTCCTTGTCTTTAAAGAACAGCCATGCAGAAATGCCATTTACAAAAATGCCAGCAAAAGCAATGATAGAAATCAGCTTGCCTTGTACATGCACGGGGTATTCTAGCCTGTAGAAGCCCTCCCAGATGATGCCACCAGTAACTATTAGCAATAAAATAGCATTGAAAAGGGAATTTAAAATCGTTGCACGTTTATAGCCGTAAGTATATTTTGGGGTAGCCTTCGATTTTGCCAATTTAAACGCAAACATGGAAAGTATAAGGCTGAAAACATCCGTGGCATTGTGCCCTGCATCAGAAATAAGTGCAAGGGAAGAAGAGGAATAACCAATAACCAACTCTACAATTACAAAAGCAGTATTTAAAATGATGCCTACAATAAATGCCGTGTTTATATTGGTTACTTCATGATGATGATGGCCATGGCTGTGATCATGGTCATGGGTATGATTATGCTCGTGGTGATGTGCCATTTACTTTTTATTTATACCGAAGATAAAATGAATTGTTGCTATTGAAGTATTATTTCGCTACAAAGGCTCAAACTAACACAAAGGAAATAAGCCTTACCGGAACTTGCCATTAATACACGAATAAAAACATTTGTGCCATTCGTGCATTCGTGGCAACAAATATGCTTACCCTTTTTGTGATTAGTGCTTATTTTACCTCCTCACCCGTTGATAAACCGACATCCAAAACCCAAATACCATTACCAGCACACCAATCCATAATATATTGATCATTGGGAACTCATATACTTTCAGGGTAACCAAGTCTGTGATAGCCGCACTTTCTTTTACCCCTAGTTCCAGTTTCCCTTTTTGTTGGTCTAGCACTTTATTAAATTGCAGGATAAGGCTTTGCGACACAACGCTGTCTGGCAGATTCCGCAGTTCGTTGCCTTTTAATGCAATGCCCGGCGATGCCCTGTACCGCCTGCCGTCTTTGGCTACAACTTCCATATCCAGAAACAAAGATGTTTCATCATCGTGGTACCTGCCTTTTTGGCTTGGCGGGTTCACCGCTACCTTGTGCAATATCATTAGCCCACTGCTGTAAAACAAGGTATCCCCTACTTTTACTTCCGTGTTGCGGAAAGTAGCGGTATCGGCCGCATTATTTTCTTTATAAAATGAAATATATACAAAAATATCCTTGTACCAGTAATGCTTGCTGGCAGGGTTGGCCGCAAAGCCTTCATTGCCTTTGTTGTTTTTAATCAGGTCGGGGTACAATGAAAAATGCTCATCGGATGTCTTGGATGCAAAATTTATTTCAAAAAAGCGTTTGCGTTCCTTTACGTTAAAGGTATCACGGGCGTAAGTAACCATATACTGGCCCATGTCCGTTGTAATGCCTTTGAACAGGGTGATATTTTCCGCTGGGTCTTCCCTTTTATCCTTCTGGAATACGTCTATGCCAGTGGTGTTCCAGCTTAGCACAGTCCTTTTGCTGGAAGAAATTAAAATACCCACCAGCACCAGCCCAAAACCAACGTGTGCCACCGATGCACCCGCAGCTTTTACCTTGCCTTTCAAGCCAAGCCATATATAACTGGCATTGGCCACCACCGAATATACAGCCGTAAAAATGGCTACATGAATGGCTACTAAAAAACCAATGCCGTGCTTATCGTACCCTACTTTGCCAAAAACACTAATCAATGTGCCGATAACAAGCGAGATAAGCGTAGGCAGCCATATCTTTTTGGTAAACACGCCCCTTGGGGTATCTTTAAACCGCAGGTATTGCGTGGCAGCAGTTAATATACCAATAATTATAGCTACAAACACCTGTACTTGGTTGTAGGCAAATTCAGGGTCTTCGGAGGATGCTATCTTTTGGTCGAACAATTTGTTATAAACAGGGATAGAGGTTTTGGCAATAATCAATATAGCCGACAAGAACAATACCAGCGACCCAATAAACATCCAAAACTCACGGCTATAACTGTTTTCTTCTTTGTTGATAGCAGGGATAGACTTGTAGCGGATGCCGTATAAAATAAAAGCTGGCACTACAAAGACCAACAGGAACAAAAGCAATTGTGTGTTCATGCCCAAATCGGTAAAAGCATGTACAGATGTATCGCCTAATATGCCGCTTCGTGTAAGGAAAGTGGAATAAAGTATCAATAAAAAACTAAGGATATAAAAAAAGTAAGTGCTGCGCAAGCTATACCCTGTGCTTTTGTAAATCATGTTGGTATGCAAGCCGGCCACCATTACCAGCCAAGGCACAAGCGAGGCATTTTCCACCGGGTCCCAAGCCCAGTAGCCACCAAAACTTAGGCTTTCATAAGCCCATGCAGCACCCATCATAATGCCCAGCCCCAGTATACCGCCGCTAAAAGCAGCCCAAGGCAAAGCAGGTTTTACCCATCCATGGTCTTTTTTCATCAACCCTGCAAAGGCAAAGGCAAAAGGCACAATGGTACTGGCAAAGCCTAGGAACAAAACAGGTGGGTGTATCACCATCCAATAGTTTTGCAGCAATGTGTTCAGCCCTTGCCCATCTTTTATCAGGGTTAAATAATCGCTCCTTAGCCCCCCGTTGGCAATGTCCTGAAAAATAGGTGCATTGTCCAGTATGCCTTCATGCCGCAGCAAAGCAAAAGGGCTGCTGCCCAGCTTGGCTCCAGAAAAGTAGAACCCAACCAACATGCTAGACAAGCAAAACTGTGCAAAGCTGATTACTGTTAATGTGCCTGCTTCCCACTCTTTTGCCCGCCAAATCAATAACCACCCCAATACGCAATGCCAAAAGCTCCAAAGCATAAAACTGCCCTCCTGCCCTTCCCAGAAACAGCTAAGCAGGTATTCAACTTGCAGGCTTTTGTCGCTGTGCTGCCAAGCATATTTGTATTCAAATAAATGGTGGGAGATAATATAGTAGAGCGTAGAAAAAACAACCAGTACCGAAATGGTCTCTATCAAAAACAAGCCACGGGCAAATTTTAGCCAAGTAGTTTTGTCTGTAGGTAATGTGGCACTACTAGCTTTGAAAAAAGAAATAGTAGCCAAGAATGAAGCCACAAAAGAAAGGATTGCAAAAAAATGGCCTATCTGGCCTGGTAATAAATGTTCACCTATATACTGCATGAATTGTTTTTAGACATCCTGCCACGGGTTGCACCCATGGCTATTATTGTTCAACCCTTTCAGGGTTTTTGGCAAATTCCTATTGAACCAATACAGAAAGATAGAAAAGACAATGCGCGTAATCCTTTCGGTTTTTCTTAGTGCTACTTCGAGCCTTTATGCCTTTGTGGCTACCTAGTATTTTTTTGCAGCCAAACTATCTGCACTTACAAACCCATCGGAAGTAGAGGCCGATTGTATTGCTTTTGAAGATGCAGAGGCATCGTCTTTGTACTTGCTTGGGCATTTCAGCAGTATATCCTTGCATTCAAAATGGTCGCCGTTCATTTTCCCTTTTAGTACTATGCGCTCGCTTTTTTCCATATCCGCAGGTTTTGTATTGTGATATACAACCCTTACTTTATTGCCCAATGTATCTTCTGCCACAAAAGCCAAGTAATTGGGGTCTTTCACGGCATCATATTCCATCGGCTGTGTTTTATCCAGCTTAGCAATTAAATTTACAAACTTCCCGTCTTTTTGTTTGGCAGATGCGATGGTTTCGTAAGTGGTGAGGTTGCCAGTAAAACTAATCAATACGGTAATAGCCGCCACAATCAATACCAACATTACAATATGTGTCTTCTTCATAAATAGAAATCATTAAAAGTGAGCAAAAGTAACTTAAATTGGCTTGTGGGGAACTGTAATTTCTAAGGATAGATAGTTAAAAAAATGGTTGCTTCGGGCTTTATGAAGTTAGTTACTACTCAGGCGTAAGTTTGGTTAATCTACCACGAAGGCTCAAAGACACAAAGAGTTACAAAGTTTTAAAGGAAGAAGAAGAAAAGAAAAAAGAAGAAACATTATTGTAACAATACCTTTTAGACTTCTTTTTTTTCGTGTTTCTTCGTGTTTTTGTGTCTTTGTAACTAAAAAGCATATTCGATGTAATGTGTGATAACAAAATATCTATCTCCTAGTGTTTTTATTAAAATAGTTTCAGTTTTGCCATTTTTGTGGGATTTTTACTTTTTTTCTTTTTTCAAAAATCGTTGTCAACCTTGTAAGCCATTGATTATCAACAACAACATCAAATTTTTGTGCGTGATTTATGCTTATTTTGTGCTTACTTTTTGAGTAATTTGTGCCTATTTTATGCGTAATTTATGCTCATTTTGTGCGTAGTTTTTGCGTATTTTACAGCCATAAATACAAGACCTAATTTTGGGACTACAACTATCTTAATATTAGTAAAAAAAGAACTACGAAACTGCCGCTTGAATATTAGGTTTGTAAACACTTTGCTTAGGTGTTTTGCCATACAAAAATAAGGCTTTTTATCAATTTTGCAAGCATGGTGTTTTGTTGGGGTACGCAAAAGCATGGGGCGAAGAGGCTAAAAGCTTGGCAGCGAAGAGATATTGCAACCGCCAGTTACAAACTGGCTTATTAGGGAAACACCAGTGGGGTTTTAATACGTCTGCTATAATATCAAATCCAACGCTAACTCTTTTGCAAATTGATTATAAACATTTGTAAAATCACTAATAAATTGATTAACAGCTTCTTCATTAATACTTATCCACGGGTTAATTATTTTTATTGCGTTATTTCCCCAAATACCTAAATGTGAATTGAACCATTTTTTTGCTTTATCTCTATCACTTCTTATTTCATTTATATTGTAATCTTTAAAGCAACTTTCTTTATTGAAATCTATATTAATTGAAGTCCAAATTGGTGATTCATCATCCAAGTCTAGTAAAAAATTTGCAATTATTCTTTCTGGTGAAATTTGAGTTGGTAGTAATAAGAAATTATTAAGGTTTTTTACTTTACCTAATTCTTTAGCGTCACCTCTAATGTCACCATCTAATATTACTATACTATTTGGAAAGCTAAATGATGGTATTTTTAAGAACGCCAAATCAATTAGTTTGCTGCAACTTAATGAACAATTGATAAAACTGAGTTTTGAACACTTGCTTTTTAAAAGTGCCTTTGCAAATATTATTGTTTCTTTATCTTCAGTATAGACAGGGATTTTTAGTTTTATTATACTTTCATTTCTATAACTAGCCATTAATCTATTACGTATTGATGTGATAGATATATTGGTGTCAATTTTTACCTTGTTATTTTTCTTTTCAAGGTATATTACTTTTAAATGATTTTGTTTTGCGCTAATAGAAGTATTTTTTAATTCTTCCTCACAGCAATATTCTAAACTTGATATTGAATGGGTTGTAAAAATGATTTGTATTTTATACCTAGCTGAAAACGTAGTTAATGCTTGTATTAATTTGATTTGTGACCCAGGATATAATGCTGCATCTAATTCATCAATTGCTAGAATACCACCTTTATATACATCCTTATATTTTTCTTTTAATCTTTTAAATGAGATTATTGCTAATAAAATTTTACCGATATTATCTTGTCCAGTTGAATTTTGATGCCAATCGTACTCTTGAGTGTTTATCCCAATAGTATTTTTATTACGACTTTCTAAATAATTAGAACTAATAATATCATCCATTGAGATTAAAATCTTTTTATACCAATCGTTAAAAAAAGTTTGTTCGTCTAGCGTAAGGGCTATTGAAGAACTTTCATTTAATTTTAAATCTTCACCAATTGGAATTAATCTTTTTAAGCTAAGATAAATAACAGGAAGTTGTATATAACCTGCTCCTTTAGAATGGTCACCTTTTTTATAAAAACGTATCCCACCACCACTTCTTTTAATGCTTTCGATTGTAAATGCGATATTTTCATTTTTTAAATGCAATGTCCATTCGTGTTCTTTCGCTTTATCAAAGGTGTTAGAGAGTTTAAACTTTTCTTTGAAATCAGATTTGAAACTGCCACCACATAATGGCTTTTCACTTTTCATCGGATTATCTGGTAATGAAACTGAAAATGGTTGACTAAGTAAGCCAAGTATTGTAGTTTTTTGAGTGCCATTTTTCCCAGCGATAATAGTTAATTGACTTCCTAAATTAAATTCTACATTTTCAAATCCTCGAAATCTTTTAATTTCAATTTTTTCAATAATCATAGTAGTTGGGTTAGACTCTTGGAACTGGATGTTTATATATTATTTGAGCTATTTTCTTTTGTATTGAAAGTTTAAACCCTAAAGGACTCCAATTTTCAATACAAGGTAATTGTAGGTCGTTACTAAAAAAAAGAATTTCATTACCTATCCTTGATGAATAAGCAGTGTGAGTAAATGAATATTCTTTTTTGACACATTCTAAATATAGATTTCGTATTTCTTTCTGGTTGTCATAAGAAACTATCCATTTGATATTTTTTATTTTTTTTATTCTCTCACTGACGGCTTGATGGTCATCATTTTTATAATGATTCATATAAAGAGAGCTAGCTTTCAAATAATATGGAGGATCGAAGTAAAATACTATATTTTTATTTTCGACTTGTTCTTCTATTTTATCAATTAAGACTATTGCATCATAAGAGCATAGTGTTATTTGTTCTTTTTTAGAGGCAATATTTTTAATTCGTTTGATAAGTTCTTCTTTATTAAATCTACAATCCATTTTGTAACTGCCTTCTTGCTGTTTTCCGCCAATAACTCCTCCCATAATGATTCCTGAAATATTAGTTCTATTTAAGAAAAGTGTAGAAAATCCCAACTCTATTAATGATACTTGGTCTTTTCTTTTCTGAATCCCCCTTTGAATTAGCCAATTTTCAAAAGATATATCAGTGTTCTTTATTAACGCGCACAATTCAGTCGTATTATTTAAAACACAGTGCCAAAAAGCATATATGGATTTATCTTTATCATTAATTGTTATTTTGTTTACAAAACCCTCAAATAATAAAAATAGAGCCACAGATGCTCCACCTGCATATGGTTCAACATAATGTCCATTAATTTTATTATCAATACAAAGTTTGGCAATAAAACCTGAAAGTTTATTTTTCCCGCCGGGATATCTTAACGGAGAATAAAACATGCTTAGCTAGTTGGATTTAAAATGATTTTGAATAACCCTTCTAGTTGAGCCCATGCTTTCCTAACATCCTTTTCAGTAGAAGCACAATTTTCGTTGTGATTAATCATATTCATTCTTTCCAATGAATATGGTTGGTCATAATCGGCTTTTACAAGTTTTAGAACTTCAATTAAATTTTTATCATTAACATGGCTGCATTTTTCATTTATAATATGAGTTAGCATTTCCCCCAACTTTGGATTATGAGGATCTGATTTTTTAATATTCCCATACTCATTAATGTGCTTAAAGAAAAAAATTAATGAACATTCTAAAAAACTTCTTAATAAATCATGCGTCGCATTTGGAAACTCTGAAACATTTATTTCTCGTAATTCCTCATAGAGTATCCTTAAACTTGAGTTATTGATTTTAAAAGGTATATCATTTGAATAAAAAAGACCAAGCGGAATAGACTTGCTTCTTGCCGTTATATTTTTTGTTGACAACTCTTTAGATTTAGAATTGTTGTTGTGGCCTATGTTTACTGTTGTTTCACCAAAAATATTTTCAATGGTATTTTTCTTAATCGCTTCATTAACCTGCTTAACGTCTTCAGATTTTACAGATTGTATAAACACTTCTATATTTTCTGTAGTATTTAGACTTCTTGAATCTAAAGTTTTACCATCAAAATCTTCTTTTTTTAAGATGCTATAAATGATTACTTTCAATTCATTGTTGAAATCTTTATAATTCACCTTAAATTCTCCATCAACAATTTCATATTTATACTTTTTCTTTGAAGGAGTCGTAGTTATAGCTCGAAAAAAAGTTGTTACATAGCCCTTGCCTAAAACCTTATTTATCATTTCACTTGGTAAGTCAAGATTGCGAACAATTTTTGTAATACCTTGAATAATTAAATTATTTTGTGAGCCATCTCCTCTTCTTATGCTAAAAGCAACTCTTTCCGGCTCTTGCCAACCAACTTCGTTATTTCTTTTTATGTGCTTCCTATCAACATACTTTAAACAATCCTGCTCATTATTAGATATTAAACATTCTAGACTAAAATTATTGTCTATACTTATTTTCTCTTTTAATTCCCGAACGAAGTTTTGTAGTTTACTATCCTTAATTAATTCAGGTTTAATAAGAACTTTATATGCTGTGAGTCTTCTATTGCCTTCTATTACAATTAAATTATCCCCATTATCCCAAACTATAAGTTTTTCTAATTGAGGCATATCATATTCATAAGCTATCTCTTCAATAAATTTTTTCATTTCAAATTTTGTATTTGAAATGAAAAAATTTATCAGTTCTTCTTCGTCAGAATTATAATATTTATCAGGAAACCTTGCATTTTCATCCCAAAGGATTAAATCTCCGATAGCAATTTTTTTGGTTATAATATTCATTTTATGTATGTATTGTCAAGTCGTTTTATGTAGATATTTAATACATTATTGCTAAAATACATAAATAAATTAAAATTACCAATATTGATAATCCTTCTATATATAGCCTCTCAACTTTATACTATAATTTAGAAATCCTCGGTAGTCCACGCCAAACATAGTGTTGCTGGTGCGCCGCCTCTGGTGCGTACTTGCCCTCATAAAAAAAGCCCCATTACTGGAGCTTTCAAAGACTTACAGTCTTCCACCTTCTATGAAAGAATTAACACAAATGTAAAACAAATGGATAAACAAAAACTAAAAAATATTTCATGGCAATTCCTAATCCCTGCACCTTGTATAAGAAAGTGCCATCCTTTATTAATCCCAAAATTCCCCCACCATGGGGGAATTTTGGGATACTCATGGGGGAAATATGCCCCCATATAGGATTGTTCTTTTTAATAGCCCGTAAATTATTGCCAATTTTACAATATGTGGCCTCTTTGTCCCTGTTAGGGCAGCCGCCTTGGTTGCCCAAGCCTTCGGCTATTAGCCTCATGCCATTATTTTCAACATAAAACTAAAAATTACTAATATGTTCGTTTTAGGCTCAAAAAAAACACGAAAAGCACTCATTTTTCACTCACAAATCACTCACTTTTCACTCATAAATCACTCACGAATCACTCATTTTTCACTCACTTTTCACTCACAAATCACTCATTTTTAAAAATAAAAAAGCATTGTATTTCAATGAGTTAGCATCAAAAAAGACCTAAAATTTAAATTCAGGGTTAAAATACCCTGCCAAACTTTGCAATCACAATCATTGCTGCTTTATTGCCCTTTTAGGGGGATAGGGGGCAAGCGGAGCGTTTTTAATTCCCCTCTTTGAGGGGTGGCCATAGGCCGGGGTGGTTATCTTCTTTGCGTGAAAACCTTTGCGAACCTTTGCGGTTAAACCCTCCGCTTCACTTAAAACAAAGATGAACGCAGTAGCTTCACATCTCCATCATATCCTTGTGTACCTTGTGTTTCTTATTCCTTGTTACTTTGTGGTTAAAAAACTTTTAACAAGGTTTCCTGCTTACTTTTGCCGCTTTTAGGCGCATTATGACAAAAACGTACGACTACATTATTGTATTGAAAAAAAAGTCTTTTGAGTTGGTTGACAATATCAGCAAGCTAATGCTGCTAATGTCGGTAGCTGCTTTTTTATTTGATGCTTATGCCACGCTTACCTTTAAAAATACCAAGCTGTCTGAAAGCAGTGCATGGCTATTATTGTGCCTGTCTGCTGCCATCATTGGCTGGTGGGTGTTCTGCTACCTGCAACAAAAAAGGGGGGTTGCACCTTATTACCGCTTTGCACTCATGTTTGCGGCCTGGGGCTGGATTACCATACCAAGTGGGTTAGGCATTGCTCTTGTGTACCTAGCAGCCTGTTTTTTAGAAAAACCCGTGAAAGTGCCACCAGAAGTAGCGTTTGACAGCGAAGAAATCGTATTCAACAGTTTCCCTCAAAAAAGGTATAACTGGTCAGTCGTATCGAACGTGGTTTTAAAAGACGGGCTGGTAAGCATCGACTTAAAAAACAATAAACTTATCCAAAAAGCAGTTGACGAAGCCGTGCCCACAGAAATAGAAGCGGAATTCAATAGCTTTTGCAAGGAAAGGATACAATAGTCATAAGTCGTAAGTTGTAAGTCATAAGTTATAAGTTATAAGTCATAAGTAAAAAATTGTTTATTAGGGTAGCTTAATTCCTAATTCTTAATTCCTAATTCCTAATTATGTCTCCTTTTTTATTATATTCAGATGGCAACGGCAATATCTTTGAAGATACCACTTTGTATGCAGTTGGCCGTGCAGGCTGGGATGCCTACCCCGTAGAACCAGAGGTTTGGATAGAACTGCCCACAGGTGGCAATTTGTACGAATTGCCCGGCAGGCGTGGCATAGGTATAGACGTGGAAACGGGCGACATGCGCCTTTGCGAGAAAGGCTGGGCTGTGGCCGCTTTTATACCCCCAGCACATACAGGCTTGTTTATTGCCGCCTACGAAACCATGCCCGATGCCCCTACGCTGCCATTGTTTTGCTACACAGCCGCTGGCTGGCTAGATGATAAATTTTATGTAACCGCCGTGCGCATTGAGTCTGACATCCGGCAGGAAGCAGCAGGTTACGATGAAGCACTCATAGAAAACGGCACCAACCACTTGATGGCTGCCTACCCGCACAATAGGCTGGTAAAGCACTTGATGGAAAACTGCTGCCAAACCTATACCTGCCCTGCCGCCCGCAACCTTTCCCTCGGCAGGTGGGAATGCCCCGTGCCTACCTCCCCCGCATGTAATGCTAACTGCATTGGCTGTATTTCTTTCCAGCCTGCAGAGGAAACCATTGTTTCCACGCAAGACAGGCTTACGTTCAAGCCCACGGCAGAAGAAATAGTAGAGTTTACCGTGCCGCATTTAATGAATGCCCCCTACCCTATCATTAGCTTTGGGCAGGGCTGCGAAGGCGAGCCTTTGCTGATGTGGGAAACCATAAGGGAAGCCATCATTGAAATAAGGAAGCACACACCAAACGGCAGCATCAATATCAATACCAACGGCTCCAAACCCAATGCCGTAAGGGCATTGTGCGAAGTGGGTTTGAATAGCATTAGGGTAAGCACCAACTCTGCACGCAAGCATATTTACACGCCTTATTACCGCCCTAACAACTACCAGTTTGAGGATATTGTGGAAAGCCTGAAAGTGGTGCGCAGCTTTGGAGGCTGGGCAAGTATTAATTATTTTGTTTTCCCGGGCATGACAGACTGCGAGGAAGAATACGAGGCATTGCGGAAACTAATACAGGACACAGATTTGAACATGATACAGTGGCGCAATTTTAATATAGACCCAGACTGGTACCTTGGCCAAATAGGCGTAACGGACATGGGCGAAATAATGGGCGTAAAACAATTCCAGGATTTGATAAAGGAGGAATTCCCTAATGTAAAATATGGTTACTTCAACCCACCAATAGAAAGGATAAAAGGGGATTACGAATTGGATTTTGCGCACCTTTAACCCCTAGGGACAAACGAAAACCCCTAGCTCCTAAAGGGGGATTATTGAAGCGGATGTCAGGGTGAGCCACTCTATGCAGGTAGCATTTAAAATATTTAAATCAATTGAACATAACCCAACCTAAGCGGTATTCTGCCAATACAATGGGCATTTTGCTGGCGATACTGGCGGCAATAATATGGTCGGGCAATTTCATTATTGCCCGTGGCATATCTTCTAAAATGCCGCCTGTAAGCTTGGCATTTTACCGCTGGTTTTTTGCCACTTTGTTTATTGCGCCTTTTGCATGGCCTTCTTTTAAAGCAGAAAAAGCCATTGTGCTGCAACACAAAGCCTACTTTTTCTGTATAGCTTTAACAGGCTTTACATTCTACAATGTGTTCCTCTATGTAGCGGGGCATTACACTTCGGCCATTAACCTTGCATTGATTGGCACTACCTCTGCGCCCATTTTTGCAGTGGCCATTGGCGCATTGTTTTTTAATGAAAAAATAAGTGCGGGCAAGTTGTTGGGCATGGTCATTTGCTTTTTAGGGGTGTTGTTGCTGCTCTCCAAAGGAAGCTGGCAAGTATTGCTTCATTTTCATTTTTCCTCCGGCGATTTGTTTGCCATGCTAGGGGCGTTTTCCTTTTCCATTTATAACAATTTGGCCAAGCACAAACCAACAGGCATTTCCAATATCAATTTTTTGTTCGTGGGTTTTGTACTTGGGGTTTGTATGCTGGTACCCATGTTTATTGTTGAAGCATTGCTAACCACCCAGTCTACTATTTGGACGCAAAGCGTTGTTGGCTCTATCGCCTATTTAAGCATTGGGTGCTCCTTTGGGGCTTACTTGTTCTGGAACAAATCTATCTTGCTTATTGGCCCAAGCCGCACCGTTTTGTTTGGCAACTTGATACCCATTTTCAGCACCATAGAAGCGGTATTTTTATTGCATGAGCAATTTATGCTTATACAATTAATTAGTGGGCTGGTGGTGATTATTGGCTTGGCGATAGCAAATTTTTCAAGAAAGGGATAAGATGCAGGTATTTCTTTGCCACAAAGACACTAAGTCTCGAAGGTGTCTATATAGTAAGCCAGTTTATAACTGGTATTCGCTTTGTTCTCTTGCTGGCGCAAGCGTGCCGCTTGTGCCATTCGAATTGTTCTATTCGTCAGCAGTATTTAGACATAATTCTTCCATCTATACCAAAAAAGGCCGCATTCTCACGAAGCGGCCTTTTTCAATATATCTAAACTAACCATTTAATCACTCGTCTTCATCAAAAGTCATCAACTCACGGGTGGCGGCCAACAAGTCGTATTCTTCCTTGCTGCCTACAATGATGTTGTCGAACTCACGCATACCTGTACCGGCTGGTATGAGGTGACCGGTGATTACGTTTTCTTTCAGGCCTAGCATAAAGTCTGCCTTGCCTTGGATGGCGGCGGTGCTAAGTACCTTGGTTGTTTCCTGGAACGATGCGGCTGAAATCCAGCTTTGCACGCCTAGAGATGCCTTAGTGATACCTAGCAACACTGGTTGAGCCGTGGCGGGCCTTGCATCGCGTATTTCAACCAGTTTCTTGTCTGCCCTGCGGAGGATAGAGTTTTCTTCCCTCAATTCACGCACCGTGATAATTTGGCCAGCCCTGAATCTTGTGCTTTCGCCCGGTATAGTTACTACCTTCTTATCAAAAATACGGTCGTTTTCATCTATAAAGTCGAATTTATCTTCTAAATCCTCCTCTAAGAATTTGGTATCGCCAGCTTCAACAATTTCTACTTTCTTCATCATTTGGCGTACAATCACTTCAACGTGCTTGTCGTTGATTTTTACACCTTGCAAACGATATACTTCCTGTATTTCATTTACAACGTATTCCTGTACGGCAAACGGGCCTTTAATGCTCAATATATCAGCCGGGGCAATTTGCCCGTCAGACAATGGCGCACCTGCTTTTACGAAATCGGCATCTTGTACCAAGATTTGACGAGACAATGGCACCAAGTATTTCTTGATAACACCATCCTTGCTTTCTACAGAAATTTCACGGTTACCGCGCTTGATGTTACCAAACGTTACCACGCCATCAATTTCGCAAACAGTAGCTGGGTTACCAGGGTTCCTTGCTTCAAACAACTCGGTTACCCTTGGAAGACCACCCGTGATATCACGAAGCTTACCAAGTACACGAGGTATTTTTACCAATATCTGCCCTGCTTTTACTTCCTCCCCTTCTTCTATCGCAATGTGGCTACCAACAGGTAAGTTATAGTGCTTAGAATCTTTTCCATCAACAATGATAGTAGGGATTTTGGTTTTATCTTTTGTTTCTATTACCACTTTTTCTCGGTGGCCAGTTTGCTCGTCACTTTCCTCACGGAAGGTAATACCATCCAATACCGCATCGAACCTGATAGTACCCGCTTGTTCTGCAACGATTACGTTGTTGAACGGATCCCAAGTACAAATCACTTCGCCCTTGGTAATCTGGTGGCCATCTTTTACTTGTAGTGTAGAACCATAAGGAACGTTGTTGGTAATCAACAAACGGTCGTTTTTCACGTCCATTATCCTTACCTCACCCGTACGGCCTATTACTACTTGTACTTTATTGCCTTCGTTGTTAAGGGCAGTTACTGTACGCAAGCCATCAAATTGGATAGTACCATCAAACTTAGCGTTCAATGAACTTTCAATAGATGCACTACCAGCCACACCACCCACGTGGAAAGTACGGAGGGTAAGCTGTGTACCCGGTTCACCGATGGATTGTGCAGCAATAATACCTACTGCATCACCACGCTGAGCCAAATAACCTGTTGCCAAGTTTTTACCATAGCACCTTACGCAAACACCTCTTTTTGCTTCGCAAGTCAATACAGAACGTATTTCTACAGTTTCTATACCAGCTTCTTCTATTGCTACTGCTGTGTCGTGGCTTATTTCTACGCCTGCAACACAAATAACTTCATTTGAAATTGGATCCAATACATCGTGCAATGAAGTACGGCCTTCAATCCTATCGGAAATTGGCTCGATGATGTCCTCATTGTCTTTCAAAGCAGTGATGGCAATACCACGAAGTGTACCACAATCTTCTTCTGCAATTACTACGTCTTGAGCTACATCCACCAAACGACGGGTCAAGTAACCTGCATCTGCTGTTTTCAAAGCCGTATCCGCCAAACCTTTTCTCGCACCGTGGGTAGAGATAAAATAGTCCAATACATTCAGGCCACTTTTAAAGTTTGACAAGATAGGGTTTTCAATTACCTCGCTGCCGCTGCTGCCGCTTTTACGAGGCTTGGCCATCAACCCCCGGATACCTACCAACTGTTTTACTTGTGTTTTGCTACCACGGGCACCACTGTCAAGCATCATGTAAACAGAGTTGAAGCCTTGCTTGTCGGTTGCCATTTCCCTGATAAGGGTTTCGGTAATGCGCATATCCACACGACCCCAAATATCAATAACCTGATTGTAACGCTCGTTATTGGTAATCAAGCCCATGTTGTAGCTTTCCCAAACCTCTTCTACTTCTACTTTGGCGTTTTCCAATAATTGGAATTTCATTTCAGGAACAATCAGGTCATTAACACTGAAGCTCAAACCACCACGGAAGGCCATGCGGAAACCGAGTGTTTTAATCTCGTCCAAGAACTGGGCTGTTTTAGGTACATTGGTAATCTTGATGATGTTACCAATAATTTCCCTCAAGCTCTTTTTAGTCAACAGTTGGTTTACATAACCTACTTCCGCAGGTACAAACTGGTTGAACAAAACCCTACCTAAAGTTGTGTCTACTATTTTACGCACCAAAACGCCTTTTTCACGAACGTTTGTCCTTACTTTAATGTTTGCGTGCAAATCAACTACGCCTTCATTGTAAGCAATGATTGCTTCTTCAATGCTGTAGAAGGTCATGCCGCCGCCTTTGATAGGCTCTTCTGGCGTTGATACTTTACCCTTGGTAATGTAATACAAGCCGAGTACCATGTCCTGTGAAGGAAGGGTGATAGGCGTTCCATTCTGCGGGTTAAGGATATTGTGGGAAGACAACATTAATAGCTGTGCTTCCAAAATAGCAGCATTGCTCAAAGGAACGTGAACCGCCATTTGGTCACCATCGAAATCCGCATTGAAAGATGCAGTAACCAATGGGTGCAATTGGATTGCCTTACCTTCTACCAACTTAGGTTGGAAAGATTGGATAGACAAACGGTGCAATGTAGGGGCTCTATTCAATAAGATAGGATGACCTTTCAATATATTTTCAAGAATATCCCAGATAACATTTTCTTTCCTGTCTACTAATTTCTTGGCAGACTTTACGGTTTTTACAATGCCCCTTTCTATCAGTTTCCTAATAACGAATGGTTTGAAAAGCTCGGCAGCCATATCTTTTGGCAACCCACACTCGTGCATTTTCAGTTCTGGCCCTACCACAATTACAGAACGACCTGAGTAATCAACACGTTTACCCAACAAATTCTGACGGAAACGACCTTGCTTGCCTTTCAGCACATCGCTTAATGATTTCAAGGCACGCCCGCCTTCTGCTTTTACAGCATTAGACTTACGGCTGTTATCAAACAAGCTATCGATAGCCTCTTGCAACATACGTTTTTCATTACGCAAGATTACTTCGGGGGCTTTAATTTCCAACAAACGCTTCAAACGGTTATTACGGATAATAACACGGCGGTATAAATCGTTCAAATCAGATGATGCAAAACGGCCACCATCCAAAGGCACCAATGGGCGCAATTCTGGAGGTATAACCGGGATGTATTGCATTACCATCCACTCAGGTCGATTGGCAATACGGTCGGCACTGTCACGGAAACCTTCCACAACGCTCAAACGCTTCAAGGCATCTGCTTTACGTTGTTGAGATGTTTCGTTGGCTGCTGCATTACGCAACGAGAAGCTAAGCTCGTCTAGGTCTAACCTTTCCAATAAGCCTTGCACCGCTTCTGCCCCCATTTTAGAAATAAATTTCTGTGGGTCTTCGTCAGGCAAAAACTGGTTGTCTTTTGGTAGAGTATCTAATATATCTAAATATTCTTCTTCAGTAAGCAAGTCGCCCGGGGACAAACTTTCTTTTACGCCACCTTGCAATACCACGTATCTTTCGTAGTAAACAATGCTTTCCAATTTCTTAGAACTCATGCCTAGCAGGTAGCCAATTTTATTTGGAAGGCTTTTAAAATACCAGATATGCACCACAGGCACTACCAGCTTGATATGCCCCAAACGCTCACGGCGCACTTTTTTCTCCGTAACCTCCACGCCGCAACGGTCGCAAACAATACCCTTGTACCGGATACGCTTGTATTTGCCGCACGCACATTCGTAGTCCTTTACTGGGCCAAAAATACGCTCACAAAAAAGCCCATCACGCTCAGGCTTATACGTCCTGTAGTTGATGGTTTCTGGTTTCAATACCTCGCCAAAGCTTCTTTCTAAGATGCTGTCGGGAGATGCCAGGCTAATGGTGATTTGAGAAAAAGTTGATTTGGGACGATTGTCTCTTTTAATAGCCATATCTAAAATTGCAATTTTTTTGCTGAATATATTTTGGGCAATAGCACAAACGCACACTACTCCCAAAAATGATTAGGTCGGCAAAGGTACGGGATGAAACTTGAAAATAAAAAGTAAAATTTTGTTAGGATTAAAATATTTCGTATTGGGGACATGGAATTACAGTTTTAGTCGGTATAATTGGAATTATGCAACAAAAAACAACGTGTGCATAAAAGTTTTTAGCTTTTTTAGTAAAAATTCACCCTAGCCCAACCCTGCTACCATCCAGCCCCACTTATCCAGAAAGGTAGAGACAAACTCTTGCACGGGAAAGGGGGCAAGCAGGGAGAGGGTAAAACGAGGACATTTATACAATTTTTATACTATTACTTTTGCTTTGGGTTTTATTAAAATAGTTTCAGTTTTGCCAATTTTAGGCCTTTTATGCCGTTTCTGATTTTTTTTAAAAATCCTCGCAATTTTTGTAAAGGATTGATTATCAATAATATTAGCGAATTTTTAGCAGAAAAAACGTGTTATTTTATGATAATTTACTATCATTTATTAATTATTTATTGATAAGAAACTGATAGTAAACTAATCATTTTATGATTATAAAGTGATAATTTATTGATAAGGAATTATAATACCCAAATTTTTAGAAACTACTATTTTAATATTAGTAAAAAAAGACCTACGATTCTGATGCTTTGGCACTAGCTTTGTAAATGCTTTGTATCAAGTGCATTTATACAACAAAGATAAGGTTTTTATAAATTAGGGCACTTTTCAGTACAAATTAAAAAAGGCAGCCCAAGCGAAAAACTTTTATGCACCAAACAACTAATACATCATTTTTTTACTAATATTGCTTATACATTTATCAAAATAACTCACCAAGATGAAGAAAAATTTATTACTAGCTGCTTTTTGCTTTTTTGTATTCACTTTTGCCAAGGCACAGTTCTATTATGGGGCTGCAAATGCCTCGGTTAGTATAGGCACTTATACCGATTTAGGTAGCAAGCTACTTTTAGATTGTCCTTATATACAATAGATGGCAGGTTGGTAAAAACGGCACAACAAGGCACTCAACAACCAAGGGCGCACCAAGCAGTTTTACACATAAATGACCTCGGGTTGGTAGTTGGCAAATACATATACAGCTCACTGCAAAAGATAACAATGGGCAAACAACTGGTTATCTAAGGTAATGGAGGTTGTAAAATAGCATTTGTTGCTTGTTATATTGTGCAGGTTGTAGAGATTATGCATTGAGTGGCAATTGAAACTCCTAGCAGTCGATGTCTCATCGGCCGCAATATTATTTAATAAATTCGTAATAATTGGTAGGCCGCCAAACATTGCGAAAATAACTTACCCCAAATCAATATTTCATTAAGCAACTAGCCTTCCTCCTGTTTTCTTTGCTCATCGCATGTACTCATTGTTTTGCGCAAGATGCAGAAACAAATATCAATGCCCCTTATGGCAGTGCAGTGGTTTGCAAAGGGAAAACGGTTGTTGTGAATTGTTTTGTTTCGGAGCCAACTACGCCTTGGCAGAAAGAAGAGAAAGATTTGGTTATAGCCAAAGAAACGGCTGGCTTGGCATGGCTAAAAGCACAAGCCGTAAATTGGCGCCAGCCTGTGCCTTCATTCCAGCAGGTAAACTTAGGCTTGGAGAAAGATATTGAAGTGCCAAAAATTCAAAGCGGCACTACTATCCGCGAGATAAAAAAAATAAAAACCTTATGGGCATCATATGCATTGCATTCTACAGGGATAGGCAATATTTACCAATGGTATGATTCTTTAAAAACGCAATACGGGGCTGACAACTTAGTGGTGCTTGTTTTTGCTAATAAACAAGGGCGCAGCTACGCCCAGCCAGCCTCCAAGTCCACACCGCTAGGTTCAGAATGGTTTGTGGAAGGGGCTGTTTTATACAAGAAGATTTCTGAAACGCAGCTAACGCCCGGCAGTGCCATTATCCATGAAATGCTGCATCTTTTTGGGGCATGGGACATGTATCATGATGGGGAAAACGTGATGCGCAGCGGCGAAATGGAACGAAAAGCAAACGGAGCATTTGGAAATAGCGTTATGCTGAACCCCCGTGGGGAGCTTTCAAAATTGAATTGTATAGACCAGCTTACTAGTTGGTGTATTGGTTGGACAACCACCTACTGGTCTTGGTACGAAATGTTCAGGAATAGCCCTGAGCACCAAGTTTGGGAAGAAATACCAATTGGGGGGAACTAGCTTTATTGCCCAAAAGAAACTTCGAGTGGCTATTTCTATAAATTTGGCATTGCCGAAACGTTAAGTAACCGAATATAAAAAATTCCTAAATATGGGGGGCAAGGAGCGACATTAAAATCCTCCCCCTACATCTCATTATCATAAAAAATCTTATAAAACTTCCTTCCTTTTTCATCAACGCCCTGTTCTATTAATTCCGTATTGCCGTGGATATAGATATGGAAATTTTTATCCAGTTTTAAAACGCTTTTAAAAACCCTTGCCTGTTTTTTTACGGCTGTGTTGGAGATAGCGAATGAGTCTGGTACAACGGTATCAAATTCTTCTTCGTAGTTGCTTTTGTAGGTTTTGAAAGATTCTATGGCTTGGGTATTGTCTATTACTTCACGGGCAAATTCGTCCAAATCAAATTCATCCTTCTCCTTAAAATATTTCATGGAGCGGTTCAGCAAATCTATCTGGTCGGTTTTGGAAACGGCAAATTCGCTTTCCATTTGCTGGGTTACAAAGTTTTTATAAATACCTAGGGTGTTTTTGGTTTGACTAAAATTATCGTTGCGCACTTTCAACCGTAAAAATTCATCTACCCAATACAAAGCCTCGGTGCTTTTATTGGTTTGGTCTATCACCGCTATTTTAAAACCTTCTTCCTTGTTCGTGTTGAAAATGATACAGCCCTTGTCCAGCTTTTTAATATTGATAGCTTCCTGCTCGTAACTAACTTGGAAATTAGATTGCTGCGGATATACTTTCAGGTAAGTTTCTTTTGTTTCCGATTTAAACAAACCAATGGCATCCAACAATTCGCCATCAATTTGCAATTGTTTAAAATAGCCCACATACAACTCTCCCGATTTTATTTTGGGATGGGACGATACTTCGTACAAATGTTTGGCAATTTGTATGCTTGTTTCGTGGAAACTTGTGGGATCATCAAAAACTGTTGTTGCAAAATGATACATTTCATTCAGTTCCAAATTATCTGAAGAATGATAAAACTGGTAGGTTTCCACACTTTTTTCAAAAGGGTTCAGGAAAAACTGCTTCAAGAATTGGTTTACCAATTCATCGTCCAGCGTTACTTCTGCATTGGAAAAATGGCAGGGTTCACTTTGGGCTTGGTTGCCAATTTTATGGATAGAAATTTTATCAAGGCTTGCTTCAACATACGTAATCATACCTGCAAAGAAAGGCAGGGAATGGATTAAAGTGCAAAAGTTTTTGGGGATTTACTTTAACCACAAGGAGCACAAGGAATTTACACAAAGGGCACAAAGATTTTAAGTAAATTTTTAAAACTTAGTTAAACCAAAATAAACGTTGCTCTTTAGAACACAAAGACATGCGGCACTCTCCTATTATTAAGGTTTCAGAAATACTTTGTGTACTACAAACGCCTATTTCCTTTGTGTACTTTGTGTTTACTATTCCTTGTGTCCCTTGTGGTTAAGGCCCTTACAACAAACATTTCTCGAAAATCCATTGAATATTGCTATTTTGCCCTTAATTAGTATTTCAACGATTTTAATAAGGATAATATGAAAAATTTGCTGCTTGTTGTAGCCATAGGTCTTGCCAGTTCCGTTACCGCGCAAAACAAAATGACACCCGAATTGCTCTGGAAATTGGGCAGGGTTGGTGGCATGGGCATTACAAAAGACAAAAAGAAAATTGTATTCGCCGTTACCAAGCCCGATATAGATGCCAATAGCAGCAGGACTAAATATTTTACCATCCCAATTGAAGGGGGCAAACCCACAGAAGTAGAAGAAGCAGATACATTGTTGCCCAACGATAAAGTTTCACCAGATGGGCAATATATGTTGACCAGTGAGGATACGTTGGTAAAAAAAGTAAACGCTACAGATTTGTACCCAGATTTGCCAAAGGCAAATGCCTATGTTTATACGTCGCTCAATTACCGCCATTGGGATACTTGGGAAGATGGAAAGTTTAGCCATGTTTTTTTGGCCAACCATGTAAACGGCCGCCCGGCAGATTTGAAAGACATTATGCCCAACGAACCTTTTGACTGCCCACAAAAACCTTCCGGCGGTGGCGAAGATTTTATTTGGAACCCCGATAGCAAACATGTTTTATACGTAACCAAAAAATCTTTCGGGACAAATTATGCGGTAAGCACCAATACCGATTTGTACGAGTATGATATTTCCACAGGCAAAACAAAAAACTTGACGGAAAGCAACAAAGGCTACGATATTGCTCCAGCCTATAACAGCAAAGGTGAGTTAGCCTGGCTGCAAATGAAAAGGGATGGCTATGAGAGTGACAAGCAAGATTTAGTGGTTTCAAACGGCACTACTTCTATGAACCTCACCAGAAGCAGGGATGAAATTCATGTGGAAGGTTTTAAATGGGCAGACGATGGAAAAACAATTTTCTTTTGGGCACCTATCAATGGAACGATACAATTATTTTCTGTAGTATATCCGGGCCTTACTAAAATGTTGCCCGTAATCAGGCAGATAACCAAAGGCGACTTTGACATTACAGGCGTGGTAGGGCAAAGCGGCGACACATTAGTAGTAAGTCGCACAGATATGAACCATGCTGCCGAATTATACACTTTAAACATAGCCACAGGGGCCATGAAACAATTGACCCATATAAACGATGGCACCTATAAAACACTCGGCCTCTGCAAAACAGAACGCAAGTTTGTAACCACAACCGACCATAAAAAAATGTTGGTTTGGGTAATTTACCCACCAGGCTTTGATTCTAGTAAAAAATATCCTACACTCTTGTATTGCCAAGGTGGCCCGCAAGTAGCGTTGACACAATTTTATTCTTTCCGTTGGAACATGCAATTGATGGCTTCGCAAGGATATATTATTGTAGCACCATGTCGCCGTGGCATGCCAGGTTTTGGCACCAAATGGAACGAAGAAGTAAGCAAGGATTGGGGCGGGCAAGTAATGCGTGACTATTTAAGCGCCATAGATGCGGTGAGCAAAGAAAAATTTGTAGACACTAACCGTCGTGGTTGCGTGGGGGCAAGTTTTGGCGGCTTCTCCGTGTTTGCCTTGGAAGGATTGCATCAGGGCCGTTTTAAAACATTTATCGCACACGATGGCATCTTCGATTTTAGGAGCATGTACGGCACTACCGATGAATTGTTTTTTGAAAACTGGGAAAAAGGTGGTGCTTATTGGGAGAAAAATAACCCTGTAGCCCAACGCTCTTTCAGCCAAAGCCCCAGCAATTTTGTAGAAAAATGGAACACGCCTATCATGATTGTGCAAGGCGGTAAAGATTTCCGTGTATCTATAGAACAAGGTCAGCAAGCTTTTCAAGCTGCACAGCTAAAAGGCATCAAAAGCAAATTCCTGTACCTGCCGGAAGAAAACCATTGGGTACTAAGTGCCCAAAACGCACAAGTTTGGCAAAGGGAGTTTTACAAATGGTTAGAGGAAACAATGCCAGCGATTGGGGAGAAGTAATATAACTAAAAATACTTATTATTTCTAGTTTAACAAGAAGTTGAAGGATTAAACTTTAGAAAGGATGAAAGTTAGGAAATTAGTAAAGAGCATACTTTGGTCATTTGTAATGATTTTTGCTTTTATGAACTTGATTGCTTTTTTTCACGCTTATAAGTTTACCCATTACACAGATGAAAAAGTGATTAAAACAAAAGTTGAAAGACTTTCGACTATCAAAAAAATACAAACATTACTTTTTGGTATTGATAACCCAAGACCCGTAAATGGCATATTGCCTAAAGAGGCATTCAATACGTTTAATTTACAAAGTAATAAGGTTATTGAATGCTGGCATATACAAACCGAAAATTCAAAAGGAACTATTATTTTATTTCATGGTTATGGTGGGAATAAGTCTTCATTGATTGGGAAATCTAATGAATTTATCAAACAAGGCTATAGTACGCTGCTAGTAGATTTTATGGGCAGTGGTGGCTCAGAAGGCAATCAAACTACCATAGGATTTAAGGAAGCCGAAGAAGTGAAAACTTGTTTTGACTATTTGAAAAAAACAGGCGAAAATAATATTTATTTATTTGGCACTTCACTAGGGGCAGTAGCCATTATGAAATCAATTAATGATTATTCAATAAAGCCAAAAGGTATTATTATCGAATGCCCTTTTGGTTCAATGTATCAAACAACTTGTGCTAGATTTAGGACAATGAGGGTGCCTATTTTCCCTATGGCGGGGCTTTTAGTTTTTTGGGGAGGCATTCAAAATGGCTTTTGGGCTTTTGGACATAACCCTATTAATTATGCCAATAAAATAACATGTCCAACCCTTTTGCTTTATGGGGAGCAAGATGACAAAGTAAGCAGAGCGGAAATTGAAAATATCTACTCAAATTTACTAGGTAAAAAAATACTTAAAACATATCCACTTGCTGGACATGAAGATTATCTAATTAAGTATAAGCAAGATTGGATAGAAGATGTCTCAGCCTTTTTAAATCAGTGAACCATCTATTCTTATTTTTTCGCTGGGCGGGATGTTAGTGAAGCGCATCCTGCGTGAGCAATAAGCAGGATTTTTAATCTTTTCCCCACATGCTGCTACAACAAACACATTTTTAACCTATACACAAAAAGCCGTTCGCTATGCACCAATGGCTTTTTTAAACATAATGATGTATACTAGATTTATGGAAATAAGCTCAATTAATACACCCTATATATTTAGACCAACAATAAGAGGCATTATCATTTTAATTGCTGGTATATTATTATTTGGAACGCTATCTTATTCTTTATATACAACACGAAAAGAAATAACTGGTGTAGCTAGTTTTATAATTTTCTATAGTATTGAATTGTTTTTTATTCTTTGTTTTGCTATGTGCAACTTTTATGTTTTCAAAATAAAAACTATAATACTTGACAAAGATGGTTTACAAATCAAGTACCCACTTTTAATGTCCAAAATTGAAATTCCTTTTACCAAAATAAATAAAATCAATGCATCACCACAAATTATAAAAACCTCTACAAGAAGTGGGATAATAACAGTCTATGAAGGAACAAGAATCCTTTTGCAATTAGACAACAACAATGAAATAGACATAGATTCATATCAAACCCAAGATTTTGATATACTTTGTGATATGTTAAAAAAATATAAAATTGCTATCTAGGCACTAGGGCTTCTCCACATATAAAATAAACTTCTCCAAAAAATACTCCTCTTGGAATATATCATGGATAGGTTGTAGCCTTGGCCGGGTGGGGCTATCCGCAATTTCTTGGTGCAGGTCGCCGCCTTTCAGGCAGATAAGACCATTGGGTATAGTGGCGGAACTACCCTTCCGTAGTAAGGGTGCAGACCATTGCCACAATTCTTTTAATGGCGCGACTGCTCGGCTTACAGCAAAATGGAACTTTCGGCTTTTAATTTCCTCGGCACGGGTGTGCTGAGTGGTTATGTTTTTAATGCCTGCACCTTCGGCAACAGCTTCTACCACTTTTAGTTTTTTGCCAATGCTATCTACCAAATGGAATTTCACTTCGGGAAAAAAGATAGCCAATGGCACGCCGGGGAAGCCGCCGCCGCAGCCAATATCTATTACTTCCATGCCTGGCTGAAAGCCAGCAATGGTAGCTATGCTAAGGCTATGCAACACATGGTGCGTGTAAATATGGTCAATATCCTTGCGGGAAACAACATTTATTTTCTCGTTCCATTCCTTGTACAAGCCCTCCAATGCCTCTAGCTGTGCAATTTGTATAGGCGTGAAATCTGCAAAATATTTGTATAAAATATCCATCCGAGGGAATTATGAATTATGAGTTATGAATTGTCAATTGTCAACTATCAATTAGTTCCACGTCCTTTTGGGCTTTCTCCATAGCGAAGGCACGGCTACGATGTAATAAAAGAACATCCATATATCGAACAATATAAAAAACGGGAACAAGTCAAACTCATTCAGCTTTTTCATGCCGCCATAATAAACAAAAGCCTGTACTAACCAACGAAATGCTAATACAACCAATGCCATCCACCAAGAAAAGAAAATAGCAGATAAAAAAGCAAGTGGGTACAACAACCCAAAACTAACAGAATACAAACCTAGCCAAAGCTTATGCTTGGGCTGGTAATACTTGGTAGTGGTATAATGGCGGTACTTTTGTTTCAACCAGTCGCTCCAAGTAGCTTTTGCTTCGCTAAGCGTATGCGAGGCAGGGTCTATTAAAATGGCAGTATTGCTTTTGGTTGCTACCCTATTAATAAACAAATCATCGTCACCGCTGGGTATCATATTAATAGACGAAAAACCTTTGTTCCGCATGAACACGTCCCTTTTATAACTTAGGTTTCTGCCCACGCCCATATAGGGTATCCCCGCTAGGGCATAAGAAAAATATTGCATGGCAGAATGAAAGGTCTCGAAACGGATAATTTTGTTTAGGACGCCCTCTTTTTTATGGTATGCCCCATAGCCCAAAACAATTTCTATCCCATCTCTATAAGCATCTTGGAATTGTTTTACCCAATGCTCGGAAGCAGGCACACAATCAGCATCGGTCAGCAATAGCACTTCATGCTTGGCCGTTTTAATGCCCATTGACAAAGGGAACTTCTTACCAATTATCATCTTGGCCTCTTGCTTTAATTGCAAATGCTGCAAGGTGTCAAAAGCCTTCATAAATTCTTCGATAATATACTTGCTCTGGTCGGTAGAATTGTCATTCACCACAATAATCTCGTGCTTGTCAGGGTATTCCTGCACCAATATGCCTGGCAGGTTGTTTACCAAATTATCTGCTTCGTCCCTTGCACAGATAATGACTGATACTGGCTCCTTGTGGTTATTTGAAGGTGGTGGTGCTTGGTAAACTGCCAGCCGCCTGAACAAAAAAACATAGTAAAATACTTGGATAGCAGCAACCAAGCAAAAAATGACAAAACCGATGAGACCAATCTGATGAAAATCTAACTGCATCCTACAAAAGTAGTGTTTATAACAAAAGCTGGGGGCTTTGGTGGGTAAGTTGTATATTTTTTGCAGCTATATAATATGGTTTACACTACATGCCGTTCCTGCTAAGCACCCTGTTTTACGATACAAACTGCAACTTTTGCACAATAAGAAATTATTCTTTTATGATGGCGTCTTTTATCCCCAAAGACAGGCATAACCAGCCCGCTATAAAAAAAACACCGCCGATGGGTGTTAAAAACACCACGCCATCCAACGCATTAATATTATAAATTGTTTTGTAAGTAAGCGCATAAAGAGAGCCACTAAAGAACCCTATACCCAGCATAAACAAAATGCCAGAGGCGCTAATTAACTTATTGGGATAGGTTTTGTACAGCAGCGCAGCCAATGCCAAAGCAAACACATGGTAAAACTGATAGCGTACACCTGTTTCAAAAATGGCAACTGTTTGCTCAGTGGCAATTTGCTTTAGCCCATGCGCTGCAAAAGCCCCTAGCATTACTGACAAAGCCCCGAGGAAAGCAGCCGTTTTAATATAACCTTTGTGCATCGTGAATTATTTTGAATGTTGAATTTTAAATTTTGAGTTGGGGCTTCTTTATTTTGAATTTGCTTGCGCAAAACAAAAGAAATTTTACCACAAGGTTCACAAAGGATTTACACAAAGAACACTAGGTGAAATACGCAAAATATAGGTATTACGTTGCTCTGCCCCCAACTCCCTAAAGGGGGCAAATAAGCACAAGGCTATGCGGAAACTCAGCGGTTTTTCGAGATTGTGCAAATTCATTGTAGCTTAATATGCCTATTGTTTTTGTGTACCTTGTGTTTCCTTTCCCTTGTGTGCCTTGTGGTTAAATAAACAGCTTCAAGAAATCTTTTTCCTTCATAGACGAGTATTCTATTATATGCGTGGCTGTTTCGTAAAATGGCCTACGTTCTGCCAATTTATTTTCTAAAAAGGCATACAGTTCGTCATCGCTTAGGTCTTTTATGAGCGGGCGGTGCGCTTTTTCTGCTTTTAGCCTGTTTACAAGCACTGCCACAGGCTCATTTAGCCAAACAGTAATACCGTTTTGGTTCATCCATTTCATGTTATCATGGAAACAAGGCGTGCCGCCGCCAGTTGCCGCTACAAAAACCTTCTTCTCGGCAAACCAGCGGAGTATCTCTGCTTCTTTTTGGCGGAAATAAGGCTCGCCATCCTCTTCAAAAATCTCGGCAATTGTTTTTTCTTCCGCCAGCTCTATTAGGTTGTCAAGGTCGTAGTGGCTGGTCTTTAATTTCTTAGCCAACAGCTTGGCGCAATAACTTTTGCCGCTGCCCATCATGCCTATTAGGAATATCCTCATGAATCTTATTGTAATTAATTGTTTAACCGCAAAGGCGGCAAAGTTATGCTATGCAAAAAGGAAAAATTTAACCACAAGGCACACAAAGAATTTACACAAAGTACACAAGGTGAAAATACCCAATATTTATTTATTACGTTACACTGCCCCCAACCCCCGCCCCCTCATCCCCCTAAAGGGGGCAGCGAAAAGAGGGGCAAAAAGAAACAAGGCTATGCGGAAACCCCGCCATATATTAATATATTAGAGATTGCGCATACTTCTTGTGCCTTTTTTTTATGTCTATCGCCTTGTGTACCTTGTGTTTCCTATTCCTTGTGTCCTTTGTGGTAAAAAACTCTTTGCCTCCTTCCTTATTGCCTCTTTGCCTCCTCACACCACATTAACTTCCCTTTCCAGTACCACGCCAAATTTCTTTTCTACCGATGCGATGATTTCTTGCGATAATGCAATAATCTCCTCCCCCTTTGCCCCGCCATAGTTTACCAGTACCAAAGCTTGTTTTTCGTGGCAGCCTGCATCCCCTTTTCTATACCCTTTCCAGCCGCATTGCTCTATCAGCCAGCCAGCAGCCAATTTATAATACATTTCATCTACCTGATACGACACCAATTTGGGAAATTCTTCTACTATAACATGCCTTCGAAATTTAGAAACCGTGGGATTTTTAAAAAAACTGCCCGCATTGCCTATTTGTTTAGGGTCTGGCAATTTACTGCTGCGGATATTGATAACTGCTTGTGAAATATTTTTGATAGAAACATCCTGCACCTTCATATTTTCCAATTCCTCCTTTATTGCCCCGTAACTAATATTTAAGACAGGCTTTTTCGGTAGGCGGAAAGTAACGCTTACTATAATATATTGCCCCTTTAGTTCTTGTTTAAAAATACTTTCCCTATAGCCGAAAGAGCAATCATCTTTCCCAAAAATATCTATTGCATGGTGCTGTATATGGTATGCCTCTAATTGGTAAAACACATCTTTTATTTCAACGCCATAAGCCCCGATGTTTTGTATGGGGCTTGCACCCACATTACCTGGTATCAGGCTTAGGTTTTCAAGGCCAGCATAATTATTTTCCACGCAATACATCACCAAGTCGTGCCATACTTCCCCTGCTGCCGCTTTTATATAATAATAGTCTGCATCTTCTTTTATTAATTCAATACCCTTTAATTCATTTTTTAAAACTAGGCCTGCCACATTTTTGGTGAATAGAATATTGCTGCCGCCGCCCAACACTAAAAGGGGGGCTTGCATCCCGCCAACGGACAAGTTGTTGCGGTATTCCAATAGGGTTCCCAGCTCCTCCACACGGCTAAAACTAGCAAAGTATTGGGCAGTGGCATCAATGCCAAATGTATTATATGGTTTTAAAGAAGTATTTTGCTGCATTTGCATGAGGCAAAATAACGCAATATGAAGAAACAAACAGCAGTAATAGTTGGCGCCACTGGGTTGATAGGCAGCAGGTTGATGGAAAAATTGTTGAGCGATGCTGCTTTTGATGTGGTGAGGGTATTGGTAAGAAGGCCGCTTGCCAGCCAAAACCCCAAATTAGAAGTGCAGGTAGTAGACTTTAACAATCTAGAAGACTTTGCCCTGAAACTGGGCAAAGGCGATTGCCTTTTTTGCTGTATTGGCACCACCCAGAAAAAAATGAAAGGCGATAAAGTAGCTTATAGAAAGATAGATTTTGACATTCCCGTACATGCTGCACAACTGGCAAAAGCAGCGGGCTTTACACAATACCTATTGGTATCTTCCGTGGGTGCAGATGCAAAGGCAAAAGGGTTTTACCTGAAATTAAAAGGCGAAGTGGAAGAAGCCATTACAACCATTGGGTTCGGGAGCTTTCATGTATTCAGACCTTCGTTTTTATTAGGCGTAAGAAATGAAGTAAGATTGGTAGAAGGGATTGGGAAATTTGTTTTCAAGGCTGTATCGGCTCTACTAATAGGCAATTGGCGAAAATACAAAGCCATTGATGCCAATGATGTTGCGGGCGCAATGGTTGCTGCTGCAAAAAAAGGAGAGCAGGGAGTAAAGGTTTATTATTATGATGAGATGATGGGGGTTTACTAAGATGTTTTATCTAGCCCCTCATATATCCCATTTAATTTTGCCCCTATTACTTCATAACTAAACAACCCAACTGCTTTTTCAGCAATGGCTTTTCTTTTGTATTTATTTTCAACTGCCATTTGCAACATAGCCTTGGTACAGGCTGCTTCATCAGCAGGTTCTATTAAAATGCCATTTGCATCGTTTACAATCTCGGCAATGCCCCCTACCATTGTGGCTATTACAGGCAGGCCGCAACATTGCGCCTCGGCAATAACGCAGGGCATGTTCTCGTAAAAACTAAACAGTACCAATGCCTGGCTTTGCCGCAATAAACTGGCCACGTCTGATTGGTTTACAATGCCTGTAAACACCACAAAATGTTGAATGCCCAATTCCTTTATATAAGCTATCAATGCTGGCAAGGGATTGCCAATCATGCGGAGGCGGAGGGCTTTGTTTTGTTGAATCGCCGCTGCAAAAGCCCTTAGCAGCCCTTTGGGATTTTTTTGCTCGGTGAGCATAGACACATGGGCAAACCAAAACAAGCCCTCGGCTTCATAAGGCTGGTAACAAAATAACCGAGTATCTACCACATTAAACAGTACAGTGTATGATGTTGGCAGCACCAATTTATTTACAGCTTCGCCTAGATTTTTGCTCACGGGCAAAAAAACATCTGCTTGGCGGAACACTTGCCGCGTTACATATTTAAACCAAAGGCTACGTGTGGCATATTTGTCTGGGGCATTATCGTTGTAAATGCTCCAATGCTCCGTTACCAGCATGGGCAGTTTTAATTTTCTTTTTAACCAAAGGCCAATGCTGCCCGCCTTCACTGGCACATGCACATGTACCATGGCTGGCTGCTGCTGCAAAAGACACCTTTTTACTGCTTTTGTAAAAAATCGGTTATAGTTGTATTGGTCTATGATTTTATTTAGCGGAGCGATGGCATCCGATTGCCGAAGGTAAATAATCGTTTCTGTAAAAAAGTCCTGATCTACATTTTCTACAACGCACAATTGCTGCTGCCAGGTTGCAGGCACCAATTGCAGGTGAATAACATGCAGCCTACAAAAAGGTGCAACAGCCATGGCGTGGCGTTGAATAAAATCCCCATTGTATTGGTCGTACCTGTTTGGGTACCAACTCGCCAGCCATAATACTTGTAGCATCTAAAACCCTTATTATTCAAATGAAAAACGGACTGCACGAATTAAAACCAATTCGGGGTGGTTTCCAAAAAAACTGTGGTTTTGCAATATAAAATACAACATCTGCCGTAGCAACAAAATTATTGCTATTGAAATTGCAATAATTATTTTGCAATAAAATAAATTATGACAATTTTTTTATTACAAATTTGTCATAATATTTTAGTAATAAATAAAATTATTACAAAAGAATTATTACAAATGAAACAAGGATTTAGAAATGAAATTTCATTTTGTTTTATGTATTATCCTAGCTATGCCTTTCCAGTTCTTGTATCAATTCTTGCCTTGGTCATTCTTTCCCTTAATCCTCCTTCATTAATAAATGCCTGTTCCAGCGATTTCATTTGTTGTGCCAAAAGGTAGGTAGTTACTTTTATTAGGCAAATCATCACGTTGGAACATATTTCCGGATCAGTATTTTCTATTGCTCGTTTAAAAGTTTAGTAATTGGCATTGGGTGTTTTGTTTAATTCGCTGAATCGTAAAGAATGGCGGTTGTCCCTTTCCCATTTATTTAATTTATTGGTCCTTAAAAAATCTTCATAGTCAATTAGTAGTTCCTCCAAGCTGGCACGGGCAACATTGGTTAGTTTTATTTCTGTTTCTTTTACGTGGCAGATGCCATGCTGGCTTCCGCAATATTTTGTTTGCCCGAGCGGGTTGCCTGCACCATTTGGCCGATAGTCGTGTCGTATTTTTGGAAAAAGTGGTTTGTAAAATAAACGGTGCCGTCGTAAATAATCTCCGACTTTTGGAAAGTTAGTAAATTGCGATAGCCACCGTGCGGAGGGATAAAACCTTTGTTGTTGTTGCTGCTGTCGTTTTCCATGGGTATTTTTTTAGTTTGTATTCTTTTGGGGACTTTTGGGACACCAGCGACAAAGGTCATCCAAGTCCTAAATGTCCCCAAAAAGCTCATGCAAAATAATACAATCTTTTATTTCTTTTAAGGCAGATTTTCAGTTAAACAAACATCAATGAATAAAACGGAGCTATTACAGCTAATAGAAACCATCACCCCTTTTGATGCAGTGGAAGCAGGTTTTGTAAACCAGATGCGGTGTTACCTTTTGCAAACAGAGGATTATTTTGATAGGAATAACCCGCTTGGGCATATCACTGCCTCTGCTGTGCTTACCAATAGTGATGCTACAAAAATATTATTGCTATGGCACGAAAAATTACAACGGTGGCTGCAGCCTGGCGGGCATGTGGAAGCCGGGATAGACAGTTCTATCCAGCAAGCGGCTTTGCGAGAATTGCTGGAAGAAACAGGATTATTGGCGCATCAGGTAAGCTTGGTTTCGGAAAAGGTTTTTGATTTTGACATCCATTTAATACCCGCCCGAAAAACCGAAGCCGCACATTTTCACTATGATTTCCGTTTTCTTTTTACTTTAACCGATGAGCCAATAGAACTATCTGGTTTTAAATGGATTGACATTGCAGAGATAGTTGAGTTTACTGATGATTCGATGAGTAGGTTTGGGAGGAAGTTGTTGGAGAGGAACGAAACAAGAAAATTATGAGTATATTTAGAGTTCAAGTTTTCAAATAGACTTGACAATAGCATAATATAAAAACTGTCATTTTAATTTTAAAAGCTAAATGAGACGACAAATTATTCTTATTGCATTTCTTTTTTTTAGCAATTTTCTATTTGGGCAAAAACATTTTTGGGAAACAACCCCACAAGGAGTACCTACGGAGAAAGAAATGAAAGCCGAGAGCAGAAACCATCACTGTGTTAAAAAAACAAATACCTCTTTAACGCTTCGGCTTAAACATTATCCATTTAACCTAGCTACGCAAATACAACTCGTTTCCTTTAAAGGAGGCGTGGATACTTCAAAATGGCACGACATGGCAGGCTATACTGATAGCTTACCACGTTTAAATGACACCGTTTGTTATTCTAAATTGATTGAGATAAAACCAATAACCTTTCACCAAGTGGATAAGTTAACAGATATACTTTATAACTATGGTTACGCCGGACCTATACATGTTGGCAGCATCCCCCTTTGCCATAACCCAAGAAATGCAATTTTATTTTTAGATACAAAAGGTAAAGTATTTGCCTATGTAGAAGTTTGCTTTGAGTGCAGTAATACAAAAGAAAGTTCGCCAAAAATATCTTTAGGTCAAATGTGCGATGAAAAAATGAGGATGTTAAAAAACTTTTTCAAATCGGTTGGCATTGAATATGGTATTTTAAGAAATGATTAGATAAATCAATTTTAACCCCCACTTACCCCATCCATCCCTCTATCAATGCATATCCTTTTGGCAATTGTTTTCCATCCTCATCCATAATCCCTTGCTTCAGCAGCCATTGCTCAAATTCAGGGGCGGGGCGAAGGCCTAGGAGTTTCCTTAGGAACAAAGCATCGTGGAAAGAGGTAGATTGATAGTTGAGCATAATATCATCGGCACCGGGAATGCCCATTATAAAATTGCATCCTGCTGTGCCTAACAATACCAATAGGTTGTCCATATCGTCTTGGTCGGCTTCGGCGTGGTTGGTGTAGCAAATATCTACGCCCATAGGCAAGCCCAACAATTTAGCGCAGCAATGGTCTTCTAAAGCAGCACGGATAATTTGCTTTCCATCAAATAAATATTCAGGGCCAATAAACCCCACGACAGAATTCACGAGCAATGGATTGAATTTCCTAGCCACTGCGTAAGCCCTTGCTTCGCAGGTTTGTTGGTCTATACCGTGGTGTGCATTGGCCGAAAGGCTGCTGCCTTGTCCGGTTTCAAAATACATCAGGTTGTTGCCCAAACTGCCACGCTGCAAGCTTAGGCCTGCCTCGTAGGCTTCCTGCAACATATTCAAATTAATCCCGAAACTGCTATTGGTTTTTTCCGTGCCACCGATGGATTGAAACACCAAATCGACAGGTACATTTTCTTGTATCAATTGCATAGATGTGGTTACATGCGTCAACACACAAGACTGCATAGGGATTTCGTATTTTACACGCAAATCGTCCAGCATATACAATAATTTGGCCACCGCAGCTGGGCTGTCGGATGCGGGGTTAATGCCTATTACCGCATCGCCGCTACCATACATCAAGCCATCCACAATGCTGGCGGCAATGCCTTTGGCATCGTCAGTAGGGTGGTTGGGCTGCAAGCGGGTAGAGAATCTGCCTTTTAAACCAATGGTATTTCGGAATTTGGTTACCACTTCGCATTTTTGTGCCACTATTATCAAATCTTGGTTGCGCATCATTTTGCTTACAGCGGCCACCATTTCTGGGGTTAGTCCCGGGGCTATTTGCTGAAGGGTGATAGTATCTGCCATATCGCTTAGCAACCAATCCCGCAATTGCCCTACCGTAAAATGGCTGATGGGTGCAAAAGCATTACTGTCGTGGCTGTCAATAATCAATCTCGTTACCTCATCTTCCTCGTAAGGAACGAGCACTTCGTTTAAAAAAGTTTTCAATGGCAAATCTGCCAAAACCATTTGCGCCGCCACCCGCTGCTCATAAGTAGTGGCCGCCACGCCTGCCAAAGCATCGCCACTGCGGAAAGGGCTGGCTTTTGCCAGCAAGTCTTTCAAGTCTTTGAAATGATATGTGTGATTGTTTACGGTAAACTGCACTATTTACTATTTTGAATTTTGAGTTTTAAATTTTGAATTGGAACAGCTTTTTGCCACTAAGGCTAGAAAGCTCAAAGTAGCAAAAAGGAAAGAAAGAAAGAAAAAAGAATTGCTCATTTTTATGGATTAAAGAAAGGTGGTACTTATAGGACGCCTGCGGCACTTAAAAACCCATCAATTTCCCATGTATTTTTTGTAGAGTATTTTCTACAACAGCTTTCATTTACCGACATGTTTCTAGATGCAAGCCCCCTAGGATTTTGGCTACCATCTGCTTGCAGGTGAGGCATGATATTGGTTTCACTAAAGTGCGTAGTTGCACTAGGGATTGGATTTCCACTAAAAGCTTATTTGTACAATGAATTTATTCGAAAAAAACAAACCTTCACGCAAAATCAACATCACTGGCATCCTGCCCTATGCGTTTGCTAGCTTGAAGAAAAATATCATTGCCCCCATTTTTGGGGGCAACCTGCTGGATAAGTACAAGGATGAACTCCCCCCCTTCCGTGCCGATTTATTTACACTGGAGCAAATAGAGCAATATGCCCAGAAACTGGCCAAAAGCCATGTGCTGATTGAAGGCAAACCCTCCGAGCATTTGCTGGAAAGGCTTTCGGAAAATGAAGGTATCCTGTTGGAAGTACACCAACTGCTCACGGAATCTGTAAAGCAAAGCCATCCCATAGTGCCTGCGGGCGAATGGCTGCTGGATAATTTTTACTTGATTGAAGAGCAGGTTTATACTGCCAAGAAGCATTTGCCCAAAGGCTATAGCAAAGGCTTGCCCCAACTGGCAAAGGGTGCATCGGAAGGTTTACCAAGGGTGTATGACATGGCCATAGAAATGCTGTCGCACACGGATGGGCGTATTGATTTGCAAACCCTAAACCGATTTATAGAAGCGTACCAGAAAGTAACAACGCTACGGATTGGGGAATTGTGGGCATTACCCATCATGTTCCGCTTGGCATTGTTGGAAAACCTGCGCCGCTTGTCTACGCAGATTGCTACGAATATCCTGAACAAAAACCTAGCAGACAAGTGGGCAGACGAGATGACGGAAACAGCCGAGAAAGACCCGAAAAACCTAGTGCTGGTGATAGCGGACATGGTGAGAAGCAACCCGCCAATGGATAGTTCCTTTGTAGCTGAGCTAACTAGGAAACTCCAAGGGAAGGGGCCTTCGCTTGCGTTGCCGCTAAGCTGGGTGGAGCAAAACCTATCGGAAAATGGGCTTACAAGCACAGACCTTGTGCAACTAGAAAACCAAAAGCAAGCGGCAGACCAGCTTTCTATAAGCAACAGTATCGTGAGCCTGCGTTTCTTGAACACGACTAACTGGCGCGACTTTGTAGAACAAGGCAGCATAGTAGAAGCAATTTTGAAAAAAGACCCAGCCAATGTTTATGCCAGCATGGATTTTTTTACCCGGGACAAGTACAGACATGTGGTAGAAAAAATATCAAAGCATAGCTTGCTATCGGAGCAGGACGTAGCCAAGCTGGTGGTAAAATGTGCCGAGAGGCAGGAAGAGGAAAACGCCCCGCTCCGCTGCACGCACGTGGGTTATTACTTAATAGACAAAGGGCTGGCACAAGTAGAAAAAACAACAAAAATAAAGCTGCCTTTGCTGGATAAACTTAAAAAAGTTTTCTGCAAAAGCCCTCTGTTTTTTTACTTGTCAGGCATTGCATTGCTTAGTTTTTTGTTTACCAAAATACTGGTGCATCAGGCATATATAGATGGCCTGCATGGCAAGTATATTTTTGTACTTGCTGCTATTTGCCTGATAGCCGTTAGCCAAACGGCGCATACGCTTATCAACTGGCTAGCTACGCAACTGGCAAACCCGTCTTTGCTGCCCAGCATGGATTTTTCAAAAGGGATTGCGGAAGATTTGCACGCCTTGGTAGTAGTGCCAACCTTGCTTACAAGCCTAGATGACATCGATGGTTTATTAGAGGACTTGGAAGTGCGTTTTTTGGGCAACAGGGACAAGAACCTGCATTTTGCATTGCTTACAGACTTTAAGGATGCCGACAGCGAAACGCTGGCGGAAGACAGCAACCTAGTAGGAACCCTTAGCAATAAAACAATTGCCCTGAACAAAAAATACGGCAGTGAAAACAACGGCTTTTTCTTTTTGTTCCACCGCCCACGCAAGTGGAACGCACAAGAAAAAAAATGGATGGGCTATGAACGAAAAAGGGGCAAATTATCGAATTTGAACGCATTGCTAAGAGGCATTGGGCGGGAGAATTTCATAACTATAATAGGCGATGAGACCATTTTTCCATCCATAAAATATGTAATAACCTTAGATACAGACACCAAGCTACCAAGAGATTCGGCATGGAAGATGGTAGGCACCATGGCACATCCACTAAACCATCCCTTGTATTCAAAAGAAAAACAAAGGGTGGTAGATGGCTATACCATTTTACAGCCAAGGGTTTCCAACAGCCTGCCGGATGCAAGCAGTTCTTTTTATGCAAAAATACATGGCAACGAACCCGGCACAGACCCCTATACAAGGGCGGTATCGGATGTGTACCAGGATTTGTTTAAAGAGGGTTCGTTTATAGGCAAAGGCATTTATGATGTGGACGCTTTTGAGCATTCGCTAAACGGCCGCTTCCCGGACAATAGGATATTGAGCCATGACTTGATAGAAGGCTGCTATGCACGCTCTGGCTTTATAAGCGATGTGCAGTTGTATGAAGCATACCCATCCAATTATAATGCAGACATCAAACGCCGCCACCGCTGGATAAGGGGCGACTGGCAAATTGCCAGGTGGCTGCTGCCCAAAGTACCTGCACCTGACAAGGAGTTTAGGAAAAACCCATTGACTGCTCTTAGCCGCTGGAAAATATTTGATAACCTTCGCAGGAGCATGGTGCCGCTGTGTATCACGTTTTTGCTGCTGTTTGGCTGGGTTACGGGTTCGTCATGGTTCTGGACTGTTAATATCATTCTGCTGTTTATCATTCCTGCTGGCCTCAATTTTGGGTGGTCGCTCTGGCGTAAGCCAAAAGAAATGGTGATGTACCAGCACCTAATGTACACTGTGAGGGGCAGCATGGAAAGTTTGTTCCAGCAAATACTAGACTTTGCTTTTTTGCCTTACGAAGCCTACATTAATACAGATGCCATTTTGCGTACCGCTTGGCGGATGATTTTCTCCAAAAAGAAATTATTGGAGTGGAACCCATCTACCAATACCATTAATACCATCCCCAAAAAAATTGTTTCCACTTTTGGTGCCATGTGGGTAGCCCCATTACTATCCACTGGCACTTTGTTTTACCTATTCTGGCACGCTTCTGTTGCATTGATTATACAGTTGCCCGTATTGCTCCTATGGTTTTTTTCGCCCTTGTTAGCATGGGTAATTAGCCAAAATGAGAAAAGCAAGGATGTTGTACTTGACGAGAAACAAACCATTTACCTGAAAGCACTTGCTAGGAAAATATGGGCATTCTTTGAAACTTTTGTAGATGCAGGCGACAACTGGCTGCCGCCAGACAACTACCAAGAACATCCTGTACAAAGGATAGCACACCGCACATCGCCCACCAATATCGGGCTTTCGTTATTGTCTAATTTAACAGCTTATGATTTTGGCTATATTTCCATAGGCAAGTTTATTGAACGTACTACCAATACCTTCAATACCATACAAGCCTTGGAAAAATACCGGGGGCATTTATACAATTGGTATGATACTGTTTCTTTAGCACCCTTGAATCCACGCTATATTTCAACGGTGGATAGTGGCAATTTTATTGGCCATCTGGTAACCTTGAAACAGGGCTTGCTACTGCTCCCGCAACAAAAAATATTTAACCCAAGGGCATTTGACGGCTTGATGGACACAGTGAATGTATTGATGGAGGCTCATGACAATAACAAACTGATAGAATCTTTTAAAAAAGAACTGGAAGGCATTATGTCATCTTACCCCGAGACATTGCCCGATGCAAAAGGCTGCTTGCAATTTTTGGGGGACGAGTATGCAAAAATTGTAGCTGCTTATAATTTTAAAGAAGTAGCCAAAGAAGAACTATTGCTATGGATTGATTTGCTGGGCAGGCAACTAAACGATATACACAACGACTTGAACTCGCTAGCACCTTGGGCATCGCTGGCTTTGCCTTCTGCAAAATTCAACGATATACTATCCTTGGTATCCAACATCCCAACGCTTCAAGAATTGGCTAGGGTGCATATTGAGTTATTGCCCCATATCAAATCTAAATATTCGCCCGACAATACACAAGTGGAAACGCAATGGCTGGATGCGTTTACAAACGCCGTGATTGAAGCTGGCAGACGGGCAAAAGACAGCATACAAACGATAGAAAGGCTGGTACAAAAGTCAACGGATTTTGTCACTGTTGACTATGACTTTTTGTACGATAACAAACAGCATTTGTTTACCATTGGCTACAGCACCGTGGACCACAGGCCAGACAATAGCTATTACGACTTATTAGCTTCCGAGGCAAGGTTAGGCATTTTTGTTTCCATTGCACAAGGCAAAATACCCCAGGAAACATGGTTTGCACTGGGCAGGCAGCTAACCAGCATGGGCAGTAGCCCTGTGCTGATTTCTTGGAGTGCATCAATGTTTGAATATTTGATGCCCATGCTGGTAATGCCTTCGTATGAAAATACCTTGCTGAATCAAACCCACCATGCCATTGTACAAAAACAAATAGACTATGGCAGGAAAAGGGACGTTCCATGGGGCATTTCAGAATCGGGGTATAATATTGTTGACTCTAACCTCAATTACCAATACCGTGCGTTTGGCGTGCCGGGGCTGGGCTTGAAGCGTGGATTGGGCGAAGACTTGGTCATTTCCCCCTATTCTACTATCATGGCATTGATGGTAATGCCTGAAGAGTCGTTCACTAATTTAAAGCGGATGAAAGGGGATGGTTTTGAAGGTAATTATGGCTTTTACGAAGCGGTTGACTATACTGCATCCCGCTTGCCAAGAGGGCAAGAAAATGTGGTAATCCGTTCTTTCATGGCTCACCATCAGGGCATGAGCTTTCTTTCCCTAGCTTATTTGCTTTTAGGAAAGCCCATGCAAAAAAGGTTTGAGGCAGACGTCCAAATACAAGCTACTTTGTTGCTGTTGCAAGAACGCATACCAAGGGTTTCTACCTTCTACTCCCCAGGCGTGCATGTGTCCGATACCAATATAAAGGAAGAAACCAACGAAGTGCCTATACGGGTTATCACCACGCCGCATACGCCCGTGCCAGAAGTGCAACTATTGTCAAACGGCAGGTACCATGTGATGGTTACCAATGCAGGTGGCGGCTACAGCCGATGGAAAGATATAGCCATAACAAGGTGGCGTGAAGATGCAACAAAGGACAACTGGGGCGCATTTTGTTTTATAAGGGATTTGGAAAGTAAAGAAGCATGGTCCACGGCCTATCAGCCTTTGTTGCTAGAAGGCGATGGGTACGAAGCGGTGTTCTCGCAAGGCAGGGCAGAATTTAGGAGGAAGGATTACCAATTGGAAACGCATACCGAAATAGTGGTTTCGCCCGAGGACGATGTGGAATTGCGGAGGGTACATATAACCAACCGTTCCCGCAAGAAAAGGACAATAGAAGTAACCAGCTATGCAGAGGTAGTACTGACCAATCAAAATGCAGACGTGGCCCATACTGCGTTCAGCAACTTGTTTGTACAAACAGAAATTGCAGAGCAGCGCAATGCCATTATCTGCACACGCCGCCCACGCAGCGAAAGCGAACACCACCCCACGATGTTCCATTTGATGAAAGTGCATAATGCGAAGGAACAACACGTAAGCTACGAGACCAACAGGGCAAAATTTATAGGAAGGGGCAATACCATCCACGCACCATATGCTATAAAAAATCCTGAACCGCTGTCAAATTCGCAGGGTTCTGTGTTGGATCCTATTATCAGCATCCAATACAGGATAGAAATTGAACCCTACCAAACAGTAATTATAGACATGGTAACCGGCATAGCCGAAACCAAGGAACAAAACAACCTGTTGATAGAAAAATACCAAGACAAGTTTATGGCCGACCGTGCCTTTGAACTGTCATGGACACATAGCCAAGTAGTATTGAGGCAAATAAATGCAAGCGAGCCAGATGCGCAATTGTTTGGCAAGCTGGCAAGTTCTGTTATTTATACCAATGCTGCCATGCGAGCGGATGCCAGCATTATCAGCCAAAACACCCGTGGGCAATCTGGGTTGTGGAGTTATTCCATTTCGGGCGACCTCCCAATAGTGTTGCTGCAAATAGAAAGCCTAGGCAATATACAACTGGTAAAACAAATGATACAAGCGCATGCTTACTGGCGTTTGAAAGGGCTAATAGTTGACTTGGTAATCTGGAACGAAGACCATGGCGATTACAGGTTTACCCTGCAAAACCAAATAATGGGCTTGATAGCCCCAAGCCTAAGCATGGACATGAAAGAACAGCCGGGCGGCGTGTTTATCCGCTCTGCCGACCAGATTTCTCAGGAAGACAGGATATTGTTCCAAGCAGTGGCAAGGCTGGTTATCAGCGATAAATTTGGCACGCTGGATGAGCAATTGAACCGCCGTTCAAAATTAAAAACAATTATACCTTATTTCACGCCAACCAAGTTCCACCCATCGGTTGCAACATCTGTAAAAATACCTGACGATTTGCAGTTCTTCAATGGCATGGGTGGCTTTGCCAACAATGGAAAAGAATATGTGATAGTAACCAAGCCCAACCAAATAACCCCTGCCCCTTGGTGCAATGTGTTAGCCAATGCCAATTTTGGCAGCATTGTTTCCGAAAGCGGGCAAGCCTACACATGGATAGACAATGCCCATGAATTCCGCTTGACACCATGGAACAACGACCCTGTAAGCGACCTTGCAGGCGAGGCATTTTATATAAGAGACGAAGAAAGCGGCAAATTTTGGTCGCCCACGCCATTGCAAGCCCGTGGCAAAACGCCCTATATTACCAGGCACGGCTTTGGGTACAGCAGTTTTGAGCATAGTGAAGACGGCATTGGTAGCCAAATGACCGCTTTTGTAGATGCGGAAGTGGCGGTGAAATGTATCATACTCAAATTGTACAACCAATCTGGCAGGCTAAGGAAATTATCTGCAACAGGGTATGTAGAGTGGGTAATGGGCGAAATAAGGCCAAAAACGCAGATGCACACCGTTACAGAAACCGATATGCACCTATCTTGCCTTTTTGCAAGGAACGCTTACAATACAGAGCTGGAGGGCAGGACTGGCTTTTTGGAAGTAGACGACACAGTAGCTAGTTTTTCTGCAGACAGGGCATTGTTTATAGGCCGCAACGGCACTTTGCAAAACCCGGAAGCAATGTACAAATCGAAGCTATCGGGAAGATCCGGTGCAGCATTGGACCCATGTGCTGCCCTGCAAGTAGTTTTTGACATAGCTGATGGCGAAGAATATGAAATTATCTTTAAGCTAGGGGCTGGCAGGAACAAGCAAGACGCAATAGAAATTATCCAGCAGTTTAAAGGGCGTGATAAAGTATATGCAGCCTTGGAAAAGGTAAAAAATTACTGGCAGCAAACATTAAACGTGGTGCAGATAGAAACACCCGATGCCGCATTGAATATATTAAGCAATGGCTGGCTGAACTACCAAGCGTTGGCCTCCCGTATTTGGGGACGAAGCGGGTTTTACCAATCTGGCGGGGCATTTGGCTTTAGGGATCAATTACAGGATGTGTTGTCTATTATGCACAACAAGCCTGAAATAGCAAGGGAACAAATTTTGCTAAATGCTTCACGCCAGTTTAAAGAAGGCGATGCGCAGCATTGGTGGCACCCACCAGTGGGCAGGGGCGTACGAACAACCTGCTCGGATGATTACCTATGGCTGCCCTTTGTAACCGCAAAATATGTGCACCATACGGGCGACGTGGCTATACTGGATGAAAATGTACATTTTCTTGAAGGCAGGCTGCTGAACCCGGGCGAGGAGTCTTCTTATGATTTACCCTCCAAATCGCAACAAACAGCCAGCTTATATACCCACTGCATGAAAGCCATAGAAAATGGACTAAAATTTGGCGTGCATGGCCTGCCGCTGATGGGTTCGGGCGACTGGAACGATGGCATGGACAAAGTGGGGGAACATGGCAAAGGGGAAAGCGTATGGCTGGCTTTTTTCCTTTATGATACTTTGATGCGTTTTAGCGAAGTGGCCACTATGAAAAACGACTTGGTTTTTTATACCCATTGCATAGATGAGGCAAAAAAATTGCAAAGCAACATAGAGCAAAATGCTTGGGACGGCAACTGGTACAAAAGAGCGTTTTTTGATGATGGCACACCATTGGGCTCCGTGATAAACGATGAGTGCAAAATTGACTCCATTGCCCAAAGCTGGAGCGTGCTTTCCAAGGCTGGCAATGAACAGCATTCTATGATAGCCATGAAGTCAGCAGCAAAGTATTTAGTGCGGAAAGAGCAAGGCTTTATACAATTGTTCAACCCGCCATTCGACAAATCGACACTGAACCCAGGCTATATAAAAGGCTATGTGCCTGGCGTACGGGAAAACGGGGGGCAATATACCCATGCCGCCATCTGGCTAATCATGGGTTTTGCAGCACTTAAAGACAGGCAAAGGACATGGGAATTGCTAAAAATGGTAAACCCTATCAACCGTGCTATTGACCAAGGCAGTGTGGCAATGTATAAAGTAGAACCCTATGTAATGGCTGCAGATGTATATGCAGAGCCATCGAACCTTGGGCGTGGTGGATGGACATGGTACACTGGCTCGGCAGGGTGGACTTATCAATTGATTATAGAGTATGTGCTAGGCTTGCAACGCAAAGGCAACGAACTGCATTTTGAACCTTGCTTCCCAGAAGAATGGGCATGGTACAAAATAAGCTACCAGTACAAAACGGCTACCTATCATATCCATTTTATCCAGCAAAGAGAAACGGATAAAAAAATGACTATTTCAATTGACGGGATAGAACAATCAGAAATTTTTGTTACCCTGTTAGATGATAATAGCACCCATGAAGTAGTGGTGAGCTTAGGAGATGGTGGGTAAGGATTGGGATAGAATACTATGGAGAGGGACTAACCATAGGTGATACACCGTCAAATAGCTAGTGCTAAGTTTAATTTTTCAGCCCACATTGCTTCTAAAATGGAAATTGCATACATTTAAGTTATCAATTACAATATTATGTTAGCAGAAAACTGCGTTTTTAAAAACGGAACAATAAAAATGGGCAATGGCTACTCTTCTCAGAAACCCGAGAAAGTAATTTCCAAATTCCTGCGGATAGAGGTATGAGTCATGGTTTCCCAAAAGCTAGTCGCTTTCTACGAACTCTTTCTTGAGCATGTTTTAAAAATGTGTTTATTACAGATGATTATAGGGAAAAAAGATTAAAAATATTGCATACCCATAATCATTAGTATCAAATATTAAACCTAACGCACTCCCTTGCCCCCCACAGGAATATGCGGCTTTTTCTCATATTGTACTTTTACTCTTGCCCCATATGCTTCTACCGAATCGAATAGTATTTTCATTTCCAACGGGTGCATCTGGTAGTATTTGTAGCTATTGTAAAATTGCTCACGGGTAGTATTGTTATGTTCAAACACTTTTTGGTAGAGGGCTATATTTTTTTTCTGCGGCCTGGCAAGCGAGTCTTTTATGGCCATTTGCCCAAATAGGTTATCGGCCATTACCATATCCCACATTACAAATTTCATGTCGGGTATTTGCAGCACCGTATTGTTTTTATTGCCGCAGGCAATGCCAAATAACAACAATAATAAGGTGCAATTTATAAAGCGTTTATCTAATTTGTAATTCAAAATTTAAAATTTAAAATTCAAAATTACTTAGTCTCATCTTTGTAGCGTTGCGCATTCGTTATATCTAGCTTGGCTAAAATATCCACAGCTTTTGCTTTATCATCTGGAGCGGCTTTTTTAAAAACCCCTATCAGCTCGTTTGTTTTGCTCTGCATAAAAAACTGGACAATAGCAGTATTTGCATTTTCGTTATTAAAAGCCTGGAGCTGGGTGATGGACTGGAGTATATTTTTCCTTGCTTCTGCATCGCTGGCATACAACTTATCCAACCCAGAACGATAGTAAGAGTAAAACACATCATGCACAATGCTGTACTTGGTGTTTACCAAGTTTTCATTCAGCCAATACCTGTTCCGCAAGCCATCAAATAATTTCCATCCATTTATATTACTCGATTCTGGGGCGTTGTTCACAATATTCAATGCTTTCTGATAATACTTGTCGCCGCCCTTGGGTGAATAAGAATCATAATCCAAGCCCAAAATGGTATAGGCATAATATGCAAAAACTGCAGACAAGTTGCCAATCATTGGGTCGGAACCTTGTACCCTGCTTTCATTAAAATCTATAGGTTGGTACTCTACATACTTAAATGATATGTCTGGATCCTGTAAATTTATCAGGGCAGACTGGTAGCTGCTGCTGTGTACAGGCCTTCCTGCTTGTATAATCAATGACCCTTTGTAAACATTTGTTTCTACAATACTTTCTACATTCAGCAGAAAGCTACAGGATATTTTTTCGTTCTGCTTAAAATCGTCACCTGTCCATTTACGGTTATTCATAAAGTTATTCAACTGGTTTTGCAGTGTTACGAATACCTTTTTGTCCACCGTACTGTTGATACGGCTAGCATTCACGGTTACTTTTACCTGCAACTCTTGTGCATGTAGAAGCACGCAAAAAAGTGATGATAAAATGCTTATGGCTATTTTCTTACTCATTGATTTTTTGCAATATAAATGATACAATGTCTTTTGCAACGGCTGCTTTGCTTTTCAAGCCAAATTCAATCATCTCGCCCGACTTATGCAATAATGTTATTTTATTAGTATCGTGTCCAAAGCCTGCCTTTTCGTCTCGAAGTGAATTCAAAACTATGCAATCTGCATTTTTTGCCTTCAATTTTAGCAAGGCATTTTCTTTTTCGTTATTGGTTTCCAACGCAAACCCAACCAAAAATTGCCCTTGATGCTTCTGCAGGCCTACTTGGTACAAAATATCTTTTGTTTTGTTTAGCTCTATTTGCCAAGCAGCCTCTTTCTTTTTTACTTTTTCAGTAGCTACTGTTGCAGGCGTATAATCGGCCACAGCAGCACTCATTATTATGATATTGCTTTCAGCAGCCGGCCCCATGCATGCGTTATACATATCATTTGCCGATATTACATCTATCCTTTTTATACTAGTATAGGGCAATTTTTCCTTTGATGGCCCCGAAACAATTGTTACGTCAGCACCCTTTTCAAACAATTCCTTTGCGAGGGCAAAGCCCATTTTACCAGAAGAATGGTTGCCGATGAACCGTACGGGATCAAGTGCTTCGTACGTTGGCCCTGCCGTAATCAGTACTTTTTTGCCAGCAAATTCGTTTGTCCTGCAAAAATGTTCTTTTATATAAACCAATATTTCTTCGGGCTCAGCCACTCTGCCCTCCCCTACAAGGCCACTTGCAAGCTCACCGTTTTTCACAGCAATTACCTTGTTGCCATACGCTTTTATAGTAGCTATATTTTTCTTTGTGGCAGGGTGGTGCCACATATCTTCATCCATTGCCGGGGCAACCACAATAGGGCAAGTAGCCGAAAGATAAGTGGCCATCAACAAATTATCGCAAATGCCATTTGCCATTTTTGCCAATGTATTGCAGCTAAGCGGCACTATTACAAAAACATCTGCCCACCTGCCAAGCTGAACATGGTTTGCCCACTCATCGTTGGTGGCCAAATCCTGCAATACTTTGTTTTTAGAAAGCGTGGCCAACACCAATGGCGATACAAATTCTTTTGCAGCAGTAGTCATTACTATTTTTACTTCTGCGCCTTCTTTTACGAATAAACGGGTAAGCAGTATGGTTTTATAAGCCGCAATGCTGCCGCTAACCCCTATTAATATTTTTTTTCCTGCCAGCATCGTTTAGAAAATTTTAAATTTTGTATTTTAAATTTTAAATTTAAATACGTTGCTACTACTAAATACCTAAATGGTGAAATTATACCCGATTAGTAAAAAATACTTTCTACTAATTGCCTTATTATGATTGCTAATTTATTGAAAAGATGAAAATAACAAAAAACGACAGTATTGCTACTGCCGTTTTTTGTTAAATATCTTCACACATTTAATTATCTAAATAAGTCATTGTCATTTTTACGATAATATATTTTATCATCCATAAATTCATATAGTGCCAAAATAGGTGCGTTGGGTATTTTTTCATACACTTTAGAGATTTCAATTTGCTCTTTGTTCTCATGTATCTCTTCAAGGCTGTCTGTGTGGCTTGAAAATTCTTCTAGCTTGTTGTGCAATTCTTCACGGATTGATATATTTATCTGGTTGGCCCTACGTGAAGCAATAGCGATTGATTCGTAAAGATTGCCAGTTTTGGCTTTAATATCTATCAAGCTTTTGGTTTCAATTACTGCTGGCATATTGCCAACATTGAAAGGTTTTTTTGATTTACTCATTTTTTTATACTTTTTAAAAAATTATTTGCCTGCGATTTATACTCGTTTATACTACTTAACAATTTACTATCTGGGTAGCGCTCTTTAAAATCTGCACATTCTGATACTACTTTTTCAAACCGTTCTTTTTGTTTTTCCTCATAACTAAGCTCGGCATACTTATAATATGCTTTTATTGCAGTCAACTTATACTCCTCCCCATGCTTTGAATCGGGGTAATTTTCTAATAATGTGCCGAAGGAAACTGCGGCACCCTTGTAGTAGCCAAGGCTATAATACAATTCTGCTGCTTTATAATCTTTCAACTCCAGCTTTTCCCTGCAGGCATCTATTAAATCAGTTGCTTCTTTTACCCTTGCTGATGAAGGGTGGGTACTAATAAAAGCCTGAAAAAGGCCTGCCGCCTTTGTTGTGTTAGCCTGATCTAAATCTACTTTTGGCGATTGCTTATAATATGTATAAGCACGCATATAGTCGCATTCTTCCGTTCTATTGCTTGCAGGGAATGTTTCGGTAAATGTTTTAAATAAATTTTCAGCATTCACATAATCTTCCTGGTAATAATAACTATACGCTAGCATATAAAACAACTCCTCATATTTTGCCGTACCCCTAACATAAGGAGTTAGCGATTCAAATAACTGTTGGGCGAAGGTGTATTTTTTTTCTTTGTAATATTCCTCAGCCATTTTGTATTTATACTCAAAATCATTGCTTTTTTGAATCCTAGCAAACTTAGAAGTACAGCTGCCTAAACAAATTACCAGACTAAAAAAAATAAATATCCTGAGCATATTTTCAAAAAATTCAATTGGCTGCAATGTATCATTCTTACAAAGAAATAAACATTACCGATGGTTAATGATATGCCAAAATGCAAAGTTATACATTTCAAGCTACTTTATTTCTTAAAATATTTAAACCTAACAAGTACTAAAAAAAGCTGCTTGGCAAATGCCAAGCAGCTTTTAACTATTTCACCTAAAATATATTATTTTTTAGATTTTAAATTTGGGTGTGGTGCTGGTACTGTGTTAGGTCCTTCTTCTGTAGTTCCTTGAAGATCTACAGTATTTGCATCGCCATCTTGACCATAAACAAATATTACCCTGCTTTCAGAAATACCGTTTTTCTCAACTAAATATTTAATTACAGCACTTACTTTTTCATAGCTCAACTGCTGTGCAGCTTTGCTAGAAGCACCATAACCAATTACTTTTACTTTACAACCTGGGTTTGCTTTCAATTGAGCAGCAGCAGATGCTAAAATCGTTTCTGCATCTTTAGTCAACTTAGCACCATTTTTGAATTGCACGCTTGGCAATGAAGTGATATTGCAATCGCCGCTACCGCCTTTCAACAAACCTTCTTTTTTAAGTTTTTCCAGTTCGTTCCTTACATCAGAGCAGCAAGTTGATTCTGGGCAACTGCCAACACCGTCTGCATTTACAGGGAAGCATTTAGAAGGTGTCAATAATTCTTTGTCTTTATAATCAGGTACACCATCACCATCCGTATCCCTTGCTACACCACGCGAATCTACTGGAACACCAGCCGGGGTATTTGGTTCCAAATCAAACTGGTCTGGTATGCCATCCTTATCCGCATCTGGAAGTGTAACTTTTGGCATTTTCATGTGCGTAGGATTGTTCAACTCACTATATACATAGTCGTTGGGGTTAATCCACCACAATGGCTCGGTTTTTTTTGAGCCAATTGTTTTTTGTGCAAAGGAGCTAATTGAAGATAATGCAATCAATCCTGCAATTAAGAGTATTTTTTTATTTGTCATTTCCTTGAAATTTAAATTTAATAAATTGAGTTAAAGTTGTAAATAATGATTAAATCAATATTTTACAGGTTATAATTTATCTTAAGTGCTGAGTAACTATAAATATCGCTTCCACCTCCTTCAGTATGGTATGCATCAATGTAATCAAATTTAAGTAGAGGTGCTGTAAAGCGTTGTTCTACACCAATGTTCCATTTTGTATTTACCTTGAAAGCTAAGCCAACTCCATAGCTATATCCTAAGAACCAAGCCTCATGACCAGTTTTGCTAGTCCAAGGCAATAAATTTCTACGTGGGAAGTTTCTAAGATCTTGGTATTTACCGGTAACTTCATTTTTAAATTGTGTAGCAGAAGCTATCATATCAAGCCCTCCTAAAACGTAAATATTTGCTTTTGGATCACCACGATAATTGCTAAAAGTATTCAAAGAAGCAAGAAAATCAATTGCAATTGAGTGAGTAATATTTTTGTAATCATGCGTGTAGTAGCTTGGCGTATTTCCAAAACCAAGATCATTGATACTGGCATAATTGTTTTTAGATGCTTTACCTGTGTTATATGAACCAAAATAACCCAACCTGTAGGAAAAAGTGTTATTGATTGCTTTCCTTAGTGTAAGGCTTCCACCCAAACCTAAGCCAAATTTAACATCTCCAAATATTACAGATGGTCCACCTGCAAGACTAAATTCCCAAGCATTGCGTGGCTTTGGAGGGAACGGGTTTTTGTTTTGCAAAAACTCTGTAAATTGTGTTGTGCTGTTTGGATCTACAACAGAAGAATCTTTCCAATCCCAACCTGATGTTTGTGCGAAGCTTGCTACTTGTAATGTTAGCAACAAAGCTACTAATACTGCGTACTTTTTGTTTACCATAATTATTGTTTAAAATGTTGAACGTATAAATTTTAAAAAAACTGGGCGAAAATATATAAATCAATGTAATTAATAAGTTTCGAGCCAGTGTTATACATTATGACAAACAGAGAACTATAAATGCTGCTTTGTTTTATTTATTCTTTTTCACAAGTATATTGCACCCATTATTTTATATGGAATTAGCCAAAAAAATCATATCGAAAGAGTTGGGTTTGTTCGAAGCGCACTTCAGGGATGCAGTACGGAGCAGGGTTGCATTGCTAGACCGCATCATGGAATACATCGTGAAACGCAAGGGGAAGCAGCTAAGGCCTATGTTTGTGCTGCTATGCGCCAAAATGGGTGGCCCCATCACGGAGGCAAGCTATAGGGCTGCATCACTAGTGGAGTTGCTACACACTGCCACACTGGTGCACGACGACGTGGTGGACGAAGCAGACGAAAGGCGTGGCTTTTTTAGCATCAATGCCCTTTGGAAAAATAAAATTGCAGTATTGGTTGGCGACTACCTGTTATCGAAAGGGTTGCTGCTTTCGCTGAACCACAAGGATCATCAAATATTGCAAATACTTTCAGAGGCTGTAAAGCTGATGAGTGAAGGGGAGTTGCTACAAATTGAAAAATCACGCAACCTAAACCTAAAAGAGGCCGTTTATTATGACATAATCAATGGCAAAACAGCTTCTTTGCTTGCTTCTGCCTGTGCAGCAGGAGCTTGTAGCACGTTTGACAAAGCCGAGGATATAGAAAAAATGCGGCTATTTGGCGAAAAGGTGGGCATGGCTTTCCAGATAAAAGACGATTTATTCGATTATGGAAATGCTGATATTGGCAAGCCTACCGGTAATGACATCAAAGAAAAGAAATTGACCCTGCCCCTGATTTACACTTTGAACAATTGTGAACCCCTTGTTAAAAAGAAAATTATTTATATCATTAAAAATCAAAACACAGACAAGGAAAAAGTAGCGTATATTATTAATGAGGTAAAAAAAGTTGGGGGCATTGACTATGCCACTACCAAAATGTTTGCGTTTAGGGACGAGGCACTTGCCCTATTGCATAGTTTTGAGAAAACAGAAACGAGGGAAGCACTCGAGGAACTGGTACGCTATACTACCGACAGGGCTTATTAAAAAATTGGTTGAGTTTATTTTTTTGTTATTATTCAATACCTTGTTTTAAATGGTGAAATAATGCCTTAGACCTAAAATGAGGCGGTTGTTGGCATTGCTGCCATCGGCTTCTTATAAAACCAAACCACACCTACAAAACTTACATTTACGTGGATTGGAAATCCATTTTATCTCTTTACACGACATGCCCTGCTGAAGATTTTTCCCAGCGGACTAAACCTGGATTTTGCAGTTAAAATCTATTGCAAGCCCCAACTACTTTAAACACCAGCATTTGCTTGAGTTTTTGGCCTTGCAATAGTACACTATGTTTTCGACCAAAAATTCGGCTCAAATACTTGTCTTTATTGCATTTGAGCCTTTCATAACGAAGTCAACTGCAAAATGCGGGTTAAATCAATCATTTTTTGTTTTGCTAAAAATTCTCCCAACTCCACTTGTAATAATTTTTCTGTAATAAAACCAACTATTACAAAATTTTTATTACAACTTTGTAATGAAATATCGTGAATAAATCAAATTATTACAATAAAATTATTACAACATGAACTGGTTGCAGGAATTGCGGGAAAAACATGGCTTATCGCAGGAAAATTTAGCGTTTTACTTATCTGTTTCGCAAAGCACAATTGCCTTGGCCGAGAAAAACCTACGAGAACTACCCACGGCTGCCATGCTGCAACTAGCGCCTCTTTTGAAAGAAGAGGAAGCAGGTGCATTATCTGGCATCCTAGCGGCTTTAGTAGCTTCGCAGCAAGCTGATGATGAGGTTTTGGCAGCTAAAATATGGTCAACACAAATGCAAGAAAGCAAAATGAAACTAGACAGGGCAAAAAGAAAATTGGCTGCCATGCAGCAAAAATGCCTGCAGGCCAGCCAAGCCTTGCTATTGGCCAATCGCTTGGCTGGCCAAGCTAGCAAGGAGCAGCGCACGAAGGCTTTTGTAGATTTGATAACGATTGATGCTTTTGAAACCTTAAGCAAAAATGGCAAGGCAGAGCAGGCAAAACTGCAAATAGACATTAAAATGCACGAAGCAATAATTGATTAATAATTGATAGTAACATGCTTAGAACACAGCTAGTAAAAAAAGAGTTATTACCTAGGTGCAATTGATGACAACATACCAGTAAGTAACTTTTTCAAAATAACTTTCCCCATTATTGGCACTTAACTATCATGGCTAAAGCCATTTAGCCAAAAACAAGATATTATTTACATCGGGGAAAGTTATTTTGAAACTATTACTAAGAAACAAAAGAGGCTCAAAATTTTAAGGGAAAAGAAAAATAAAGCGTTTAATCCTTTTTTGTTTGTGTACCCTAGTGCTTTCATGCCTTTGTGGCTATATAAATGGCTAGTAGCAACAAAAAGGCTAAAGTTGTTTGAAAGTTTCACTTACTTTGTTGCATTCAGGAAGCATTTTGTTATTTTGCCCGCCCTATATAGTTTCAACCCATCTAAACCCAGTATCGAGACTGCTTTTTGGGCAGTTTTGATAAAAATAAAGCAAAATGCAGAAAAAATGGAACATACTTGCAAGCAACCACAGCAAAACCCAAACACTGTTTGAGGTGCTGAAGGTGAGCAAAACACTATGTGCCATACTGGTGCAGCGGGGCATAGATGATTTTGAAAAAGCAAAGCAATACTTCCGCCCGCAATTGGCAGGCTTGCACAGCCCATGGTTGATGAAAGACATGGAAAAAGCAGTGAACCGCATATTGAAGGCGTTTGAACAAAAAGAAAAAATACTGGTCTTTGGCGATTACGACGTGGATGGAACCACAAGCGTGGCCACCGTTTACCAATTTCTAATTCATATATACAATGAGGTAGCCTATTATATACCCCACAGGTACAAAGAGGGCTATGGGGTAAGCAAAATGGGCATTGATTATGCTAACGAACAAGGCATCACCCTTATTATCTCGCTTGATTGTGGCATTAAAAGCATTGAATTAATTGATTATGCCCAAACATTGGGGATAGATTTCATCGTGTGCGACCACCATTTGCCCGATGCAACCCTGCCAAAAGCAGTGGCCATTTTAAATGCCAAGCAAAAAGAATGCAACTACCCTTACAAAGAATTGTGTGGCTGCGGCGTAGGTTTCAAGCTATTGCAGGCATTAGCCGAAAAACTGCAACTTCCAGCTGAAAACTATCTGCAATACCTAGACTTGGTTGCCACGGCCATTGCTGCCGACATAGTACCTATAACGGGCGAAAACAGGATATTGGCCTATTACGGCATAAAAAAAGTAAACGAAAACCCATGCCCAGGCATCAAAGCACTGCTGCAACTGTCTGCCATTAAAAAAGAAATGCACGTAACCAACCTTGTGTTTGTAATTGCCCCCCGCATCAATGCTGCTGGCCGAATGGACGATGCAAAAAAAGCCGTGCAGTTATTTATTGAGCAAGACATTACAAAGGCTTTGGCCATTGCAGAGCTATTGCATAGCGACAACACAGACAGGCGGGAAGCTGATGCAAGCATAACGGAAGAAGCGCTTGCCATGCTGGAGGCCAATGAAATAGGGAAAACGAAAAAATCGACCGTTGTGTACCAGCCGCATTGGCACAAAGGCGTGGTGGGCATTGTAGCCAGCAGGTTGATAGAAACTTATTACCGCCCCACGGTGGTGCTTACCCGCAGTGGCGACTTGGTTTCTGGCAGTGCCAGGAGTGTTACCGGGTTCAATTTATACGAAGCCGTACACGCCTGCAAGGAGCATTTGATAGGCTATGGGGGGCATTTTGCTGCCGCGGGCATGACATTGCTACCAGACAATGTAAACCCTTTTATACAAGCGTTTGAGCAGGTAGTATCCAGCACTATCTCGCCCGACTCGCTTGTGCCAGAAATTATTATCGATGCAGAAATAAAACTAAACGACATCACGCAAGGTTTTTTTAAACTAATTAACCAGATGGAACCTTTTGGCCCAGACAATATGCGGCCCGTGTTTATTACCCGCAAAGTAAGCGAGACAGGCTTTAGCAAAATAGTAAAAGAGCAGCATGTGCGTTTTGTGCTGAAACAAGGAAACGTAATAATGAATGGCATCGGCTTTAACATGGCAGAAAAATTCACCTTGTTGCAAATGGACGAGCCTGTTGACATTGTTTATACCTTGGAACTGAACGAATGGAACAACGAAACCAACATCCAGCTAAAAATGATAGACGTTAAATTGAGTTTTGATTAGGAGCAATGAATTATAATTGAGACGTAGGATTTGAGGTTTGTGAATAGTTGCTATTTTATTGTTACAAAGTTGAAAACACATGGCTCTCATTTCTTTTTTTGCCACATTTCATTTAATTTTATACCATGAAAAGAATATTACCTTCTGCTTTGTTGCTGGGTCTTTGTTTTGCTGCCTGTATCCATCACAAAGCAAATGCAACTAATGCCGCTATAGTTGCTGGCAACAAAAAAGACACAATACCTCTGGCTAAACAAGCTAGCCATGCTCAAAGCACAAGCCCTGTTTTAAAAGATACCATAACGCCCCAGTACATGGGCTTGGCCTTCCCCGACTTTCGTATTTTGCAATCGGTAAACAAAAAAAGCAAGGACAGCACTTGGTTTAGCCCTAAGGATTTGCCTACAAAAAGGCCATTGGTTATTACTTATTTCAGCCCAGAATGCGGCCATTGCCACCACGAGATGAAAGAAATACTGAAAAACATGGACAGCCTGAAACAAGCTTTCTTTGTGTTTGCAAGTTTTCATGATTTAGATTCTATCAAAGGGTTTGCAGAAAAATATGAGCTAAGCAAGTACAGCAATATAGCCATGGGGCGGGACACAAAATATTATCTCCCGGTTTTCTATCATGTAAAGTTCACTCCGTTTGTAGCTGTTTACGATGCCGACAGGATGCTTGTTAAAGTGTATGAGCAAGGGGCAGATATGCACGAAATGATACAATTAGTAAATGCGGCACCTGCCGGGAACGCAACCGATAAAAAAAGCAAAAAAAAGGCTGCCACCAACTAAATGCACATTACTTTTGCACCGCAAATAAAAATGTTCATTTAACTAAAGATTATTGTATGAAAATTACTGTAGTTGGTGCAGGTGCCGTGGGTGCAACTTGCGCAGACAACATTGCCCGCAAAGAGCTGGCCACCGAATTAGTATTGCTAGACATCCGTGAAGGTTTTGCAGAAGGCAAAGCACTGGATATGACCCAAACGGCTGCCCTGCTAGGGTTCGATACCAAGATTACAGGCAGCACCAACGACTACTCCAAGACTGCTGGCAGCGATGTAGTGGTAATTACTTCTGGCTTGCCCCGCAAACCCGGCATGACTCGCGAAGAACTGATTGGAACAAACGCAAACATCGTAAAAAGTGTTGCTGAAAATATTTTGAAATATTCGCCCGATGCCATCATCGTGGTTATCTCTAACCCAATGGATACCATGACATATTTGGCTTTGCAAAGCACTGGCTTGCCAAAGAACAAAATCATTGGCATGGGTGGCATCTTGGACAGTGCAAGGTTTAAATGCTACCTAAGCGCAGCTTTGGGGGCTAACCCAAGCGATTTAAACGCTATCGTAGTAGGTGGCCACGGCGACACGACAATGATACCTTTAATCCGTTACGCAACTTGGAACAGTGCTCCTGTTACTGATTTCTTGACGGAAGAACAACAACAAAAAGTAGTAGCCGACACAATGGTAGGTGGTGCAACCCTTACCAAATTAATCGGTACTTCTGCTTGGTATGCACCAGGTGCTGCCGGAGCTGCATTGGTAGAAGCAATAGTACGTGACGAGAAAAAACTATTCTCTTGCTGCGTTGCCCTTGATGGTGAATACGGTCAGTCTGATATTTGCTTGGGTGTACCAGTAATCATCGGTAAAAACGGTGTTGAAAAAATTATCGATTACAAACTGAACGAAACCGAACAAGCTGCCTTCGATAAGAGCGCCGCTGCAGTAAGGAACATGAACGATGTATTGAAGACTTTGTAATTAAATCTTTGATTTGCATATAGTAAAAAGCCCCTAAGCCAAAATGGTTTAGGGGCTTTTGTTTATATCCAATTTTGTATAAAGAAAGCAAAAAAAGAGTAAATAACTATCCTATGGGGTTATTGGGTTCTTAGCTGCTACTACATGAGCCAAAATTTCTTGGTCTAATCCTTTCTTGTGCTGGTTTAATAAATTAATAAGCATTTGCAGGTTTGGTTCATGGATAAGGGCTAAGTTGAAATTTATTTTTTGCTGGTTATAACGCTCCTTATTGCCGTATTCTTTTAAAAGTAGTTCTATATTTTCTGGAATGAAGAATGTTGCTTTTTCCTTGAGATGCTTTTTAAATTCGGTTACATAAATTCCAATCCCTGCAAAGTCGTAATCGCCAAAGTGCAAATAGGTGTTTGGGATGCGTTGCAACCATTTTATTAAATCCTTGCTTTGGTTTTGAGGGTATCGGCTAATGAACAAGGGGGTAATGTTTTTAAACAGATATTGCTGCCGCTTAATATACCTGAAATTTTCCGGGTTCTCAATCCCTACGATGGTTGTTTCTATTGAGGGAATGAAGGTTTCAAAATCATATACAAAGCTAAAACTACCTTCTTGAGGATGAATGGTAAAAGGTTTGTTGTTTAGGGTTGCTTGTATGGGCAAGTAGCTATTTACCAAAAAGCCTTTAAAAGTCCTTACTGCCTTTAATTTTGAATCTGCCGAGACAGTAACAAAGTCTGCCCGGGAGGCGTTTTCATTTTTTAGCGTTTCAATATAAGTAGCTAGGTCTGTAATGGCGCATTGGTTTTGCAGGTACAAATGCAATGACTGGCTGTTTCGTAGGGTTAGTGTTTTTTTAATCCGGCCTTTTCTTTCAAGGATGGCTTCTGTTACCAAATCGTCTATCAAAATGTGCCTTGCCTCGCTTCCATTAATGGCTTTACCATTTAACAATAGCAATAATTTTTCAGCAATATGCAAGGGTATCTTCATAACAATGTTTGAAAGGTTATAGCTATATTTTCTTGACTAGCCTTTTTACCAAGGTTGCATTTTTTGCATCCTTGGCTAATAGATAAGTATATTTATAATCAATAGCGTTGTAAGATGTGGGAGAGCTATTGATAAGGTAAATATTGCGGTCGTTTGCAAATTTCAAAATGCCTTTTACGTTTGTAGGGTGCAGCTTCCCTATTTCGTCCATCATGCAATGCAGTATAAAATCATCCTTTTGTTTTTTAGATGCCCGCTCTTTAAACACGTTTAGTAGCATGATATTGATCATGGCTTTTACCAGCACATCCGTCCCGTCCGAACCTACGTTTGATAATTTTTCTACCCAATCTGTGTCGTTGTCATTCTCCACGATACGGAATTGCAACTCAAAGGAATCGGACAGTGTCATTTTTTTTTCTTTGGTGGCGGACATTTCTTTTATCAGTTGTTTCAATAGGCTGATGGCTTTTTCGTTCTTGCTTGCTTGGTTGCCAGACGAAAAAAGGTTGGGCTGGCCAAGTTCAAAGGCATTTTCATCATTGAATATTTTGATTTCTTCCAGCAACTGGAAAATTTTATTGGCACTTTTTACCGTTCGTAACTCCATCCTTTTGATTGCACCTACAAAATTTCGGGAAACAAAGTCTTTGTTGATGTCTGTGATAACCCCATGTATTTCGCCCTCTTTTGCTATTAACTCATTTGTTTCCTTGCCTATCTGCCGGATAATGTGTGCAAACCTTTCCTGTACCCTTTTTACATATTCGCCAATTTTATCTTCTTCCATGAATATTTTCAATAGCTCGGCAAATGCAAAATATTCATCCTCGCTACTGAATTTTGTTTTGAAATTGAAAATGTTGTTTTCCTGAAAATTCCCGGCAAATTTGTTTATGGCTTCCTTTAACTCATCAGTTCGACTGATACCGTCATAATATTTTTGAGTAAGTTCCTCTATAATGGCTTTGCACCTTTTGCTGGTTTTATTGGCTTCGCTAAATGTGTCAATATAATTACTAATGGGTTGATAAGCTTTTGAACGTTTGAATTCCTCATAAAGCGCCACATCTTCCTGAAAAGCATTTAATATATTGGCAAGCCTGTTTATTTTTGCTGTTGTTTCATTGATACTATTTTGCAACTCCCCTTTTGTTTTATTGTAGTTGGCAAGTTCAGTTTCCAGTTTATCTTCTGCTAATTTCTTTCGGATTTTAAATTCGTCAAGATGGTCAAATAATTCACTCTTGTCTTTCTCATAGTTATAAACTACTCTAAGATTCGCGTCAATATAGGCCAACTCTTTTTTGATTTCAGCCAGTGCTGTTTCTATTTGGCTAATCCTTTTGGTATCAGCACCTTTGTTATCTAACTCAGCCTTTTGTTGTGCTTTTAATTCAGCAGCCCTTTTTTCTATTTCTATCCTTTTTTCACGGATGTTGTTGTCAATTAAAGCAACGATTTCTGCCAGCTTCTTTTCTTCGACCTTTATCTTGCTTTCTTTCTCTTTTTTCTTTGCATCTATCTGCTTGTTGATGTTGCCTTCTAATTGGGCTAGGTTCTCCTTTGCTTTTATCAATGCCTCGCTTGCTTCCGCAATGGCATTTTCTATTTTTTGGAGGGCCTCTTTTTTCTCCGTTTCTGCACGTTTGTTCCAATCCGCTAATTGCACCGTATAGCTATCCAATTGTTGCTGGCTTTGGCTTATGCCGTATTCCTCTGTTTGTATGCTTTCTTTCAACTCCCTGATCTTGGGCTGGAACTTCTTTTTCAGTTTTTCCAAGTTGTCGTTCAGTGCTTCATCCAGCGAGGCAATGTTTTTTCTTCCGGCAGCTATTGCTTCGTTTAGCCCTTCTTTTTCACGCTGGTAGTCCGCAACTGTTTTTACGGTTTTGCTTATCTCTACTAGGTCAATGTTTACGCCATAAAAGTTGGCTTCGCCCGTTGTTGCTTTTTGGGGGCTTAGGCCGGGATGGAACAATACATTTTCCTCATCTATTATTTTCCCAATATTGTTTTCCCAGCCAAGCATTTGCTCATTTAGCCAACCATATAAGGAATCCTTGCTATTTTCAATTTTAAGGTCAATTGCGATTGCCTGTTGCTTGTATTTTTCTAGTGCCTCATTTTGTTTGTCTATGTTCCTGTCAAAGTCGGCTTTGGTTTTGGTTTCCTCCAACCCCCATTCCCTTTCGGTATTTTTGCATATTTCGCCATTTTGGCGGATGGTATGCTGTGCTTCTGCAATGCTGGCTTTTTTTGCAGCTATGTCCGCTTCACATTCTTTTATTTCATTTTCATAATGCCGCTTATGCCTAGCTTCAGCTAGTTTAATTTTAAGGGAAGATATAACCGAGTTTTTTTCATCAACAAAGACCCGTGCAGTTGCCAATGCTTCTGTCTGTTGGCTTCTTATTTCCTCATAAATACCCTCATATTGTTTGCCAAGCCTTTCTTTAAATGTGTTTAGCTGGCTTTGCCCGTTATTCTTCTCTGTTTGTTTTTCGTTGGCAAAACTTGCCAAACTGTTCTCCAATTGTTGCAATAATGCACTATACCGTTGGTCTATTTCCATGAAATTGGAAGTAAGGATAGTTTTTTCCTGCTCTAGCTGTTGCTGCTGTGCCACCCAGCTATCTTTCCTGGCAACTTTGGCTATTATGGTCTCAATATCTATTGCCTTATATTCAGTTTGTTTGGTTCTAATCTCTTTTAGTTTGCTATCAATTATATTAAGTTCCTTATTTATCTTTCCTTCCTTTTCTTTGAAAGCCTCACCTATTTTGTATAATCGTTCTTGCAGTTGTTGTTGCTCATCTTCCCTTTGCCTTTTTTCTTTTGCATATTTTGGTTGTTCCACTTCCATGTTGGCTAATGACCAGCCGAGTTGCCCGGCCAGTTCATTTTTCTGGTTATTCAAATATCGCAGTGCTAAAAAAACAGTTGAAACGGCATTTGCTTGTTTGTGCAATTGATTTTCGGCATTCCTGTTCTTGTCTGTCCAAAGCCTGATGTCGTTCAGGTTTGCCTCAAAATCTTTTAGGTGCGTGTGCGAATACGTGGTGAGGTCTATGGTGGTTTCCTCCTCGTTCAGCGATTTGATGATGGTTTCTTTAATAAACTCAGCATCCAGCTTCGCATTCAGGAATACATTTTGGATGGTGCGGGGTATATTTTGGTACTGCTTGCTTTCTAATATGGCATATTTCCTATATTCCGGTGGCAGCCCTTTGTTGTTGCCATACAAGATGTTGCGGTATTCCTCGTAACTATTGATGATTTTGGTGTAATTGATATGCTTGCCAAAAATATCTCTTGTTTTGTCCCATGTGGCAAATACCATCCCCTCACTATCGATAAAAAAGGCTGGTGAGTATGCTGCATCAAAAAAACGGAACGCTACCCTGCCTTGCGATTTGAAAGCCAATATGCAAAAGGACCCAGTATCTTTCATTACTTCATAAATGATATAGGAGTTGGGGTAAGGGAAATAATGCTCGTCAAAAGTTTTCTTTTCTTTCGGTATGCCCAGCCGCAGCTTGTCTGCATTGTAAAAGAATAAGATTGCTCGCAGCAACGTGCTTTTTCCTACTCCTTGTGTGCCAATAAAATGCACGTTCCCGTCCAATTCCACCTCGGCATAGCGGATGGAACCATTGGCACTATTGATAAAAATGATTTTACTTAGCGATGTCATTGATGATTTCTTGAGGTATATGAATGCACATTATCAATTCTTCCATGTACTTAAAGGAAGCCAATACCTTATAAGTTCCCGAGTTTGCGTTTTCTATTTCTATAAAACAATCCTTTTCCAATATGTCGAAAATCTTTTCCAGTATTTCGGTATTCTTTTCTTTGTCGGTAATTTTTTTGAGCCCATATAGTTTTGTTTCCAATTCTGCATCCGTTTTTAGCCGAACGATTATCTCGGCAATGGAAACCCGGTAACCCGAGCTAAAGGCATTGTCGTAGGTTTTTAGGAAATCTAGTATATCAATCCATTTTTCGGCTGTTTTTATTTTTCTTTCCAAATCTGCTTTCGATTCCTCCCTGCTGAAATAGAAATATTCATCGCCTTTTTCCAAGGCAAAATTGATGTGCTTGAAATAGTTGTACAATACCTCATGGTTTTCTTCTTCCTCAATAATGGAATAAAGTTTCCTTTTGGTACTGTCTGTACTGTTGGAGCATATAAATTGCCCTTTGCTCAGTATGTCAAAAATATCGGCTGTTTGTGGCGGCATTTGCATGTTCAAATCATTTATTTGGGGTAAACCATCGTCAATTCGGTTTGGTTCTTAGTTTCTATTTGCTGCGATATTTCAAAAAGGGCTTCAAACTGCGATACCATCTGGCAATAAATGGTTACGCTTTCGTCAAATGAAACCTCTTTTGCAAAAGTGTAGCTACTAATGAAATCGAACAAGTTATTACCCGATGCAAGAAAGCTGTTTTTTACTTCTTCCAAGTTTATGAAAATTTCCTCTGCTATTTGTGCCCCTAGGTATTCAGGGGCAATATTGCCTGCAAGCGCTTGTTTTATGGTTGCCCCAGTTTTATTCCGGGAGGCAACTTTTTCGATGATCAGGCGTACTTCCTCATCCGATAGCAGGTAACCAATCGATAATCTTAATGGATAAGAAGGGTTTGGTTCAAAAACAAGGGCATTTTGTTGTGCCAGCACCATTTTAAAATTAGTATTTGCCTCAAGGGTAAACTGGTCTTTCAGGTATTTAACTTGCCGTAGTTTTTCTATAATGCTACTTTGATATTTTATTTGGTTCAGGAAGTCTATAATTTGCTTTTCTATATCTATTAGGTTGTGCGTGCATTTGCCCAATTGCAACCTTAACTGCGTAATGATGCTGCCCAATTCCTCGTCCAATGCCGACTTGAAAAAGGTAACTTCTTCATTCGTTACTAGTTGCTCGGTTTGTTCTATTAAGGCACTAATGTCCAACCGCTTCCTGTCCAAGGTTTCCAGTTTCGCCTTTTTTATTTTATAGTTGGGCTCGTTTTTAAAAGTAGTTTCCAGGTTCCGCTTCAAGTCCACCACATTTCGCAGTGTGATAGCCCCTATTTTCCTGAGTGTGTTTTTAATGGTGCGCAGGTAGTTGTACTTGCGTTGATCGTTGTTTTCCTCTAAATAATAATTGATATTTTGTTGTACGCTCTGGATATTTTCATTGATGTAGGAAACATTTATTTCGTCGTTCACTTCCAATATTTGCTCAAAGAATTGTAGGAACTGGTCGTCAATTTCCAGGAATTGCCCATTTTGCCTAATAACGGCATGGTCAATCAGGTAATCCAGCCTTTCTTGTTTATGCTCTAATAGTTCGAGTGCAAAATCTAGCTTATAGGAAAGGGACGTGCGTTTTTTAAACATTTCTGCAAGTAAGTCCCGCTCCCTGTATAAGGCTGATAATAATTCTTTTATATTGGAAAAAGTATTCATTTAATAAGTCACAAAATAAGGAATTAGATTGGATTTAAGAACTTAAAGGCATTATGTGCTTGTTACCTACATTTTTATGATGCTTATTGAATATGATGGTTTATCCATTAGTAATGATTAAACTATTTGTTACTACTCACAAAATTGAATATGCTTTTTTGCACGAAAGGCACAAAAACACGAAGAGGTAGGTTAAAAGGTATTGCTAATATAAATCTTCTTCTTTTTTCTTCTTCCCTTAAAACTTCGTGCCTCTTTTTGCTTTCGTGCCTTTGTGGCAGATAAACCAAATTTGCATCAAAGTACTAACCACTATTTAAACTGCATCGACAATGAAATGATATTGGACACCAACTCCGTTGATTGCGTATAATGCCCATACCTCAACTCCAATGAAGTTAGATGCGTTTTCAAAATACCATCGGGTGGCGTAAGCTTTATGCCCGCACCCATGTACTGGCTAGTTAAAGCCGATAAGGCATAATTGCTGGTGAAATAGGTGTCTGTAGCTAAGTGCTTGCCATACGCCGCAAAATAGTCTACTGCTGTTTGGGTATAAAAACGGTAAAAAGGCGATACGGAAAAGAAAGGGGTAATCTTTACTGGTATTTCTACCTCAGCGGTATGGGCGGTTAATCCCCAATCATCCTTGTAAAAACGGTAGTAACTACGTATAATAACCCTATCCCCCGCAAAATAATTCAGGCGTAGCCCTATGGGTACTTTCAGCCTATTGGAAGGCAGATTTTCTACTCTTTCTGAATTGTCAATAAAAAATACCCTGTGGAAAGGCAAACCCAAGTATCCGTTTTGCTCCACTACATCCACATTAATACTGGCCTGCATCCGTTTATTGATAACCTGCGAAAAGGTGCCCGATGCCGAAAAAGTATTCCGAGCAGAAGATGGGATATTGCTTTTTCCTTCTCCTCCACTGCTGGCGGAGCTAACTACTGTGCTTGCAGGTACCAGTTCCGATGGATAAATCATTTTTACCTGGTCTAAGTAGGCATTTACTTTACCATCAAACTGACCATTATGTTTGTTCTTTTTAGAAAAAGACATATCCAAACCAAAGGAGTGGTAATTGTATTCTGCTGAATAATAAGCGCCAATACCAAAGCTGCTGCCTTTGTCCTCATTTTCCCGCAACCATTCCAAAGAAGGGTATACCCTTGTTCCATCTTTTTTAGATGCCCCTGTTTTAGATACATAAGCCTGCGAAGCAGCCGTATGGTGGTCCAGCCCAAGTCCCGCAGTAATAGTATGCTTAATATTAGACATATCCCTGCCCACAAACTTCACACTAATCCCATTCGCCAAATCTGTTACATGCTCATTGCCAATCCCACCAGTAACGGCAGAGTGTATACCTTCCTGGGTATAATAGCTGGAAACCAGGTTTACTTCTTCCAGTTTTAACGGCTTCGATTCGTATATGGTATCAGGCAAACTTTGCCCAAAACCCCTAAACATGGAAAAATAAATACCCACCAGCGCCAAACATATTTTCTTTTTAGACATAATGAATTTGTATCAGGATTGAAATAATCAAGAATAAAAAACAACTTAACCAAGGAATGCTTCCTTCCAAGCGAAGGCTTCCATAAGCGTACAACTTAAAACGTATAACGTACCACTTACGCCTTATCCCTTATGCCTTACGCCTCAATTACACCCACACCCCCCGCCACTCTTCCCCCCATTGGCACCCGAAGCACCTTCACGGTAAGTCATGGCATTCAGTTCGTTCTTTTGTACCGCTCTTGCGGACAAGGTCATTTCAGAATCATTGATCCTGCTTTTCTGATATTCTTTTACCTGACTACAAGATGAGGCTGCAAGGGCTGTACCTGCGGTCATGAGTGCGAAGAATAAGGGCTGTTTTTTGTTCATGTTGCTTAATTAAAATGGATGTTTTTTGAGGTATATATCTTATTGTTGTCGTCTATCACAATAGCTTCTATGTTCTTGATTTGATTAATCATATCCAACCCTGCACGGATGCCCATGATGGTTACCGGGGTAGCCATGGCATCGGCAATCTCGGCATTGGTGGAAATGATGGTAACACTCTTGATGCCTTTAACTGGCAAGCCAGTGCGGGGGTTGATGGTATGCGAATATTTTTTGCCTCCTATCAATACATATTTTTCATAATTGCCCGAAGTAGCCACCGCCATATTGGTAATATCCATGTAAGAAAAAACATGCGCTGAAAAATCTGGGTTGGCAATGCCGATTGTCCACCGCGAACCATCTGGCTGGTAGCCCCAAGCGGTAAGGTCGCCCGAAGCATTTACTATGCCACTTGCCACGCCCGCTGCCTTCATTGCATCTTTTGCACGCTCGGCAGCATAGCCCTTGCCAATACCTCCAAAACCTATCCGCATCCCCGGTTCTTTTAAAAAAATACTGCACTGTTCATTGTCCAATATGATATTCCGGTAATTAATCAGCCGTACCATTTGTTTGGCAGTCTCCTTATCGGGGAGTGCTTGCATGGAAGTATCAAAATTCCATAGCTTCTTATCTACTGACCCATAACTAATATCAAACGCCCCTTGCGTCACAGATGATATGCGTAGCGACCGCTCCACCAATTGAAACATTTCCCTACTTACCGCCACGGGCGCAATCCCAGCATTGGCATTAACCATATTGGTTTCGCTATCATCGCTATAGGTGGTTAGTAACGTTTCTATCCGCCTTATTTCGGCAACACCTACTGCTATCTTTTCATTCGCCCATGCCTCATCATCTGCCACCACACTTATTTCAAAATGGTTGCCCATCAGCTTCATGCCCTGCTTATATGTTTGCAATTGGCTCATTATTGTGGGTGCTTGTCATTGTCTATGGCCTTGGATATATCCAGTATAAAATCATCTATCGTACCTTTGGGAAAGCCATCCCATTGTTTCACCACCTTGCCGTTTTCATTGGTAAGCACCGTAAGGGGGAAACTGCCTTTGGCATTGTATGTATCCGCCAGCCCATCGTTTATTTTCTGTTGCGCTTCGCTCAATTGGTTCTTCTTCTGACGGGGGAAGTTGGCATTCACCATTACCAGCATGGTATCGGCAAACTTTTGGAAGCCATCGCTGGCAAAAATTTCCTTGTGCATCCTAATGCAAGACCCACACCAGTCAGACCCGGAAAAATTCAGCAAGATATATTTATGCTCTTTTTGGGCAAGCTGCTTGGCTTCGTCAAAATTGTAATGCCAGTTTACAAAAGACGAAAGGAAAACAAAAAGGACTAGGACAAAAGCTATTCTTTTCATACTAAGTAAGGGATTAGTGAACAATCTTATTATTAAGAGGTTCAAGGTACAAACATTGATGCCTAGGGCAACGTTAAGAATTACTTAAGTAATTGACATTTCTGATATTCCGTAAAAAAATAACCCAAAAAAACCTCGCTGAAATACAATCATTCATCGTTACAATTCAGTGTTTTTTTGCATTATAGAGTAAGCATTCCCCGATATGAAAAAGTTATACTTCATTCTTTTATTCATTACCACAATTGTCAAAGGCCAGCAAGCCGACATCCTCATTAAAAATGGTAAAATAGTAGATGGTACAGGCAATTCGTGGTTATATGGCGATATAGCTGTGACGGATGGGAAAATAATGGCAATTGGACATCTTGAAAATTGGAAAGCTACCAAAACCATAGATGCCACTGGCCTTATTGTTGCTCCAGGTTTTATAGATGTACACACGCATATAGAAAATCAGGAAAAGAAAGACCCAGAAGCTAAGAGTTTTATCTATGATGGCGTTACTACTGTTATAACGGGCAATTGTGGCGATTCGCATACCAACATCAAAAAATATTTTTCCTTTTTGGATAGTTTAAAAACCTCTATTAATGTTGGTTCTTTTATTGGTCATAACGATGTGCGAAAGGCTGTGATGGGTACCTCTAACCGGACCCCTACCGAAGCAGAAATGCAGCAGATGGAAGGCATTGTTGAACAAGCGATGAAAGATGGTGCGGTTGGATTTTCCACAGGCTTAATTTATATACCTGGCACTTACAGCAAAACGCCTGAAGTAGTTCGCCTTGCCAAAGCAGCAGCCAAATATCATGGTGTGTATGCCAGTCATATACGCAACGAAGCTGATAGCGTAGTCGCTGCTATAAATGAAGCGCTGAACATTGGTCGTGAAGCACATATGCCCGTGGAAGTTTCCCACTTTAAATTGGTTGGCGAACAAAACTGGGGCAGAAGCAAGGAAACGCTGCCGCTGATTATAAAAGCAAGGGAAGAAGGTATTGATGCCACCATAGATCAATATCCTTACACTGCCAGCAGTACTACAATAACAACTATGCTTCCTTCATGGGCATTGGCAGATGGGCAGGACAGTATAAAAGCCCGCTTACAAAACGAAAACAGCCGCAAGCGGATTATAGCTTTTGGTATTAAAACTTTAAAGAAACGAAGTCTGGAACATTTCAGCTATGCCGTGGTGGCCAATTACAAGGCAGATACTAGCTACAACGGAAAATCAATAGAAGAAGTGAACCAAATGATAGGCCATCCGCATACCGCCGAAGAAGAAATGAAAACCGTGATGGATATTGTTATAAATGGTGGCAGCAGTATGGTTTTTCATGGCATGTGCGAGGAAGATGTGCAGAATATTATGAAATACCCGTTCAATATGTTTGCAAGCGATGGTGGCATAAGGGTTATTGGCGAAAGCGTACCGCACCCCCGCTCCTACGGCACCAATGCACGGGTTCTGGGAAAATATGTAAGGGAATTGAAAATAATACCTTTGGAAGAAGCCATCAGGCGTATGACGAGTCTACCCGCCCAAAAATTCCAACTAAAAAACATGGGCCTTTTGCGTGAAGGGTACAATGCAGACATTGTACTATTTGACGAGAAAACAGTAAGCGATATTGCCACTTACGACAAGCCGCACCAATATTCTGTAGGTTTTAAATATGTGATTATCAACGGTAAACTAACTGTAGAAGATGGCAAACATAATGGGACAAGAAGTGGCAGGACGATAAGGAAGGGATAAGTATAAAAATATTGGCATTTCCTCTTGGATAAAGTCACTTGCTATCTATATGGATTTTTAGAAGGATTAATCCTTGAATCGTACATATTCAGCAATACAAGTCTGTTTTTAGATACTTTATAATATAGCCTGTTGTGTTTTGTTATCAAAATACCTCTAACATTAACTATTTTGGGCGACGCAACCCCTAGATATGGTTGTAATTTTAGAATATCTATCTTGGAATAAATTGTTTTAAGAAAATTGGCAGCCACAACTTCCCCCCATTCTTTTTCCAGATATTGGAATACAGCTTCAAAACTCTTTAAAAATTGTTTTTTATAGATTACTTCATAAGCCATTTGGCAGTAGCTTTTTTAAATTCATTTTCAGATAGGGTATCTTTGTCATCTGGCTCATTTGCTAGGTTTTTAAGTTCCTCAAGCTGATTAGGTGTTAAACCCACCGTAATATCACTACCATTATGTTTAAAATAATCAATATCATTTTTTAATACCTGTAATAATGCCTCGTCCTCAATGTCCTCTACCATCCCAATCACTATTTCTTTTAATCCAGATGTCATAACTATTGTTTTTAAATATGAACTGCTTATAGCAAAAAGTATTTACTAATACAAATATAATACAATGACAAAGATTATTTATAGCCTTTTAAACAAGCTTTAAATCCAAAACTACTGTTTTGCAATCAACCCCAACAACGCACTAAAATCAATATTGGCAACAGCTTTGTCCATCAAATCCTTTCCTCCTTCCATTTTTATAATGATGTTATATACGGTTAACTTATTGGCATTAGCAGGGTAAACAGCATTGGTTGTTTCTGCATCAAAGCCACCGCCAGATTTGCCCATTAGCGGGTTGGTAAATTTACCTAAATAAATGGCACACCTACTCTTTGTCCAGTTGCCATCATCTTCCTTAATAATAGGTGAATAGATTTCAAAAGCAGCCCCATTAATGGCGTGGGTAACTACTGTTTTGTCTTTGTCGGCTAGTTTCAGTTCCGTTTCTGTATTGTTGGATGGGTTGATAATTACGGTAAGGTACAGGTTGCTTTCTGCTTCCAGTTTCTTGAGGTCAGGGGCATTTTGATTGATATTAGCTGCAAAATCCTGTACAGCCTTAGTGTATTCCTGCATGGATATTTTCTTTGCCTGCATTAATTTGCTGATGGAATCTATCATTGTCAATTGCTTTTTCCTGTTGGCATCGGCATCTTCCGTGAAGCCCATCTGGCTGTTGTCGGGTATTTTTATAAAGCGTAAGCCGTAACGGTCATCGCTGGTAAATAGCTTTTTGTGCGCATCAATACCTGTCAACCAGTTATGGTAATAATCCGATGAGCAGTAAGGTCGTTGCTTTACCGGCACATCAATATTTGTACATCCCGCCATCATTGTAATATTGATGGCACCTGCTGGTAGAGGCCTTTCCGGGCTATTGTAATTTACATTGGTAAACAAACCAGACATTGACTTTTGCACAGCATCAAATATTTTATTGTTCAATGCTGTTTCACAAGCGGAGGTTGTCCTTACATTATTTTCTTGGTCATATACCGTAGCATAAATGGTAGGGTCGCAATTACAACCTGGCAATATATCAGACTTAATGAATTTAGGTTCCCGATAAAAATGCCCTGTGCCTGTAATAGTACCAAAACCCAGCTTTTCGCCATTGCCTATTGAGTTGCTCATTTCTGCAGTGCCACTAAGTGCAAATGAAATTTCAGCGTTGGTAAAACTATTGATGTGTACATGCAGCGGTTTGTTTTTATCGCCTAGTTGCACATTGTAAGCGGGTGCGGTAATATAATAACCTGCATTTTGCAGCATGATTGCATCCGAGTCGTTGGATGTTAAGGTATAAAAGTCAAAATCATTGGCTGTTTCGTTGAAAGTGAGGAAGCCCACATTAAAATTGGGCACATCGCCATAACCTTGGTCGGGCATAGTGTTAAAATGCCTGGCACCTGTGTAGGGGTTTACAAACCAATAGCCATGCGGATTATCAAACTTAAACAATGGTTTTGTAAAAGATATGGTTACAGGTTTTACGCTGGTGTTTTGCGGCGTGAAAGTAGCAGTGAAGCTACCCGTTTGTGCCATGCAGGTATTGCACAGCACAATTACCAATAAGCAAAAAAATATAGGATTAGGCAACAATCTAAACTTTCCCATGGCTTTAAGGTTTATTGTATTCGTTAATGATATTCCACCAAACTTTTAAACGGTGGTCGTCTGTAGAAAAAGCGGCATAGAAAACGCTTTTGTCTTTCTTTTTAATCTTTGCTGCCAGGTCTGGTTTATCCTGCACCATCAGGCTAACTTTTTCATCAAAATGCGGGCAGAAAATATTATCCTGAAATCCGTACAACACATCTTCTTTACCACTAGGCAGCGATAAAAGATATAATAGCTGCGTTTTTAATTCCTTTTTGCCAGTAGTGGTATTAGGTTCAAGCGTTTTGCTTTCGTATAGGTACATTTTAATTCGGCTATCCGGCGAAGTAAGCAATTTTACAATCGCCTTTTTATTCGTGCCAATGGCTATGCCGGGTACATTAATAAACTTGGTTTCAAAAAAATCGTCACCAATCTGGAAGTTTTTTACATCTTCTGGCTTGTAATAATCAAACTTGGGAGAATCGCCTTCGGCAAAGCGGATACATACATCATTGTTAGGATTGTAAGGTTGTTTTTCAATGCTAAGCCAGCCGTCGTGTTTTGTATTGTCGTTAAAATACAAGGTTGCTTTTTCTGCACGCCTAGCACTTATTGGATATTGATTATTATTCCCTTGTCCACCATATTGGGTGTTACTATTGGCTTGCCAGTTTGGGTCATCAAACTGGTAAATCTTAATCGTACTGGCATCTGCCGGTAAATGTTGCTGTGGGATAAAATTGGCGCCATACTTTACTGAATTAGACAATCTGGCACTTCCAAAAACAGCTGCGGAAGGGAAGTTTGTATTGTTGTACGCATTGCCTGCCCAAGCAAAACCCATGGATACTGCCCCAAAAGCTAGGGGTATTTTATCCGTAATCAATTGCCTACCCGAAACAAGCGAGCCTATCTTTTGCCCATCTACAAACAAGTTTACGTTGATGCCATCGTTTACTGCGGCAATATGATGCCATTGATTATCATTTATTCGCACCCTATCGGAAAGGAAAATCTGGTCGCTATTGTTGCTGGAAAAACCTTCCCACATGCCTATATAGCCATAATTAGTATTGATGGAGAAATCGCCGGAGTTATAGCCATCGGTGATATTGCCAAACAAAGCAGGCCGCTGCCAGTAAGTATTGCTGCCGCTGTTTTCTGTTGTTTTTACCCAAAACTCGAATGTAAAAAAGCTAGCCCTATTAAATAACCCAGTTTCGGTTATAATGGGCTGCGCATCTGCTTTATTGTATTGCGCAGATGCATTTATCAAACAAAGCATACCAACTATTGAAAAAAGGACAACCGCCATTTTCTTCATACTTGTACATTGTTCCATAACAAACGTTTTACCAAATTTATAGGAAATTATAGATATTGTTATTTTTCTTAACCCAAAAACTTTCGTTTTTATCGGCCTTGGTTATGCATGCTCCGTCAACGAAGCGAGGGGTACGCGCCATAAGCACGCACCAGCAGCACGAAGTTTGACGTGCGCAAGCGGGGAACTACAGCCGAAGGTTTCAACGTCCTGCCACACTTGTAGCAATACCCCTGTTGTGTGCTATACTTCTCTCTTACATGAATAGCTGTTATATTTTGTCAACCACCCAATTTTTAAAATCCTCTATGGTATAGAATAATTGATCTGGTTCTAGCTCTTTTAATTTTTCAGGCTCAGCAGTGTTAGCCCATGCTGCTGCAACAATCGGTACTCTAACTTTTTTACTGGCTAAGATGTCACTGGGTGCATCTCCTACATAAATTACTTCATTGCTCTTTATGTCTTTTAGTAAGTTTAAAATAATCTGAATGCCTTCTGCTTTTCTTGCTCCACTTGGCGAACCAGTTTCAATGATTTCAAAAAAATGAGTAAGGTTAAAATATTTTAAAGAAATTTTTGTACTGTGTTTTCCTTTACCCGTTACCATTGAAATATGAACTCCTTTACTTTTCAAAGCCTCCAGGACTTCTTTGATGCCATCAAAAGGAACAGGACACATTTCGTGTAGATTTTCATAGAAATGCAAATAGTCTGAAACTCCTTTGTCGTAGTGATTAGGTGCCAATGCCATAATCGTCCCCTCTTCAGAAGGTCCAAAGGTTGCAATAATTTCAGCGTCAGAAATAGAACGATTAATAAGAGGTTCAACCGATTGTCGAAATGCCTGAATGCAAAGAGGCAAGGTATTACCTAAAGTTCCATCAAGGTCAAAAATTACAGCTTTAATTTTTTGCATTTGATTTTGAGGTTAATTTTAAATAGAATATGACACCAGATAATGTCGCCGTAATGCCATTGGCTATCATTAAGGGTGTGTCTTTAATAAATATACCGTAAAAGAACCAACATATAGTTCCAAAAAAAAGCATTGAAAAAGTGCTTATCGAAAGGTCACTTGTTGATTTTGTTTTTATTGTCTTGTAAGCTTGGGGTATATAAGCACCAGTCGTTAAGATAGCTGCTATTATTCCTAAAATTGAGATAGGGGTCATATAAATTATCAAAAGTTTGAGATGTCAAATAGTATAGCACACAACTAAAAAGGCTTGGCGTTTGTTGGGGAATTAGAATTCCGTCAGCCCATAACCGAAGCCCAATGATTGCAATATTGCTGATGTTTTATTCATAAGCCAAATTTATAACGTCAAGCCCGAACTGAAGCACAATAATGAACAAATGTTGAAGCTATATTCTTCAAGCCCCAATAATGCCAAACCTAGTTATTGGCTGCAGCCCTTCGTTTTTTGTAGGTTGTTGTCAATTATAATACTATTCAATGTCAATATTGTATTTCATAAGTAAGCCAACAATGCCAGCTGATGAAAATTTGGCTTTCTTTATTTTGTTTAACTCAGGGTCAAACGAATAATTTAATGCACTCCGAAAATCAGTTTTTTCAAGATTTGTTCGCATAAAAGAGGTATTGAGAAGGTCACAATTTTTAAAAACTGCCATTGATAAATCTGTTTCAGAAAAATCAACTTCTTTTATAGAACAGTCAATAAAACTTGTCTTCTTCATTTTCATTTTGAAGAAAGAAGAATAGTCAAGATGACAGTTCAGAAACCCAACTGACAAAAGGAAACTATTACATTTGCTAAAATCTATACCCATTAATTTACAGCCAAAGAATTTTATATTTTTTAGTCCTGCATCTTGCAATATTGTTAGAGAAAAATTACAATTTTGGAAATTGCAATCCATAAAATCATTATTACTCAAATCACTTTTTGTGAAGTTACAATTTATAAATTCACAGTTAAGAAATTGTCGATTAGATAATTTCTTTTCAGAATAGTCAATATTTTCAAACTTTTTGTCTTCGTATAATACTATTTCCATTATTAAAATTAAAAAAACAATTTTTTAGTGTCCAAATGGGGTTGCATCCAACTCATAAATATACGCACCTCAATTTCGCCAATCATCCAAAAATAAGTGTATTGCTGCATCTTTTAAAAATCTGCACCTTATTATTTTAATATCTGTTACTTGCTGCCAACTCTTCGCAGCGTACCCTCAACCCTTCACCGCCCACTTCCAATTATCGGCAGCGTTTCCCCAACAGTTCGCAGCTAACTTCCAACCATTCGCAGCACCCTTCCAGTCATCCGCAGCCCACTTCCAACCGCTGGCAGTACGCTGCCAATCATTCGCAGCGTTTCCCCAACAGTTGGCAGTACGCTGCCAATCATCGGCAGCCTTTCCCCGTTTTAGCCACGTGCACTAGCTGGGATTTAAACTTTTTTATTTCTGTGCTTCTACAACTTGTGAGCGACCTAAGCGAATCCACACGCCACAGG
>NZ_JBKHKJ010000010.1:0-151371 GCF_046546515.1 Parasediminibacterium schistidii | reverse complement strand
TGGGTTCGCTTAGGTCATTTGCAAATTCCAGAAGGGCTAAAAATCAAAGGCTTTGCAAAGTCTCCCTGTCCTTCCTGTCTCCCCCACCATGGGGGCATTTTGGGATGCTCATGGGGAAATATGCCCCCATATAGGATTGTCTTTTTGCACAGGTCCTAAATCAATCCCAACTTTGTAGTAAATGGCTCTTTGTTTAGTTGGTTCAATCCCACCTGCCGCCATAGCCTTGGTTCGATGCCCTGTTGGGCTCATTTTTAACATGCAAAAAAAACATTATTATGAACTACACCCATACTCACAAAATACGCATAAAATGCGCATGAAATATGCATAAAATAAGCATAAAATAAGCATAAAATAAGCATAAAATAAGCATAAAATAAGCATAAAATATGCATATTTTAAAATACAAAAGCACTGTATTTCAATGAGTTATGATGCAGGAATACCTAAAAATTAAATTCAGGGTGTCAAAACCCAGCAAAACCAAGCAGGCAGAGCCCCTGAAAATGGGTTATAAAGATTTCACTCAACAACACCCGCATCGCTTTCACAATATGTACCTAACTCCGCCATTTATTAATAAGGGGATTGAATTATAGCCCCTAATATCAAAAAAAGTATGGTTAGTAATATTCTGCGCATTCATATAAACTAAAAAATGCGGTTGAATATTAAAAGAGGCATAAGCATTTACTACCATAAAATGCTTCATGGCAAAATCTGGTTCGCCGTAGCCAACATCGTAATAATTACCTACATACCTACCTGTAATAGCTGCTGAGAAATGGCTGCTCGTATAGTGCAACCCTATATTGGCTATATGCTTCGGCCTGCGGATTAAATAAGTATAGGTTACCGTATCGGTATAATTGATACGGCTGTTGGTGGTTTCATTCCCCGATAGGAATGTATAATTGCCAGTAAAAGAAATATGTGGGGATAGTTTTACTTTCCATTCATATTCTATACCACCCACTTTTTGTCCGGCATAGTTGCTATAGCCACTACTTGTTCCGTTGAAGTCTATCATATTGTTTATAGTGCGGTAGAAGAATTGCAGTTGCTGTATAAAAATGCCCTGTTTATGTTGTATGCACATGCGGTAACTGACAGATTGCTCTGGGCTTAAAGCTGCATTACCAGCTATATCGTTGTACAACTGGTAAATACTTGGATTTTTATAACCCGTGGCTATATTGCCTGATAGCTGCACATGATGGTAGCGGTATGCAACATCAAAGCTAAAACTATGGGTATATCCATAAGCTGAATGTTTGTTCAACCTGCCGCCTAAACCTATGTTTAAACTGCTGTCTTTGTTGGCATAACCCAAGTTAGCATAACTAGCATATTGGGATACACTAGGGTAGAAAGAAGTGCCTTGCCCCGTGCTGCTATCATAATTGGAATAATCTAAATGCCCATACCTATAATCTGCACCGGCTAGCAAACTGATATTTTTTGCTATGGAAACCTGCATATACAATGCTGCAAAATGCGTTTTCCCTCCATAATGCTCGCTGCTATAATTGGTATAATCGTAGTCTCGTTTTGTACTTCCATATTGGTAATTCCCTGCAACCAGCCATTTCTTTTTATGGTACTTGAAGTCTGTGCCTGTGATAAGGTTGTTATTGGTATAAAAATAGTAAGGGTCATCAATAAAATCGTTCACGTCAGAATCTGCCCTGTAACGACTAAAGAGGCAATAAGCTTTCATTGTCCAATATGCAGATGGTGCATATTCCAAACGTGCATTTGCAATATATCCTTTGTAACTATCCTTGTCAAAGCCCTGTTTGCTTGTACTATCGTTTGCATAAGAAAACCCACTCGTTTGCAACCTGAAATAACTGGCCGCATAGCTAATTTTCTTTTGTTTGCCCCAGATTTGAACATGGCTGTTCCAGGTATTTTCATTACCCAAACTTTGGACTGCTTCCAGGTTCACTGCTTTTTCTGTTTTATCCTTTCGGGTAATGATATTAATAGCCCCAGCCATTGCCCCCCCGCCAAATAATGTAGATTGCGAACCCCTGTAAATATCTATCCGCTCAATATTGTATAAGGAAATAAAATTGATGTCGAAATAGTCGCTGATTCCCGATGGATCCCATATAGGCACACCGTCCAGCAATACCATTGTCCTGCCCCCTAATGTTCCTTCCATGTAGATGGATACCAATGTACCTGTTGGCTGATAAGCACCATTTACCACAATGCCTGCCTGTTCGTTGAGCAGTTGTGCCAGCGTTTTGCCGTATCCCCTTTCTATCTCTGCGTGGCTGATGCAGCTAACAAATTTGCTTGTTGCGGTTTCCATAACCCTATTTTCTACTATACCTGTATCCTGTTGCCCAAATGCAAAATGGAATGTCATTAATATTGTAAAGAATAGGGGATACTTTATCATTTGCGCAATATGCGAGATTGTAAAATCAATCAATTGTTAAAGGCTTAATGCCACTACAATACGTTTTTTCAAAAATACGTTAGTTTTTCAATCTTTGATTTTTATACGTTGATAATAAGCTGGTTGTTTTCTACCCGCGTTTTATATTGATGCAATGCTTTTTCTGCGGGCCCTTTCTTCACTTTCCCTTCTTTGTCAAACACGCTACCGTGCAAGGAGCATTGGTAGCTATTGCTGCCATTAACAGTTAGTTGGTTGTCTTGATGGGTGCATTGTAGTAACAAAGCAAAATACTGCCCATCTTTTTTTTCAACGGCAATATCATAATACCAACCCTTGGGGCGGATAAATTGCGTAGTGCTTGTGTCAAACAAAGACAATGGCACTTGCAGTTGCTTATTCTGCACTTCTGTTTTAAACACAGGATAAGCCGCCCCACAACCTGCCATTTCAAGCAAGGAAACCCCAGCCGCACCCAAGAGGCAGATATTGCAAGATGTTTTTATAAAATTTCTTCTTTCCATTGTGTCAAATATTGATTTTTAATTTCTTAATACATACCTCTATAACACGAATTAGAACGAATTCCTTACTCATAACTCCTAACTCCTAACTAAAAAGAATATCCTATCCCAATATTTAAAAAACTATTGTTTTGTTGATAAGGTGAAGCATTAGGAGCGGGGTTAATGACTAAGTCGGGGTTTTGCTGCCCTGTGTGCAGCACCCTTACATCAGCTTTTAACACTACATTGGGGATGGGCAAGTAGCTGAAACCTGCTATGATATGCGTTTGTTTTTCAGTGCCATCATAAATGGCTTTTGGCGGTGCGGGTGTGCTGGCGTTTAGGTCAAGTACCTCTGCACGTACAAAACTGATGAATTGTTGATTGTTATTTTTGTTGTACAACCAGTTATAACCAAGCTCGGCATAAGCACCATACATGGCAGTTGCTAGGTTTTTAGAATAAGCAGCATTTACTTTGCCTGCATCTGGGTAATAAATATAAGTTCCCAATGCTTTGGCTGAAAATGCATTGTTATTGTATTGCACATCGGCTTCGCCAAGGTAAATGGGCGTGCCAAAACCACCGCTGTTTAGCCCTAGGCTGTATGCGCTTTTTTTGTTTAGCCCTACTGTACCGCCACCATAGCCTGAAACTTGGAACTTAAAATTTTTCCAGCTAGATTGCAGCGAAGCCGTTATGGCCAAGTTATTTGCCGTTGCGTTCCTGCCTTCTGCCCGACCATCACGGATGCCAGTGCCATGTTCAAAACCTGAACTATTTAGCCCGTTTACTATGGCAAGGCTATAATTTATGGGTGATTGGTTTAGCGAGCCATATAGGCCAATGCCCAGTTCGCGCCAAGTGGCGGGTATTGCCATTTGCTCCACCATCGGCCTTTCTACGCCGTTGAAGTTTACTGGCAGGTGGTTTTCATTTAGTATGCCAATCCTGGGTACAAACAAACCGGCAATGATGTATTGTTTAGGGTTTAGGTTGAATTTCAAATAGGCCTGTTCCATGGAAACTTCGCCCCCGCTTTCCCCGCCAGCAACTTTTGCGTCTTCCACTTCAAGTTCAGTGAATACTGAAATTTTATTGTTGAACTGGTGGCCTACAAACAATACCGCTCTTTCTAGGTTTAGGGTTGATTCCTTTTTATTGAAATCACGCTGGTAAAAGGCACTGCCATAGCCAGATATTACTGTCTTGCTACTGCTGATGCCAGCCTGCAAAGAGTCTTCATTGCTAAGTACCAATTGCTGTGCCTGTGTCCTATACTGTGCGTTTGCTACTACTCCTGCAAGCATCATTGCTGCTATGCCTGCCCATTTTCTAATCGCCATTTTTCTCATGTATAATTTAGCCATAAATAATTAAGTGCGGCGAAAGTAGGTGGAGGTAAATGGGTAGTGATGCCGTATCGGGAAAACTGGATTACGCAAACAGGAAAGGTTACTACTCAGGTGCAAGTTTGGTTAATCTGCCACCAATGCACGAAGCAGAATTAGGAATTATAAATTAGTAATTATTGATAGTGAAACGTTGGTTACTACTCACGATAGTATTGTTACTTTATATAGTTTGGCGATTCGCACTCTACCCAATAATCCACGATAATTTTAATGGTGCGTTTTAATTTTTCATAAGAACTTGGCTTGATAAAAAAACCTTGTACAGATTTGGAATAAGCATCCACCACATATTTTTGCTCTGCCGTGGTGGTGAAAAACAAGTAGGGGATACATTTCAACCGTAAGTCCTCGTTGGTATGTACTTTTTCCCTTAGCTCAATGCCATTTAACTTAGGCATGTTTATGTCTGAAAGGATAAGGAAAGGTTCTATATCTGATTTCAGTAAATAGTCAAGCGCTTTTTCGCCATCTCCAAAGTAAATAATTTCATTGTTGTAATCTAGCTCTAGAAAAATTTCGGCCAATACTTCTTGGTCGTCTATATCGTCTTCTATAATAATAATGGGGCCTTTTTTGTTCATTTTATAATACTCTAATTATTCAAAACTACACTTTCATTTGCTTGTTAAACAATTTTGTTATCTATCTGCTACAAAGGCTCAAAAACATAAAGAAGCAAGGAGTTTTAAGGCAAAAAGAGAATACATAAGCTTGCCATATAGCGAATTTGTTAGGTGCATAAAACTTTTTCGCTTTTTTATTGAAAAATCGACCAAGCCCAACTTCACCCTCCCATAAGACCGGAACAAGTTACCCAAAGGAAAAGGTAACAGGGCAAGAGTACAACATCTGCGTATTTTTAATAATATCGATATCTCCTAGTATTATATTAAAATAGTTTCAGTTTTGCCATTATTGCGGGATTTTTACTCTATCTGTTTTTTTTAAAAAACATTACCGCCCTTGTAAGCCATTGATTATCAACAATAACATCAAATTTTTGTGCGTATTTTGTGCTTATTTTATGCATATTTTATGCGTAATTTACGCTCATTTTGTGCTTAATTTATGTGCATTTTGTGCCTGATTTGTGCCTATTTTAAAGCCATAAATACAAGACCAAATTTTGAGACTACAACTATCTTAATATTAGTAAAAAATGAACTACGATTAGGATGCCAAGACACTAGTTTTGTAAGTAGTTTATATCAAGTGCATTTCTAGCACAAAGATAAGATTTTTATAGATTGGGGTGTATCAGGACAAAGCGAAAAAGTTTTATACACCCTATTTGTTTTTATTAGAATTGAATATATGCAGTTACCCATTTTTGATACCTTAAATGAAAACTTGCTGCCATGTGATGGGGAGATGTTCCTGTATGAACATTTTTTTCAGCAGGCAAAAGTGGAAGATTGGTTTACCCAATTGCAAAATACTATTGCGTGGAAACAGGAAGGGATGAAAATGTATGGCAAAGAGGTGAACTTCCCAAGGTTAACGGCTTGGTATGGCGAAGAAGGGAAAACGTATAAATATTCTGGACTGGTAAATATCCCGGTTCCATTTACTGGCTTGCTGTTGGAAATGAAAACATTGATAGAAAACAAAACCAACCACCGTTTTAATAGTGCCTTGTTGAATTTGTACAGGAACGGGCAAGACAGCATGGGCTGGCATAGCGACAATGAACCAGAGTTGGGGGTAAACCCTACCATTGCATCCGTATCTTTTGGTGGGGAGCGTGTTTTTCAATTGAAACACAAGCAGGACAAGCAATTGACCCGTTCCATTGTATTGAAGGATAATAGTTTGTTGCTGATGCAAGGGGCTATCCAACACCATTGGCTGCACCAGATACCCAAAACGGCTAAGCCAACGCTGCCAAGAATTAATATTACATTTAGAAAAACTGTCTAAACGGGGATATTGTCTGAACCTAGATTTGTGTGAATAGTTGGATTAAAGGGAGAATATGTTTTGGTATTACTATTACTTAATTGTTTTTCTTCGTGCTGCTTTGGGTCTTTGAGCCTTAGTGGCAAACTAATCAAGAAATCTTTTTTGCAATGCGGGGGTTGGTAGCCAGCAAGCATCTTGTTTGCCAAACCATTTGTAACGGTTATTGGAAATGGTACGGTACACCCAATTGCGTATAAAAGGTGGCACAATGATGAAATAATACAATAAAAACCAAGCCCCATCTAGGTGCCTAGCTACTTGCAATGCGGCGGAAGATTGCAAATAAACCCTGCCATTATCTAAATATACAAAGGAATTGAAACTAGTTTGGGGCAAATGGTATTGCGCCAGCAAAACCTGCCCTGAGTTGCTTTGCAAAGAAGCAAACTTGAAAATACCTTTTGCATCGTGCCTGATAACAAACTGAACGCTGCTGCTGCAAAGGTTGCAAACCCCATCAAACAAAATAATCCGTTCGGCATTGGTAACCATAGGGCAAAGTTAAAATATTATTGTCAAGTAGTATTGAACTTCCGGGTAAAAAAAAAGGGTCTCCCTGTAGAAACAGGACGACCTCTAACGATTGCTTGCCATATGAAAATTCTTAAAAAAATAACTTTTGGCCTTTTGAAGTAGCATAACTTTTAAACATTATTTTTGTTTTGTTACACAAATATAGAATGCTTTTGCAGGTAGTAGAAGCCAAGTTATTGCCTATTTAATGATGCCTAAGCCTTGTTATGAACGCCGAAAGCCCTATGGGTATTAAATTGTAGCAAAAAAGCATACTGATGTCCAACGAAAATAAATGTAAATAAAACACTTGTAAAAGGTAAAATAGTTTGGAAATAGGATAAAATAAGTGCAATTTTTTGCACCTAATACATTGGGCAGGAAAGTGTCGGATGTAAAGCTTTGGGCAAAAAAAAGGGTCTCCCTGTAGAAACAGGGCGACCTCTAACGATTGCTTGCCATATGAAAATTCTTAAAAATAACTTTTAGCTTTTTGAAGTAGCATAACTTCTATAATTTCACTTCTGACATTTGTCCTTACAAAGGTTTAATTGCTGCTCGAAGTTTCTATTTCTTATTTGTTACACAAATGTAGTAATGGTTTCAGTTTTGTAAAACCCAATTTATGTTAGATTTTATTACGCCAAGCAGTGTTTTCAACTGCTAAAAGCATTCTGCTTGCTATATTGTAGCCATTTATATTAATGATGCCCAAGATTAATATCAGAACCAAAGAAAATTAAACAGTTATGGGCATTATAAGCAAAAAATTTGCATCCGATGTCCCTTTTTTCTAAAATCAAGGAATAGGTTGAAAACTTTTAAATATTTTTTTGCAAAATTAATATGCAGTATTTTTTTAGATATATATTTGCATAGCGATTAAAAAAAAGGGTCTCCCTGTAGAAACAGGACGACCTCTAACGATTGCTTGCCATATGAAAATTCTTCGAAGTAAACTTTGAGCCTTTTACAGTAGCTTAACTTTCTTTGAAACTTTGACCTCTCACGATACTTGCACTTCTAACGATTGCTTCCCGTATGAAATCTTATTTTGTTATTGTTACACAAATGTAAGCTGTGTTTGCAGGTATTGAAAAACAACTTACATTGCATTTAATGATGCCAATTAAGCATGTTTTAAAACAAAATCCTTGCGGCCATTGGTTTTCAGGAAATTTTTTTAATGATGTCCAACCGTTCAACCGATATATTATACCAGCTAATTCACTCACTTGAAAAGTCTGAAAAGAGGCATTTTAAGTTGTATGTGAAGCGAAGCTCTGCCAAGGAAGACTTAAAAATCATCCAGCTTTTTGATGCGCTGGATAAACTGGGCGACTATGACGAAAAAATGCTGCTGCGCAAGCTGCCCACCATAGAAAAGCCCCAGCTTGCCAATTTAAAAACGCATTTATACAAACAAATATTATCTAGCCTCCGGGTATTGAAAAGCACAGAAAACGTTGATTTACAACTGAATGAACAGTTAGATCATGCACGCATTTTGTACAACAAAGGATTAAAGCTTCAAAGCCTTAAAATTTTGGAACGTGCTAAGGAAATAGCAAGGGCAAACCATAAATTTAATTTTTTAACGCAGGTTATTGCGCTGGAGAAAAAAATTGAAACACTTCATATTACCCGAAGCACGCTGGAAAAAACAGCACTACTTGCGGAGGAAGCCGTGGAAGTATGTACCCACATAGAAAAAGTTACGAAGCTTTCCAACCTTGCTTTGTTGCTATATGGCTGGTATGTGAAAAATGGTCATGCCCGCAATGTGGAGGATGAAAAAGACGTAAAGCTTTTTTTTAAGGAAAACCTGCTGGAACCGCTGGATGAAGATGCCGAGTTTTACGAAAAATTGTATTTGTATCAGAGTTATGTGTGGTATGCCTTTATACGCCAAGATTTTTTGATGTATTACCGCTACAGCCAGAAATGGATAGATTTGTTTGATGCCGAAGAAGATATGATTGCCGTGGAAATTGGGCATTACATAAAAGGTATGCACAACTTGCTAAATGCCCATTTTGACCTTAGGAATTTTGAAAAATTTGACATTACCCTTAAAAAATTCCAGGCATTTGCTGCTACGCCAATTGCCAATCAGCACGATAATTTCAGGATACACACCTTTATATACATCAATAGTGCTAAAATAAACCAGCACCTGATGCTAGGTACCTTTAGTGAAGGTTTGTGCCTTATAAAAAAAATAGAAGAACAACTAGAAGAATATGCTTTGTATGTTGACAGGCATCGCATACTTGTATTCAATTATAAATTTGCCACGCTTTATTTTGGTCATGGCGACCATGCTACTTGCATTGATTACCTGCAAAAGATCATAAATGACCAAGTTGGGCTTAGGAACGACTTGCAGTGCTATGCGAGGCTTATGCACCTGATGGCCCACTACGAGCTTGGGAATAATGAAATAATAGAGTACCTGATAAAATCGGTGTACCGTTTCATGGCCAAAATGCAAAACCTAACCGTGATAGAAGAAGAAATGTTTAAATTTTTGCGGCGCTCGTTCCATGTATCGGCCAGGAAAATGAAACCTGAGTTTGAGGCTTTCCTGCAAACCATAAAACAATATGAAAAAAGCCGCTTTGAAACGAGGGCTTTTGCTTATTTAGATATTATTTCATGGGTAGAAAGCAAGGTGTATAACAAGCCTATGAGCGAGGTAATACATGATAAATACCTAGCCAGAAAAAAAAGAATTTATCAACAATAAAGTTTAAATATTTTACATTTAGCATTAAGTACTTTTTAATAAGCTATCTTTGTATTTTCCATTTTATTTTTTTATAATACACCTTTAATAATGCAACAGACAGAGAGCAACGAAATATCCAAAAATATGGAGGTAATCGGGATGATTGAAGGGTTTGTTTCCGAAACAATCAATACAAACCTTGTAAACCCAGACGAGTGTTGGCAGCCAACTGATTTTTTGCCCGATTTGACGCAGGAAGATGCTATAGACCAAATTATAAAATTGAGGGAACGTTCTGCTACTATCCCCGACTCTATTATTACGTCTTTGGTTGGCAACATGATTACCGAGGAGGCACTGCCTAGCTATCAAACTTATTTTAACCTTATTGTAAACAGTGAAAGGGAACTTACCAGCGAAAATGGTTGGGTAAGATGGTCTAGGGCATGGACAGCCGAAGAAAACCGCCATGGTGACTTGCTGAATAAATACCTTTATTTATCTGGCAGGTGCGATATGAAAGCGGTAGAACAAACCATCCACCGATTGATTTACAATGGCTTTAACCCTAATACAAACAATGATCCTTACCAGGCTATTGTTTATACCTCTTTTCAGGAAAGGGCTACAAAAATTTCGCATGTAAACACGGGCAAATTAGCCGACAAAGCAGGCGACAATAACCTTTCTAGGATTTGTAAAACAATTGCTGGAGATGAGGCAAGGCATGAAAAGGCATACAAGGCATTTATGTCTAAAATATTTGAAATAGACCCCAACGGTGCCCTAGCAGCTTTTGATAAAATGATGCGTAAGCAAATAACTATGCCGGCAGTATTAATGGATCATGGTGGCAAGAACCCTAATTTGTTTGCTGATTTTTCTGCCATTACACAAAAAATTGGCGTTTATACTACTTGGGATTACGCCAGCATCATTGAACATTTGGTAGCGCTTTGGAAAATTGAAACTTTAACTGGCTTGAAAGATGGTGCTTCCAAGGCTCAGGAATACCTTTGCACTTTAGCAGCCCGCTATAAGAGGATTGCTGAAAGAATGAAAGTGCCAGACGACATTAACTTGTCTTGGTTAGCACCACAGCAGTTTTCGTTCTAATTGAAGATGAGTAAAAAATAGATTTCCGCTTAGGAATTAAATAGCGCATTGATAAAATTAAAAAGCCCATGTTCACTGTGAACATGGGCTTTTTAATTTTATTCGGTAATAATGATTATCTATACACTCGCATTTTCCTCTGTTTCTGCAGCGGCTGCTTCTGGGCTTTTTATCTCGAACTTTATTTTACTGGTTTCTTTATCCAATATGGCCAGTAAAGTATCCCCATTTTTTACATTCATGTTCAATATTTCCTCGGCCAATGGATCTTCCAAATGCTTTTGGATGGCACGATGCAATGGCCTAGCGCCAAAGTTTACATCATACCCCTTTTCAGCAATAAAATCCTTTGCTTCGTCGGTTATTTCTAAGGTATAGCCCATGTTGCTCAAGCGTTTGTAAACGCCTTTCATCACTATGTCAATAATTGCAAAAATATTTTCCTTGGTTAGGGAATTGAATATAACCACATCGTCTATCCTGTTCAAAAACTCGGGTGAGAATGTTTTTTTCAATGACTTTTCAATCACCGCTTTGTTGTTCTCCTCTTGGTTCTGCATACGGGTAGCCGTGGCAAAGCCTACGCCATCACCAAATTCCTTCAATTGCCGTACCCCAATATTTGAAGTCATAATAATAAGGCTGTTCTTAAAGTCAATCTTCCTCCCCAATCCGTCTGTCAGTTGCCCATCATCCAATACTTGAAGCAAGATATTGTAAATATCTGGATGTGCTTTTTCTATCTCGTCCAGCAAGATTACAGAATAAGGTTTGCGGCGTACCTTTTCAGTTAATTGCCCACCTTCTTCATAACCCACATATCCCGGAGGCGCACCAATTAAACGGCTCACAGTGAATTTTTCCATGTACTCGCTCATGTCAATGCGTATCAAGGCATCTTCACTATCAAACATATAGCGGGCAAGGCTCCTTGCCAATTCTGTTTTACCTACACCTGTAGGTCCGAGGAATATAAAGCTACCTATCGGCTTTTTAGGGTCTTTTAAACCAACCCTGTTACGCTGTATCGCTTTTGTTACTTTGCTAATCGCATCTTCCTGACCAATCACCATTCCTCTCATATCTTCGTTCATGCGGCGGAGCTTTTCTGTTTCCGCCTGCACCATACGTTTTACAGGTATCCCTGTCATCATGCTGATAACTTCGGCAATATTATCTTCTGTTATAGGGTAGCGCTTGTGCTTGCTGTCTTCTTCCCAAGTGTTTTTTGCCCTTTCCAGTTCTTCCCCAAGTCGTTTTTCCTTGTCGCGCAGGCTGGCAGCTTCTTCAAAACGCTGGCTTTTTACAACTTTGTTCTTTTCTGTTTTTACTTCTTCAATTTGCTTTTCCAGTTCAATAATCTCCTGTGGCACATTGATGTTTTTCAAATGCACCCTAGCACCTACCTCGTCTAGAACATCTATTGCTTTGTCGGGCAATAAACGGTCTGTCATATACCTGTCGCTCAGTTTTACGCAAGCCTCAATAGCCAATTCATCATAATTTACGTTATGATAGTCTTCGTACTTGCTTTTAATATTTGTTAATATTTGTATGGTTTCTTCCACGGTTGGCGGCTCTACCAATACTTTCTGGAAACGACGATCTAATGCCCCATCTTTTTCAATATACTGGCGGTATTCATCCAATGTAGAAGCACCAATGCATTGAAGCTCACCACGGGCTAAAGCAGGTTTAAATATATTGCTGGCATCCAAGCTGCCGCTCGCGCCACCTGCACCCACAATGGTATGAATTTCATCAATAAATAGAATAACGTCCCTATTTTTTTCTAGCTCATTCATAATGGCTTTCATCCGCTCTTCAAACTGGCCACGATATTTTGTGCCAGCAACAAGGGCAGCCAAATCAAGAGAAATTACCCGTTTGTCAAATAGCACACGGCTCACTTTCCGCTGTACAATTCGCAGTGCAAGCCCTTCTACAATGGCTGTTTTGCCAACGCCCGGCTCACCTATTAATATGGGGTTGTTTTTCTTGCGCCTAGAAAGTATCTGCGATACCCTTTCTATTTCGTTTTCACGGCCTATAATGGGATCTAGGGTGCCTGCCTCGGCCATTTTGGTAATGTCCCTGCCAAAATTGTCTAGCACAGGTGTTTTGCTTTTAGCTGCCGGTGCTTGCTTGCCTGTAGAAGGGCCGCCTTTGGGTTGTTGATACCCGCCACTGCCTCTTTTTTCGTCCTCAAACTCATCGTCATGATCGTCTGGGAATTCACTTTTCGGTGTTGCTGTACTGCCTACCATACCTATTTCGTTTTTAAACATGTCGTAGTCCACGTCAAATTGATTTAATATTTGTGTAGCTATATTCTCTTTGTTTTTCAAGATGCTCAGCATCAAATGCTCCGTTTCAACCAAGGGGCTTTTCAATGACTTTGCCTCTAATACGGTTACCCGTATTACTTTTTCGGCCTGCTTCGTCAAAGGCAGGCTGTTTATATTGGCAATATTCTTACCGGTTTTATCCTTTACTGCCAGTTCTATTTCTTTGCGCAGCTCGTACAAATCCACGTTCAGCCGTTGCAAAACCCTGATGGCCGTATTTTCCCCGTCCCTGATTAAACCCAATAGCAAATGCTCCGTTCCTATGAAGTCGTTGCCTAGGCGCAGTGCTTCTTCCCTGCTAAAGGAAATAATCTCTTTTACTTGTGCTGAAAAGTTATTATCCATGTAATTAAATTAAGTTCGTACAGTACAATTATAACGAATATTTTTGAGGAAATTAATACCTGTTTATGCACACTGTGTTAATGTGTACGAATATATAAAAGTATGAAATTGAATGTATAAAATTATGGAATTCAAAATTGATACCAAGGAGAAATTTACAGTCATTACCCTGCTGGAACCAGAGATATATGACAAGATGGCTGATGAACTCAAAAATACCTGCCTTACTTACTTGGAGCAGGAAGTGAAGAATGTAGTTTTAGATATGGGGCAGGTAACTACCATAAGCAGCTCTATAGCACAAGCATTGGCCCTGTTGCAGCAAAGCTTTTATGAGGGCAATGCAAGTTTTGTTTTATGTGCTATTCAACCCAGCGTTGATGCTGTTTTTGAAGAACAAGACTTAGGCGACATCATTAACCAAACACCTACCGAAAGCGAGGCGTGGGACATAGTGCAAATGGAAGAAATAGAAAGGGAATTGCTTGACGGCGACGATATGTTGTTTGATAGTAATGAGTAAGAAATGTGCCTTTTTAGCTTAAAAATAATTGTTTTTAACTGAAATAAAGTGATTTGCAACTTTTTTGTACGCTGATACATACAAGTGATGCAAATGAAAGCTATATTGCTGTTGCTGCCATTAGATAATTATAAAATACAATTCGATAGCCCATGTTTGGAGTAACCATTTTAGGCAATAACTCTGCCGTACCAGCCTATAACAGGCATCCTACTGCCCAGATAGTTACCATACATGACCAGCTATTGCTAATTGATTGTGGCGAAGGCACCCAAATGCAGATGGCTAGGTACAAAATTCGACGCAGCAAAATAAGGTACATTTTTATCTCCCACCTGCATGGCGACCATTATTTTGGGCTTATTGGCCTTATTGCCAGTTTGGCACTTATTGGCCGAGAAGACAGCCTACACGTGTTTGGACCGCCCCTTTTAAAGGAAATGATAGACCTTCAGCTAAAAGCAGCCGATACTATGCTGCCATTTCCCCTATATTTTTCGCCTTTAGTAAGCGATGGGCTGCTGGTAGACGAGAAAAAATTTACAGTGGAGTGCTTTTCTACCTACCACAGGGTAGAGTGCAAGGGCTTTATTGTGAGGGAAAAAAGGAAATTGAGGAAAATAAACAAACTCGAAGTCTTAAAATACCCCATACCAGCCATTTTTTATGAAAGGTTAAAAGATGGAGAGGACTATACCACCAAGGATGGCGATATTATAAAGAACGAATGGGTTACTATGCCAAGCGCTGCTGGCCGCAGCTATGCTTATTCTGGTGATACGCTATATGACCACCAGATAGCTGGGTATGTAAAAGGGGTGAATTTGCTATACCATGAAACCACCTATCTTAAAACCATGACAGAAAACGCCAAGAAGCGCTTTCATTCCACCACGCATCAGGCGGCTACCATTGCCTTGGAAGCAGGCGTAGGGAAGTTGATAATTGGGCATTTCAGCAGCAAGTACGAAAACATAGATGTTTTTTTAGAGGAAGTAAAAGAAGTATTTGAAAATAGCGACTTGGCCATAGAGGGCGTTACCTATATGATACCCTTTGCAAAATAATCTCTTTTTTTTGAAAATATTTTTGGCAGTTAATTTTTTACCCCTATTTTTGCACTCCCAAAACAAATAAAACAACTCAAAAAAGGGAGTTTAGCTCAGCTGGTTTAGAGCATCTGCCTTACAAGCAGAGGGTCGGCGGTTCGAACCCGTCAACTCCCACAGATAGAAGCCCTCATAATTCATGAGGGCTTTTCATTTTATATTAATCATCTGATATTTTAGCCCAACAGGGTTAGGGCATCCCGATTTGCAAATCGGGAGGGTCGGCGGTTCGAACCCGTCAACTCCCACAGATTGCCCCAAATGATTTTTGGGGCTTTTTTATTTAATTCCATTTATGCCTACCTTCTATACTTATATCCTTTATTCCATAAGTGCCGACAAGTATTACGTTGGCTTCACAGGTGATGATTTGGCTGAAAGGTTAAGGAAGCATAATACTAACCATAAGGGGTTTACAGGCAAGCATAAAGATTGGGTAATTGTGTATAAAGAGGCATTTGGCACAAAAGAGGAAGCATTTGCAAAGGAGCAACAAATTAAAGGTTGGAAAAGCAGGAAAATGATTGAAAAGTTAATTGGGATTTAGCACTGTTGGTTTAGGGCATCCCGATTTACAAATCGGGAGGGTCGGCGGTTCGAACCCGTCAACTCCCACAGATAGAAGCCCTCATAATTCATGAGGGCTTTTCATATTATACTAATCATCTGATATTTTAACCCAACAGGTTTAGGGCATCCCGATTTGCAAATCGGGAGGGTCGGCGGTTCGAACCCGTCAACTCCCACAGATAGAAGCCCTCATAATTCATGAGGGCTTTTCATTTTATATTAATCATCTGATATTTTAACCCAACAGGTTTAGGGCATCCCGATTTGCAAATCGGGAGGGTCGGCGGTTCGAACCCGTCAACTCCCACCCAATGATAGCAAGGGTTTCAAGCAATTGAAACCCTTTTTTATTTTTAGTGGTTCAAACATAGTTTAGCAGCTATTTTAAAATAACTTTCTTAGAACAAACTCATTTCTAAAAACTATTCATGCATTTGATAAAAACTATTTGCATGATTTTAATGATGGAAGCCTTTAGCCTGAAAGGCTTTTAGCAGGATGATTTTCGCAAACCAATTTCTAACGAGTATAACCTAGTGCGTTTGCAGGAAGGGCAAACCAAGAACAATTGCTTATTTTTTACAATATCCATTTTACCTTGCTTTTTATTAAAATAGTTTCAGTATTGCCTGTTTTCGGATTCTTTTGCTCATTTGTCTTTTTCAAAAATTGCTTTCACTCATTTAAACCATTGATTATCAACAATATCGGAAAAAATTCGTGAGTGATTCGTGCGTGTTTTGTGCGTACTTTTTGAGTGATTTGTGCGTATTTTATGAGTGATTTGTGAGAAAAAGTGAGTGATTTGTGGGTGATAAACGCGACACCAAATTTTGGCACTACAACTATATTAATATTAGTAAAAAAAGAACTTCGATTTAGCTTGGGTTGTTTTGTCTCCATGCATTAAGCTAAATTTTGCACGAAGATAAACTAAATATATTAGCATTTTGAAAAAGTTATTTTAGTACTATTGTTAGATGAACCCTCTAAATGCTATAATCTCTTGAACTGTCTGGGTTTGATGAAGACGCAAATCGGGAGATTTGCAAACGCTATGACGTAGACAGGAGTCTACGCCAAGCTGAGTCGGCCGGAACAAAATGGACTAAAAGTCGATTTTGTTCCGTCAAGCCAGCCATATGGCAAATAAGGATATTGTGTGCAGGCTTATATTGTCAGATAGGTTTAATTAATTGAGGGTAATTACCCTTTTTTGTTTTATTTTGTTGATATAATCATTTATATTTGTGGGTAATTACTCTTTTATGTCAAACTTTAGTATTGATAGTTTATTGAAATCTGTCTTTCAAGACGAGTCTAAAGTATTAGATTTAAGGCAATTGTTTGATGACAAACTTATGGAGTATGATATAAGTAAAACAAAGGCACTTAATATTTTAAGTATTGATAAAGATGTTTTTGATGAAATTGTCAGCGGCACGGCTAAACAACCAAGCATTATTAATATTTTAAAAATTTCTCAATTTTTAGAAGTTGAGTTGAATGAAGTAGTTCTGGCTGTTTTGAAAAATCAAAGCCCTGAAAATATTGCGGCACTTGAAAAAGCAAAAAAGGTCTCCTTTTTAGTCAAAAATTTTGATGTCAAAAAACTAAGCAAAATTGGGTTTTTTGAAGACACAGATGATGTTGATGGTTTGATAGAAAGGGTTTTGACTTTTTTTGGATTTGAAAGTATTTTAGAATTTGAAAGCGAATTAGCAAATCCACTTTTCAGTCAAGGTAAGCGTAAGTTTTCTGATAAAATGAAAGATTTTTGGATTAATTCAGCGTACCAATGTTTCAAAAATATTAATAATACAAACGAATATAATCGAGAGCAGTTAAAAGATTTAATAGTTAAAATAAAGCCCTATTGTCAAGATGTAGAGAATGGTTTATTTACAGTTTGTAAAGCATTGTATAATATTGGCGTAACTGTAATTATTCAACATCAACTTGTAAATACACAAGTCCGTGGCGGCACATTTGTTGTAAATGGAAGGCCTTGTATTGTCCTAACTGATTTATTTAAAAAGTATCCTACAATTTGGACAACGCTAATCCATGAATTACATCATGTTCTCTATGATTTAGAAATAATTGAAAAAACAAAATTTCATTTGACTGGCGACCCTGATTTATTTCTTATTGAAGAAAAAGCAGACCAATTCTCAATGGATTTCTTTTGTGGCATTGAAAAATTTAATTTTATTAAAAACCATATTAACAATCGTTTTGTAGTTGAAAGATTTGCAAAAGAAATGGAAGTTCATGTTTCTTTTATTTATTCTGCTTTCAGGTTCTACCAGGATAAACTTTATAAGAAAAATTATTATAGCGCATTTAATGAATTTTTTCCTCCTTATGCTTTGGCTATAAACAAAGTAAATCCAATAACATGGAATGAGGGTAGCTTGAAGGAGGTTTCATTAAAAATCAAACAAATTTTTGAACTCAATACAATATAATTTATGAAAGAAAAAGAGATTAAAAAGCAGCAAGACCTCTCAGAAAGTGATATTGAAAGATTAGAACTTTTGCGTCGAGTAAATGAAAAGAGTGGCAAGCAGTTGTCAATAGATTTACAGACTGGCACTCTAACAGAAATTGACGAACTAAGACAAATGATAGGCAAGGATTTTGAAAACCCTGATGAAAAGTATAATATTTATTACAAGGGTATCAGAAATGTTCTAATGCTTTATTTGCCTAAGGGTAAAGAATTTAAACAATCAAGGGATATAATTTACGATGAAAAAAATATCTTTTTGTCTTTAGGCAAGAAGAAGTCAGACAATGCCGGCATTAGAAAAGGTGATGGTCGCATGACTTTTCAGTCTAAAATGAATGAGATGTTAGATATAATTGTTAAATGGGTTTCCGAATCTCAAAACCCATTTGTTCTGTATAAGATGCTTTATGACCTTAATGATAAGATGGGGTACGGTCATGAAGTTTATGATGAAACAAGTCGTGGATTTGCTAATGCGATGAAACTATTGGCTGAAGAGGCTTAGGGTGTCCTCGGAGCTTGCCTACAACTTTTTAATTTACGCATCTTTTCTTGTGGTACACAAATAACATTATACGAAATTATTAATGCAACTAATAAATAAACTTTTAACTATTTGTGGAATGCTTAGACTTACAAATAATCCGTTTCCCCGCTAGCGCACGAGCCGAAATAATTAGGGTTTGCTGGCGCACGGCGTGCCGCGTGTGCCTTCGCTTCGGTCTCCCCATCCTTTCAACGCAGGAGAAATATAACCGAAATGTAGGCTGGCTGTTGTTTGCAGGCAACCTGCCAAAATGAATTATTGCCTTTATGCGTTGGATGGGTTATCGTAGCGGGAGTAACCACCCCGGCCTGCGGCCACCCCTCGTGAGGGGAATTTGGCTGCCTTAGTTAGCCTTCGCTCAATATCCTATATGGGGGCATTTTTGGATGCTCATGGGGGCATATTTCCCCCATATAGGATTTTTATTTTGGCTCATGTAACTATCTATGCCAACTTTACATTAAATGAGGAACTAGGGCTTCTTGGCCTTTACCCTCGCAACGGATGGTTGGCTTGGGAAAATGATAATCCACCATCAAAATCTTATCAGTTTCTTATCAATAAATTATTATTCCATTATCAATAAACTATCATTTTACTATCAATAAACTATCATAAAATTCACTTAAATTATCATAAAAAATGAGGCTAAAAAAACATAAACAACTGAATATCAATGAGTTATAGGCAAAAAGGTAGGTTCTGAAAAAAAATAAATAACGAAAAAAGAAGAAAAAAAGCCATTTTAAATCTTTTTTTAGTTCTTCAATTTACCTCGGAGGTAGGCTGTTCAGAATAGGCATAAAGATCTTCGTACATTTTAGGGCTACCAATTCGCTTTCTGCATGCCCGTCATTGCGAGGCACGAAGAAATCTAACCGCACATAAGAGTGCCTAAATTTTGTAGAGTAGGTTGCTTCGTGCCTCGCAATGACGGGGATGGGGCATCTGAAACGCAATAACACAAATCAAAATGCGGCTGAAAACTGTACTAAAATACCCCCTTGATTCTGAACAGCCTACCTCGGAGGTTTGAGTATCACACTAGCGCAGGGATAGGGGAGGGGTTGGGGGGCAAGGGAAACGTTTTACCTTAAAAAGGACTCTCATTGCGCTTCTTGGCGCAAAATATTTGTGTTCTTTGTGGTTAAATATTTTTTAGCAATTAACTTGAATGGGGCAAGTTATTTCGGAAACTTTACTTACCTACTTTTATTGTGTTTACACCAGCAAGAAACCATCTCTCAAAACAAACAAGCCATCAAAATTTGATGGCTTGTAGCAAAATAGTCATTAATGATAAAAATCAATCCCCAACTATCCCAAATCAAAACGGTCAAGGTTCATGACTTTGTCCCATGCTTTTACAAAATCGTTTATAAATTTATTTTGTGCATCGCTGCTGGCATATACTTCTGCTACTGCCCTTAGCTCTGCATTGGAACCAAATATCAAATCTGCCCGTGTAGCTGTCCATTTAGCTTCTCCGGTTTTTCTGTCCCGGCCTTCAAATACCTCCTTATGATTGTCCGTTGCAGTCCAAACAGTGTTAATATCAAGCAAGTTCACAAAAAAATCATTGCTCAGTACGCCAGGCTGTGTTGTAAACACCCCATGCTTGGTATTATTGAAATTTGTATCTAATACCCGAAGCCCACCAATAAGTGCCGTCATTTCGGGTGCTGTCAAGGTTAATAGTTGTGCTTTGTCGACCAATAATTCTTCTGTTGAAACAGAATATTTGTTCTTTAGGTAATTGCGGAAGCCATCTGCTATAGGTTCTAACACGGCGAAAGAATGTACATCGGTTTGTTCTTGCGATGCATCCATACGGCCAGGGGTAAACGGCACGGTAATATCATGCCCTGCATTTGTAGCTGCCTTTTCAACGCCAGCAACACCAGCCAACACAATCAAATCTGCCAATGAAACTTTCTTTCCAGTTGTTTGCGAAGCATTGAATGCCTGTTGTATTGCTTCCAAAATATCCAGCACTTTCGATAGTTGTGCAGGGTTGTTTACTGCCCAATATTTTTGGGGTGATAAGCGGATCCTTGCACCATTCGCACCACCACGTTTATCTGAACCACGGAAAGTAGAAGCAGATGCCCAAGCTGTGGATACTAGTTGGGATACCGTTAATCCAGACTGTAAAATACTGGTTTTTAGCGCAGCTATATCATTAGCTTCTATCAATGGATGATTTACTTCAGGTATTGGATCTTGCCAAATCAGTTCTTCCTTGGGTATGTCATTCCCTAAATAGCGTGGGCGTGGACCCATGTCCCTGTGGGTTAGTTTGAACCAAGCACGGGCAAAAGCATCAGCAAATTGGTCGGGATGCTCGAAAAAGCGTCTTGATATTTTTTCATAAGCAGGATCAAGCCGCAAGGCCAAATCTGTCGTGAGCATGGTAGGCAAATGCTTTTTCGATGCATCATATGCATCTGGGATAATGGCCGCTGCATTTTTGGCTGTCCATTGGTGGGCACCCGCAGGGCTTTTGGTAAGCTCCCATTCATAGCCAAATAGGTTTTCAAAATAGTTGTTACTCCATTGTGTGGGTGTGGTTGTCCAAGTTACTTCCAAGCCACTGGTAATGGTGTCTGCACCTTTGCCGCTACCATAACTGCTGTTCCAGCCAAAGCCTTGTTGTTCAATTCCTTGTGCTTCGGGTTCTTTGCCAACATGGTCGGCGGAGGCAGCACCATGGGTTTTGCCAAATGTGTGACCACCAGCAATCAATGCAACCGTTTCTTCATCGTCCATGGCCATACGGGCAAATGTTTCCCTTATATCCCTAGCGGAGGCAATAGGGTCGGGGTTGCCGTCTGGCCCTTCGGGGTTTACATAAATCAAGCCCATTTGCACGGCCGCCAGTGGGTTTTCCAAGTTGCGGGTATGAATGCCGCTGTCTGCTTTATCATCTGACACTAAAACGCCATGGGTTTCTACTACGCCTTCGGATCCCTGGGCATACCTAATGTCGCCACCCAACCAAGTGGTTTCAGCCCCCCAATACACATCTTCGCTAGGTTCCCAAGAATCTATGCGCCCACCTGCAAAGCCAAAAGTTTTGAACCCCATCGATTCAAGGGCTATATTACCTGTTAAAATTAATAAGTCTGCCCAAGACAGCTTATTGCCATATTTCTGTTTAATAGGCCAAAGCAAACGGCGTGCTTTGTCTAGGTTCACATTATCTGGCCAGCTATTCAATGGTGCAAATCTTTGCTGACCAGAGCCTGCTCCACCACGCCCATCAGCAATGCGGTATGTGCCCGCACTATGCCACGCCATACGGATAAAAAAACCACCATAATGCCCAAAATCTGCAGGCCACCAGTCTTGCGAATCGGTCATTAACTCGTGGAGGTCTTGCTTCACCGCTTCTAAATCAAGCGTTTTGAATGCTTCCGCATAGTTGAAATCTTCGCCTAGTGGGTTAGATAAAGCGGAATGTTGGCGGAGGATGTTCAATGGCAACCTATTGGGCCACCAATCTTGGTTTTTTGTACCACGGGCTCCAGTGTTTTGTTTTTCTAATGTGCCATTGTGGAATGGGCATTTGCTAATGTCTTTATCGTTGCTTTCCATTCTAGATATTTAATTATGATGAATAATTTTTAGGTAGTAAAGTTGGTGTTTTTTTACTAGAAACCAAATTGGGAATTTGAATATTGAGATAGAGAAAAACTATTAGATTGGTAATTAGTATAAGCTAGGCAAGATAATCAGCAACGCTGTCCTATAGTAGTGAGTGGTTAGCATTTTTAGTAAAAAATATATATGTGTATTAAACATTGTTTCAAAATTATAGTCATATTTGGGCATTAAAAAAAATTTCCTTAATTGCATAAAGGATTAAATGACTGCTATGATTAAAATTAAACATGCTTTGCTAATTGCCATTTTCTCTTTTGGGTTTTGCCCCCTATTGAAAGCACAGAAAACAATAGTCCAATATCTGTCGGGAACAGATAAAGACCATACTGTAAATTGGGAATTTATGTGTACCAAAGGTAGGAATAGCGGCAACTGGACTACTATTCCTGTACCCTCTAATTGGGAAATGCAAGGTTTTGGCAGCTATTCCTATTATAATGATGTGAAAGACCCGGAGCAAGGCTTTTACAAATACAAATTCAAAGTGCCTGCTGCGTATAAAGACAAGAAGGTAATAATCGTATTCAACGCTTCTATGACCGATACGGAAGTAAAAATTAATGGTCTATCAGCAGGCGATGTCCACCAAGGGGGTTTTTATGAATTTAAGTATGATATCAGCGATTTGATAAAATTTAATACGGAAAACCTGTTGGAAGTAACTGTAAGCAGGCATTCTACCAATGCATCTATCAACAAAGCAGAACGCCATGCCGATTTTTGGATGTTTGGTGGCATTTTTCGCCCTGTTTATTTAGAAATAGTACCGATAACCCATATAGAAAGGGTGGCCATTGATGCAAAAGCATCGGGCGATTTTAATGTAACCGTATTTGCAAATAAGACCAATGACAAACAAAAGATAGAAGCACAAATAGAAACATTGACTGGTACAATTGTAGGCAAGCCTTTTACTTTGCCAGCCAGCGATAGTTTGGTGCTTAGCCAACACGCTGATCAAATCAAAACATGGAACCCAGAGCAGCCCAACTTGTACAATGCCATCATTTCCATTAAAGAAAATGGCAAAACAGTACATACAATCAAACAACGTTTTGGCTTTCGTACTACAGAATTAAGGCTAAACGATGGTTTTTATGTAAATGGTGCCAAAGTGATATTTAAAGGTGTAAATCGCCATAGCGAATGGCCAGAAAGTGGCAGGACACTAAGTAGGGATATTCATTTAATGGATATTGGGTTAATAAAGGAAATGAACATGAATGCTGTGCGGATGTGCCATTACCCACCCGATAAAGAGTTTCTTGATTTGTGCGATTCGCTTGGGTTATTTGTATTGGATGAATTAACTGGGTGGCAAGCATTTTACGATACCATTGTAGGTAGAAAATTGGTAAAGGAATTGGTAGTGAGGGATGTAAACCATCCTTCAATAGTAATCTGGGATAATGGAAACGAAGGTGGCTTTAACCGTGCTTTAGATAATGAGTACCAACTGTATGATCCACAAAAAAGGTGGGTTATCCATCCATGGGAGCGGTTTAATGGCACAAATACCAAGCACTATCCCGATTTTAAGTATTTATTGAAAGAAGCAGCAACAGGTAAAGAGGTTTTTTTTCCTACTGAATTTATGCATGGCTTGTTTGATGGAGGACATGGTGCGGCATTGGAAGATTTTTGGGGCGAAATGATGAAAAACCGACTTGCTGCGGGTGGCTTTTTATGGAGCTTTCATGATGAAGGCGTGGTGCGTGCCGATAAAAACAATGCCATAGATGTAGATGGCAACCATGCCCCCGATGGCATAGTTGGTCCCCATAGGGAGAAGGAAGGAAGCTTCTTTGCAATTAAAGAAACATGGAGCCCCATCCAAATAACTACCAAAACATTGCCTGAAAACTTTAATGGCAAGCTGCCTATTGAGAACCACTATATATACACCAACCTGAACAAATGCAGCTTTGACTGGAAATTGGTAAAATTTCCAGTTGCTGGCGGTACTGCATCCACACTGGCTAAAGGGCTAGCGCAGCCCCTAAATTTGGCTCCTAACGAAAAAGGCACTTTAACTATTAATATGCCCACCCAAGCAGGTGCAGATGCTTTATATGTTACTGCTTATGATTTTAATAATAAAGAAGTTTTTACATGGAGTTGGGCCATCCATTCACCGCAACAAATGGCCGTTGTGGTAAGCAAGGCAGCCGTGCCAACCACCCTTAAGGACGATTCAGATTTACTAATAGTTAGCAGCAATGGTGTTGCTTATAATTTTGATAAGAAAACAGGGTTCTTAACCAAAGTGGTTAGTGGCCAAACAGCTATTTCATTAACCGAAGGGCCAGCATTGGCTGGTGTTTCGCTTACACTTGTTGGTTTTAAAAACCATGAGGATGGGGAGGCATATATAGTGGAGCCGATATATGCCGATTCTAATCATTTTACTATTAAATGGACATTTAGAAAAGGGCAATTTCCCCAGCTAGATTACCAATATTTTATTGATAAAGAATCAAATTACCGTGGCATTACATTTAATTATCCGGAAGAAAAGATAAATGGTGCGGAATGGCTGGGACGTGGACCATACCATGTTTGGAAAAACCGCTTGCAAGGGCAGCAATTGGGTGTTTGGCAAAAGAAGTATAACAATACGATTACTGGGGAGTCTTGGGAGTATCCCGAATTTAAAGGCTGGCATTCAGAATTGTATTGGTTTACACTACAAAATAAAGAATCTAACTTTACGGTTTACGCAAAAACGAATGGGATCTATTTGCAACTGTTAAAGCCACAGAAACCATTAGCTGCACCTAATAATAATATCAACCCACCTTTTCCAGGCAATACTATTGGCTTTTTTGATGCTATTAGCCCTATTGGTACAAAATTTCAGGATCCCAAGCTAATGGGGCCGCAAAGCCAAAAAAACGAGGCAATGAAACAACCATTTACTGGTACTTTATTATTTGATTTCTAAAATAATCATTGCCCCCGCTCCGCGTAGTCGGGAGAATACGCCGAGCGGGTCTTTACAAATCACGGAGGCTGCTAGTTTAATTGCTTCCTTTCAAATAAAGAAAGCGGCGTTTACTTCTTAATGCTTGCAGTAAATACTTTTAACCCGGATTTTGAAGTTGAAATCTATTGCAAGCCCCAACTACTTCAAACACAAGCATTTGCTTGATTTTTTGGCCTTGCCATAGTACTCTATGTTTTCGACCAAAAATTCGGCTCAAATACTCGTCTTTATTGCAGTTGAGCCTTTCATAACGAAGTCAACTGCAATGTCTGGGTTAAAAAACGCTGTTACCTAAAGGGTGGCAGCCTTTTTTTGTTATTTTTTTTCCGTTAGCCGAGGATACTTGAAAATTTGAAGGCTGCTGCAATCTTTTGGCGTTTATGCTTTAGTCAGGTTGTTTACTACATCAAATCTATTTGAAATTGTATGCTTTTATAGTTGCGAAGCCTAACGTCACAGTCCAGTGAAACTAGGATATTATTTAAAAAAAAGTTGTTTAATCCCAAAGAACACAAAGGGTTTAGACAAAGGATGCAAAGAATAGTGCGACTGGGTTAAAAATTGAAAAAGCCTTATCAGGAAAAGTTGGAAAGTTATTTTGAACGTATTCCTAAGGGTATTTCCCTTTTTTCTTGTCTTATTATAGGGATGGTTGCGTTATGTATTTTTATGGAGGGTATTTAGAGGGTTATTGAAACACTGCATTGGCTTAAAACCCAAGAAAACCTAAAATAGTCATACCATCCTTAGTATTCGGAAGCCTTGTTACAGCATGTTAGAAGCGGTAAAAACTAGAGAATATACCATTGAGTTGGATGCGATTTGTTTTATTAGATGGGTGCTGCTTGTTTATTCTATGGAAAAAAAGAATAAGTTTAAAAATATACTATTAAAAATAGTACTCTAGCCAATAAAAACAGTCTTATATATGGAATAGGTGCTGCAAGAATAATTGCAGTGGGATAGGGTAGTGATGAACAATGATAATGTGCTTGTTAGGTTGATAATATTTGTATAGTAAAGCGTATAGAAGGCTGGTAAATACCAAGTATGTATTTGCATACAGATAAGATTGAAAAGAAGGCATATCGTAGGCTGAAAGCCAAAATATTTTGGAAGTAAGCCTACTATCCATACGTGTAGGTGATTGAATGGAAGCTTTGCAGGGGATTGCAATATGATTGGATTAGCAAAAACCCAAAATATAGTATTGATTAAATAATTGGAATGAAAGTAATGATTGGGCTTGCATGTGAAAAATTTCGTTCCTTCAAATTGGTTGGGGCTTGGTGTGCTGTTGCTTTGCTGGGTATAGCCATGCTAGCTGCTTGTGCAGGCAACAAAAACCATGTAGCAACTAGTGCAACTGTTAATGCTACCGACAATGGGCAACTTATTTTTCAAACGGGCTTTGAAGGCAGTTCGAAAGTGGTTACCAATATAAAAACGATACCTAGTTTTATTACCCCCCATTATGCCATCGACGATATTGTTGGGAAAGATACCACACTCGCCGAAAAAAGTGATTGGGTGAAAGACCTAGACAACAACCCCGATGCCGGGCAATTTTTGATAGAATACACAGGCGGGGACCCCACCAAACGAAACGTAAAAATTATCCCCGAGCCGGGTAACCCCAACAACCAAGTGCTGGCTTTTTGGCTGAACGATTCCTGGGAGGCATCAGAACACCAAGTAAAAGCCCGCATACAAACAGACATTTATAACATAAAACATGGGTACAAGGAATTTTACCATTCTGTAAGGGTATTCCTCCCCAATGATTTCAATGCACTTAGGAAATACCCCGATACCATAAAGTGGCTTACCATAGCCGAATACTGGAACAATGGTTGGTGGCACGAGAATGAAAAATACGGTTTCAGGGTAACGCTTGGCATCGGCAAGCCTACTGCTGCCACTAGCGATTTAAATTTTATACTCAATGCAGAGGATTCCGTACACAGGGAAGTATGGAAAGGGCATAATACCAACGTGAAAGTGCCTGTGGGCAAATGGTTTACGATGGATTGCTATTACAAGGAAGGGGACAAACAAACAGGCCGTTATTACATGGCTATTACGCCAGATGGAGGAGCTAAAAAGGTAGTGTTTGACGTAACCGGATACACCCAAAACCCCAAAGACCCCAACCCAGATGGTGTTACTGAATTTAGTCCAATGAAATTATATACTTCCAAAGAATTGGTGGCTTTTATGAAAGGGCAGGGCAAAACCTTGCAGGTTTATTGGGATGATTTTAAGTTGTGGAAGGGCAAGAAACCGTAAAGGATAGTCTGAATTAGGATCTATAGGATTGTAGGGTGGGCAGGATTGTAAATACGATGGGAACTCCTTTCATCCTGCAAATCCAAATTCAGAAAATATAGTTTGAAAATCATTCAATAAAAATACAATGGCAAATAAAATAGTAGTTATAGGCAGTTCCAACACTGACATGGTATTAAAAACAGAAAGGTTCCCAAAGCCGGGGGAAACCATTTTAGGTGGTGATTTTTTTGTTTTCCAAGGTGGCAAAGGCGCTAACCAAGCAGTAGCCGCTGCAAGGCTGGGTGGCGATGTTAGTTTTATCTGCAAGGTGGGCAACGATGCCTTTGGCAGCGAAGCCATACAGCATTATGCCAAGGAAGGGATAGAAACAGAAGGCATTTTACAAGACGGGCAAGCTCCTACAGGCGTAGCGGTGATTACCGTAAACGGGCAGGGCGAAAATTGCATTGTTGTTGCTTCTGGTGCCAATGCATTGCTGTCTGTAAAAGATATTGAAAACGCTGATTTTATTTTAGAAAACGCCGATTGGCTGATAACCCAATTGGAAACCCCATTGCCCGTGGTAGAATACCTTTCCGCTTATGCGGTTGGCTATAAAAAGAAATTGATCCTAAACCCAGCCCCGGCAGCCCAGTTACCCACTACAGTTTACGAAGGACTTTTCTTAATTACCCCAAACGAAAGCGAAGCGGAACTGCTTACGGGTATTGAAGTAACCAATGAGGAAACAGCAAAAGAAGCTGCCGCTATTTTTAAAGCAAGGGGAGTACAAAACGTAATCATCACCTTGGGCAGCAAAGGGGCTTATGTGGATTGTGAGGGATATGAAGGCATCGTAGCGTCTTTTCAAGTAAAAGCAATAGATACTACGGCCGCAGGCGATGTGTTCAACGGGGCGTTGGTTGTGGCATTGGCCGAAGGCAAAGGCTGGCACGATGCAGTGGTGTTTGCCTGCAAGGCAGCTTCTGTATCTGTTACCAAGATGGGGGCGCAAACTTCTGCACCTGTGAGGGATGAAATAGAGACAACCGAAGTTTTAACCAGATAGTACACAATCCTACAAACAAACCCTCTAAGGTTTTAGGAAGAATTGCAACTGCCACTTATGAAAAAAATAATACCACTTATTGCTTGTGTTTTATTAGCTGCACCTTTAATGGCGCAGTCGATAAAACATATCCCAAACACAGGGAAAGGCACAGTGGTTTTTAAACTAGCACCATCGGAATACACGGATAAAGTACATGCAATATGGGCAAGCCAAATCATCTGCCAGATTATAGGCGTGCAATTTGAAAATAACGAACGGTCGGTGAAATGGGTAGATACTTTCCCTAAAAAATTAGCTTATGCCTATGTTGACGATGACTGGTACTACGAAATGATTACCATAAAAGCTTTTGAAAAATATGGCATGCACATGACGGTGGAACAATTGGGCGAACAATGGCTGAAAGACTCCTGTGGGGTTTGGGGTTCCAGCAAAATGGCCAAATGGGCAATGCTCAAAGGAATAAAAGCCCCAATGAGCGGGTATCCCACGCATAATAGGTTGTATTTTACCATTGGCCCACAGTTTTCATCGGATGTATATGGAGCCTTGGCGCCCGGTATGCCCAATTTGGCGGGAAAGCTGGCTAGGTATTATTGCCATGTAAACGGCTATGCCGAAGGAGTAGATGCTGCTGTTTTTGTTGCTGGTCTTATCAGTACCGCTTTCAACGAAACCAATAGGACGTTAGTAGTAGAAAAAGCGGCGAGTTTAATTGACAAAAGCTCGCCTTACAGGCAATGTGTGGATATGGTATTGGGCTTAGTAAAAAAAGGGGAAAGTGCCGAAAATATATTTGAGCAGATAGAACAAAGATGGAGAGGCGAGTATCCTATGCCCAACAATGCAGTGGCCAATGGCGGCATTATTGCCACTTGCTTGCTAAAGGGCGATGGCGATTTTTTAAAGACACTCAACCTTGCCTGTACCGCAGGCGACAACACCGATGCTGATTGCAATGCAGCCAGTGCAGGTGCTGCCATTGCGGCCATGTATGGGTTGAAATCTATACCGCAAAATTTATTGGACGGCTTGCACAACCGCATTAAAGGCGAGTTTATGGGCGATACCCACCCACTACCTCCTGTTGACCAAAGCATATCTGTCTTGGCAGAGCGAACCGTGAAAGTAGGTATGGGTATTTTAAAAGACAATGGTGTTTCCATAAAAGATGGCGTGCTGCAAGTGCCGGGCAACCAGCCAATCATTACCCAGCCAGCCGAGTTGTTTACGGTAAGCGGCATGTTGCAAAATTGGGATACTAGCTGGCAAATAGTACATTCCCGAAAAGGTACTTATGTGGAGGATGGGGCTTTGATAACCTTCCCTGCCATTCCTGCAAGGGGCATGTATTTGTATAAAAATATAGCTGTGGGAGCCAATGATAGCCTTGTATTAAACGTAGCAGCAGAGAACAAAAAGTACTGGGAACTGCGGGTATTGGTTGACAATGATAAGGTACTTACTAAGTTAGTAACATCTAATGAAGAAGTAGGAAAATGGCAAACGATTGCCATTGACTTATCAAAATATAAAGGCAAAAATGTAATGCTGCGCCTCTTTCAAAATGTTGATTTAACCGATAAGCTGGTGGGCAATGCCTATTGGAAAAAAATTGCTTTACAATAAACATCTTAAATAATATACAACCATGTTTGTCATTCATTCTTATTCAACTGCTATTCTTCTGTGTATCATCACCATGTTTTGCTGGGGGTCTTGGGCCAATACCACCAAACTTAGTTCCCCGGGTTGGCGGTTTGAATTGTTTTATTGGGATTATGCTTTTGGCATCCTTATCCTGTCGTTGATCATGGCGTTTACCATAGGTAGCAGTGGTGCATCTGGCAGGGCATTTTTGGAAGATATGAAGCAGGCTGATAATGCGAATTTAATATCTGCCTTTATTGGTGGCATCGTATTTAACCTGGCCAATATATTATTGGTATCGGCTATCGCCTTGGCTGGCATGAGTGTAGCCTTTCCCGTAGGCATCGGCATCGCTTTAATATTGGGCGTGATTGTAAATTATTTGGGCAACCCACAAGGCAATGCTACGCTGTTGTTTGGCGGCGTTTCATTGATTGCGGTTGCCATTTTGTTGAATGCCAATGCGTACAGGCAAGTAAATAAAGGCACTGCCTCTTTCTCGGTAAAAGGATTGGTTATTGCCATAATTGCGGGTGTGTTGATGGGCTTTTTTTATAAGTATGTGGCAGTATCCATGGTAGCAGATTTTGATGTGCCTGAAGCTGGCAAGCTAACGCCATACACGGCTTTGGTGTTTTTTGCAGTTGGCTTGGTAGCAAGCAATTTCCTGTTTAATGGGTTGTTGATGCGTTTCCCTTTTTCAGGCACTAAACTAAGCATCGGCGATTATTTTAAAGGCTCTGCCAAAGATCATTTGGTGGGCATTCTAGGCGGTATCATTTGGCATATTGGTATGTCTTTCAATATCATCGCTTCGGGCAAAGCAGGCCCTGCGATTTCTTATGGCTTAGGTCAAGGCGCCACCGTTATTGCCGCCATTTGGGGCATTTTTATTTGGAAGGAATTTTCTAATGCCTCCAAGAAAACCTACCGCAATTTATACTTGATGTTATTGCTGTATATAATAGGTATTGGGTTGATTATTATGGCGAAAAATTAGGTAAAAGTGTTGGATGTAGAGAAAAACAAGGAATATTATTAGACAGGATGAAAATTTCTTTTTTTAAATTATTAGGCATCGCAATGATAGCAGCAACTTGCTGCTTTCCTTGTTATGGGCAACAGCAAAAGGTTTGGGTGGATGCCGATTCCGGAAACGAGACAGATGATATTTATGCTCTTTTTCGGTTGTTGGGGGAACCTTCTATTAAACTGGTAGGGGTAAGCTCGGCACACTTTAACAATGCAGATTTGGTTGCTTTTGAAAAATGGAATCAATATGCTACCAAAGGGATAAATACAGCAGCAATATCCCAGCAACTAAATGAAGATTTATTAAAGGCAATGGGGAAATTATCTATCCCTCATCCCCTTGGTGCAGACAGGCAAATGGGTCGGGCATGGGGTGGCAAAGAAGCTAGAAGTTCTGATGCAGCAAAAGGGATTATTGAAGCGGTAAAAAAATTGACAAAAAATGAAAAATTAGTGGTCATTAGTTTGGGCGCGTTAACCAATATTGCCTCTGCCATTTCATTGGATAATTCGATTGCCCAAAAAATAGTTTGCTATGCTTTAGGTGCAAAATATAACATTGAAAAAGGGGCATGGAACAAAAGCGAGTTCAATATAAGGAATGACTTAAACGCATTTGATTATTTGCTAGACAATCCCTCAGTTGATTTGGTATTAATGCCTACGAACATTGCATTTCCCTACCAATTTAAAAAGGATTATTTATACAAGTTTTTGAAAGATGATGTGCCTGTTGAGAAAATGCTGAAGCAACGCTGGGAAGAAACAAACCCACAAGATACCATTCGTACTTTGTGGGATTTGGCATTGGTAGAAGCTTTTGTGAAACCCACATTTGCAACAATTTCCCGAGTGCAAACACCACCTGAAAACACGCAAAGGTTAATTAAAGTATATAATAAAATAAATGTGCAGTTGATGAAGAATGATTTTTTACAATATTTAAAATAAACAAAAAAAATAAATAATGGGTTCAATAAAATCAAAAGGCTCAGCAATTTTTTATAAACAGGCAACTATCAAAAGCTGGTTGGTAATTATTTGTTGCACCGTGGTCTGCTCGTTGGTATTTTCTCAAAAGCCTGCGTTTAGTTACCTGAACGATTTTTCTTTAAGTGATACAACATCGCTACAATTGAAGGGGCCAGCAAGGGTAGTAAAATTGGATGGCCGTGAAGGGCTTAACATGACAAGCATCCACAGCGTGTTGCAATTAAAGGCACATAACATAAAAGCCAATAGAGGAACGGTTTCCTTATGGGTAATGTCATTAGAAGATTTGGGTACTTCCAACCCAAAACCTTCCATGGCTATTAGCAATCCCTATTGGACGATGTACCCTTTGTTAACGGATTGTGCCGACCCACAAGATATTATTAATGCTAACTTTAAAATGGTTTGGATGAATGCTTGGCATCCCAATTTGATTGCGCTTTTTGGCAAAGACAAATTGTACGAGAACGCATTTAACCTTCCCCATAAAGCATTGATTTCAGTAAGCCATTTTGGCTTTAAAAGGCGTACATGGTACAATTTTGCCCTTACTTGGGATTATGAAAAAGACGAGTACCGCATGTATGTTAATGGCATATCCATTGGCAAAGAAGACCAATATAGGACTACTAAACTACATCGGGATTCAATAAACACATCTTTGTACTTGGGCAACCCAACGTTTTGTTATAGTGATATAAAGTTTTACAATACTAACCTTTCTGAAAAAGAATTGTACAGCCTCTTTAAAAAAGAAGATACCAAACACGATGCAGCCTTGGAGCAGGAATTGCAATATGTATATGCAGGCAAAAACAGAAAGCCCTTTGCTTGGAAAGTAGATGCAAGTTGGCAACCAAAATTGAACCTGCCGCTAACAAAACCTACAGACCTTGATAGCTTTTACATTCAAGGGAAACCAGTGCAAGTAGCTATCACGAAGGAGGGGCTACTAATAGAAACAGTGAACAAAGAAATGAATAGTGCTGTACTTGATTCTCAAATGTATATATGGACAAAGAAGCCATTTGAAGGCGATTTGTATGTGGAATACGAATACAAGGTTTTGCGCCCGGGTGGTTTGAGCCTATTGTTAACGCAGGCTTCTGGCATGAACCGTGAAGATTTTATGGCTGATTACCCGCTAAGGAAAAGTGGGCGCATGGTGATGATTTATGGCGAAGACGTACGTAGCTACCATTGGGAATATTATCGTGAAATGGGAGATATGCGGAACGATTTAGACAACTCTGCTTTTATGAAACAACCATGGAATTATCCATTGGCATTCGCTTCCCGAAGTGCGCCTTTGGCAAAAGATACTTGGCACAAGCTCCAGTTTTTGCAGATAGACAACAAGTTGGTTGGTGCCATTGATGGCGTTGTCATGTTCGATTGTACAGATGATGGGTTTACCAACAATGGCCCAGTACTCGATTTTGGGCGTATAGCCATCCGCTGCATGTTACGCTCCAAAATGGTTTTCAGGAATTTAAAAGTTTACAATAAGCAAAGAATTGAAACCAAAAAAATATTTAAAGGCGAAGTGATACCCAAGAACAAAGAAGGTGTCCGGTTTAATTTGAATTAGTAAAAAAGGGCAATGAAAATATTTACTGTCAAAAGCAATAACAGTTAAAATCCTATATAAATAGACAATATGAAAATTTCCTTATTATTATTAGTTGGATTATTGATAACAACTAGTACTGTGTTTGCCTCAAACGGCTTTGCAGATGCCGCCGACTTTGGGTTTTTGCCCAACGAAACGGGTGTACATAACACCAAAGCCTTGCAAACTGCTGTTGATAAAGGCGGTACAATCATTATTAGTAAAATCGGCACTTACAAAGTGGCGGGAACTGTCTATATCGGCGACAACACTTCATTGGTGTTTGGCGATGGCACTTCCGTGGAAAAATCGGCAGAGAATGGCAAGTTTGGCTATGTGCTACTGAACAAAGGGGCTTTGAGCAAAACCTATAATTACCATATATCCATCACAGGACTTACCCTTAAAGTAAATGGCGTTGATACTTGGATGGGCGAAATCTATGGGGATCGTGGTCAAATATCTTTTATCTGGGTGAAAGACTTAAAAATAGAAAGGTTCAGGTGTACTGATTTGGCGTCTGGCCAGTTCTGCATACAGGTTTGTACTTTTGAAGATTTCTTGATCAATGATGTAATAATTATAGGGAAAAAAGATGCCATCCACCTTGGCAGGGGGAAAAGGTTTAGGATAAGCAATTGCGTTTTTCAAACGGCTGACGATGCCATTGCACTAGCCGCTGGCGATTGGATTTCTGGCAACCCTGAGCTAGGCGATATTGAAGATGGCGTGATAGAAAACTGTTACGACCTAAAAGCCGAGAAACTAGAAGGTGCTTTTGCCAAGATAGTACCTGCAGCTTGGGTAGATTGGAAGCCCGGGATAAAGGTAAGGCATGGCGATGCAGTGGTTTGCAACGGGAGGATATACAGGGTGTTGGCCGTAATGGACGGAAAATCGTACGAGTCAATTAACCCGCCCACATTTAGTCAAGGGTCTATGGAAATTGACGGCATCAAATGGATGCTGCACCAAACCGATACTTTCCATACAGCCTCCGTAAAGAACATAACGTTCAGGGATATTTTTTTGGAAAGCGTGCGTGTGCCGTTCCAACTAATGAGCTATGCCAATAATTATTCGCATTCCTACTATAATGGTGCACCAGTGCCAGTGCTAAGTGGCATCTCGTTGGAAAACATCAGGGTAATAAGCACGAATAAAAAAGCACTCGTCGGTATTTCGGCCCCATGCGACTTTATTGCCATCCGCAATTCATCCTTGCAAGGCAACGGCGTAGAATTTACAAGGGCTTCAGATTTTGATGCTTACCCAAAAACAACTATCAGTTTTGCTAATTGCGTATTCAATAGCGCAGGCAGCTTGGGATTGGTGAACAACTATTGCAAAGGCATTCCAAAAGAGATAGCTGTTAAAACAACAGGAAGCATTGAACTAGGCGATAATTTTTCAGCTAAAGTGAGTGCAGGCGAAGGCATTATTAGTGTAGAATCGGATTTAACGGGTTTGAAAAAATAAGAAACAACTATTAAAATGAGTAAAAATTTATCATATTCTTTATTGCTATTGATTGGCTTTGTGTTTGCAACCCATGCACATGCCCAGCTTCCTGCTGGTATTGCTTTGCTACCAAATGATACTGCTTTGTTCAAAACGCCTGCATTTGTGCAATTGGTAAGCACCACTAGCCAGCCATTTGCAAAAGCCTACCATATATCTACCCTAAACCCAACTGGCAAAGACAATTTCACCTTGCGCTGCAACCTAGATGCCGTGGTGAAAACGGGCGATGTATTGTCCCTTTCTTTTTATACCCGTAGCCTGCAAAGCAAAAAAGAAACAGGGGAATCGTTCATGGAAATTTCCTTGGACAGGACAATTGGCGGCAAATACAACTGGCCGCCTTTGTTTGAAAGAGGTATGTCCTTTGGCACAGGTTGGTCGTTGGTGCAAATCCCCTTTGTAGCTGCTAGGGACGTGGAAAAAGGAGAGTTGTCATTAGTAATAAAATGTGGCAGTTTCCCACAGGTTTTTGAATTGGGCGGTTTTTCGTTGGTGAATTACCAGCATAAAGCAACCATAGCCCAGTTGCCACGCACAACCGTGCATTACGATGGCGACTCGCCAGATGCACCATGGCGAAAAGCGGCTGCCGAAAGGATAGAAAAATACAGGAAGGGCGATTTAACCGTGAAAGTGGTTGACAAAAACGGGAAGCCAGTAACAGGTGCAACGGTGGCTGTGACCATGAAAAAAATTGCTTACGGATGGGGTACAGCAACTAACTCCAAATTAATATTGGACAGCACCAACCCTAGTTATAAAAAATACAGGGATACATTACTAAAGTATTTTAATAAAGTGGTTTTTGAAAACGAAATGAAGTCCAAAAACTGGGCAAAAACCGATCATAACAAAACCATATTAGCTAACAACTGGCTTAGGCAGCACAATATACCAGCCCGTGGGCATGTGATGGTGTGGCCCTCTTGGCAAAATTCAGGTCATTTAATCCATTATAAAAACGATACTGCTGCTTTGCGGGCTGCCATTATAAAAGATATTGTACAAGAAACGGATGTAATGAAAGGCCAATTTACAGAGTGGGACGTCGTGAACGAGCCTTATGCCCATGATGCTTTCCTGAAACTGCTGGGCAAGGATGTAATGGTCGATTGGTTTAAAGCTGCCAGGGAACGTACATCCGGCGTGCAACTGTTCCTGAATGATTATACCATGTTCCATGGCCTGAATGTGGGCAGCGAAAGTTTTTATAATATCATTAAGTTCTTGAAAGACAAAGGCGCTGAAATAGATGCCATTGGCGAGCAATCGCATATAGGCGGCACGCCTCCGGTCATTGATTACGTTTTGGAAAGGCTGGATCATTTTGGTTCATTGGGCTTGCCAATACAAATCTCGGAATTTGATATTTCCAGCGATGACGATGATTTTAAAGCCAGGTATATAAAGGATTTTTTCACCGCCATATTCAGCCACCCATCTACTATAGGCATCATGCAATGGGGCTTTTGGGAACCTGAACACTGGATACCTGCATCAGCCCTTTGGGACAAAGACTGGAACATCCGCCCAGAAGGGAAAGCCTTTACCGAGTTGGTGAGCAAAACATGGGCAACCAACACTGCTGGGCAAACCAATAAAGATGGCACTTATACAATAAGGGGTTTTAACGGTGAGTATGAGGTAGTTGTAAATAAAAAAGGAGGGAAGCAAGTTGCCTCGAAAGCAGTGCTTACCAGCAATGGGCAAACGGTAGTAGTGAAATTATTGAATTAAACAGATATAAATCAAACAGAAATGATGACTCACAAAAATGTAATGTTTATTTTTTCCTTGTTGCTGTCAGCCAGCAGTCTTCTTATGGCTCAAACAACATGGCATGTATCAGCGGCTGGTGATGATGCCAACAATGGGAAGACAGTAGCAACAGCCTTTCGCACATTGCAAAAAGCTGCCGACTTGGTAAAGCCAGGCGATGTGGTATTAATTGGTAATGGCAATTATTCAAATGCGAATAGGTCAAGCGGTAGTGCGGTTTTATACATTAAAAGCTCTGGCACCAAAGACGCATGGATTACTTGGAAGGCAGAAAAAGGTGAGCATCCCGAAATACACCCCGGCGGGTGGGCTGGCATACAAGTAGGTGGCTCATACCATATTATAGATGGCATTACCGTAATTGGCGCTAACGATTCCATCGTGTTGCTCAAGGCACAGGAAGACTCTAAAAACAAGGCTGCTGACCCGCACTTTAACACAAACGGTATTTTTGTAAATGGCCGCGGGCATACGCCAGACGACAAGCCGCACCATGTAATTGTGCGCAACTGCACCGTAGGCAAATGCCCTGGAGGCGGCATTATAGCCATAGAAACAGATTATATCACAATAGAGGATTGTAAAGTATATGAAAATGCTTGGTACATGCGTTATGGCGGCTCGGGCATTTCAACATTGGACAACTGGGCTTTTGACGATGCCCCAGGCTATCACAATATCATCCAACGCAATTATTGCTGGAATAACAAAACCATGGTGTCTTGGGAAAAAATTGGGCGTTTGAGCGATGGCAATGGTATTATCTTAGACGTAACCGACCAAGAGCAAAATGGTGCCACCAACATGAACAACGATAAAGTGATTAAACCTGGCGACAGTGCCGCCAATGCGAAACCAAAACGCCCAGAATGGAAAGGCCGTGCCTTGGTTGCCAACAATGTAAGCGCATTTAATGGCGGTTCAGGAATACACACGTTCCGTACAAAATATGTGGATGTTATCAACAACACGGTTTATCACAATGGGGAGGTGGTAGGCTACCCAGATATGTTTGCCAATAGTTCTGAAGATATTGTTTTCCTGAACAATATCATAGTGCCTAGGCCAGGCTGTAAAGTAACTGGCAATAATAAGAACAAGAATATACGCTGGGATTATAATATATACCCAATACCGCAGGATTTATTCAATGCACCCAATGACATAGTGGCCGACCCACAGTTTGTGAATGCTTATTTCGACAGGTTAACAGCCGATTTTCATTTGAAAGCAGGAAGCCCTGCACTTAGCTCGGCTTCAAACGATGTGCCTCAGGCCACCGATTTGCAAGGCAAGCCACGCCCAAAAGGCAAGGGTAGGGATAGGGGTGCTTATGAACAATAAACATTAACCTATAAGGTCTATAAAACCTACTAGTCTAGGTGCATTGTAAAGTTAAGTAATTCGTCAAAAACCCTGAAAGGGTTGAACAAAAGTAGCCACGGGTGCAACCCGTGGAGGGTTAGCAAATAGAAATTTCAAAATATGGGATTGCCCTTTTTTATAAGTAAAAACTTTTTATTCTCCCTCGTAAGCATGGGATGTGTAGCCTTGTGTTCAACCACAGGGTTTGCTCAACATGTCGCGGAAGGAAATAAAGAGTGGGCAATTGTGGCTACCGATACAAGCAGTAATTATACACCTGCCTACCTTGGAAATGGCATCATTGGTATCCGAAGCCAACGAGATGGGTTAGGGGCTACAACTGTTACAATTAATGGGTTGTACGATTTCCCCCTTTCAAAAAGTTATATACACCTAATTGACGATTATAATCCATTGGGTATAAAAATAATTTTAAAAAACGGCGAGGAACTGGTTTATGGCAGTAAAGTTAAAAACTGGCAGCAAAGCCTAAACCTAAAAGAAGGCATTTTAGCAACGACTTATGAATATGACAATGTACTAAGCATAAAGACACAACTAATGGCTTTGCGAAACCTGCCAGTGGCCGCAATGGAAATTTTTGAATTTGAAGCAAAAGAAGCAATTGAATTTAGGGTGCAGAATGGTATCAATATTCCAAATAGGCAGCAAAGCCAAGGGCTTTACAAGCCCACTTTCAATTTCAAGATGTACAAACTAAGCTCCCAGGCCAAGGATGTGTTGCCGGTTATGAGTACCGGCTTCCCAACTGAATCTGGGTTAGCTCAAGTGGCAGGGGCTAATACTTTTTATTTTGAGGGCCAGACACCCATATTGGAATATGCAAGACCAGACAGCTTCTCCCAACAATTGTCTTTTAAGGTCTCGTTGAAGAAAGGGGAGAAGTACCACTTTTGTTTATTGAGTTCTTTTCAACATTCCAATTTCAGCAGCGACCCGTACAATGACGCTATCCGTATCTGCGGCCGGGAGTATCATTTGGGCTTTCAGCACCAATTGGAAGCACACAAAAAAAGCTGGGCAAAATTGTGGGAAAGCGATATTGTAATAGATGGCGATACCCAAGTGCAACTGGATATACGGAATGGTTTATATACTTTGTATTCCTCAATTGCCGAAGGCTTTCAGTTAAGCATCCCTCCTTGTGGCATTGCAAACGAATGGGGTGCCCATATTTTTTGGGATGCCGATACCTGGATGTTCCCACCCTTGCTTGTCTTGCAGCCAGAACTTGCCCATTCAATTATAGATTTCCGCTTCAATACATTGGCTCAATCCCAAAAAAGGGCTGCACAGTTTGGTTATAAAGGAGCCATGTATGCTTGGGAGTCTGATTTGGAGGGCAATGAATGTACAAGCATCAACTATAAGCTTGACATGACCGAGCATCACATTACGGCAGATGTGGCAAATGCTGCTGCTGATTATTATAAAATAAGCAAGGATAAATGGTGGCTAAGGCAAAAAGGGTTCCCAATAATAAGGGAAGCTGCAAACTTTTGGCTGTCAAGGGTTAGTAAAGATGCTTTTGGGAAATATCATATCAACAACGTTGTTGGACCCGATGAATATTTTGAAGATGTAAATGACGATGCTTTTACGAACGCTGCCGTGAAAATAGCATTGAACAATGCCACGAAATATGCAAAGCAATTGAATGAACCTGTAAACTTAGAGTGGAAAAAAATAGCTGATAACATTATTATCTTACAACATAAAGACGGCTTTACCCTACAGAATAGCAATTGGCAGGATGGAAGGATAATTAAACAAGCCGACGTGAATTTATTAGCTTTCCCCATGGGCTTTGTAACAAATAAAATGACCATCAGGAAAGATTTGGAATATTATGAACCGCTTATCAACCCCAATGGGCCATCCATGAGTTACAGTGTACTCGCTGGTTGCTACGCGCAATTGGGCGATACGGAAAAAGCCTATACACTTTTCCTAAAAGCATATAGGCCTAATTTGAAACCTCCTTTTGGCATTTTTACTGAGCGGCCAACCAATAATGTTTCCTCCTTTTGCACAGGCTACGGGGGCATTTTGCAAACAGTCATTTTTGGGTTTGGCGGTATAAAAATTGGGGAGGAGGGGGTGTTAAAGGGCAAGGCAAACCTGCCAGCCCATTGGAAAAAAATGACCATTAAAAGAAACGGGTTTAAAGATTTAGTATGTATAAATGGTAAAGCCTAAAACTGTATAGTTTTTTATAGTAAGATTATCCATTAATAAAGTATAGAATATGGCAAAAAAAATATTGTTTTCGTTATTCCTTATCATCCTTGTTAGCCACGCTTTTGCACAGGATTATTCCCTTTACAAAGAGCGGCTATTGATTAGTAGAGGGGATACTATGCCTTACCGTTTATTGTTGCCAGAAGATTTCAATTTTAAAAAAATATATCCCCTTATTCTTTTCATGCACGGCAGCGGCGAAAGGGGGACAGATAATAAGGCACAACTAATCCACGGTGGGTCGTTGTTTTTAAGGGACAGTATCCGAAAAGGTTACCCTGCTATTGTGGTGTTCCCACAATGCTCCCCCAATGGCACTTGGGCTAATGCTATTGGTGAAAGGGATACTTCAGGCAAACCTAAGCGTACCTTTTTTATCGGAGGCAAACCAACAAGGGATATGGTGCTTGTTCAAAAGTTGGTAAGAAAAATAATACACGAATATCCCATAAATAAAAAGCAAGTATATGTCGGCGGACTCTCTTTAGGTGGCATGGGTACTTTTGAAATAGTACGTAGGAACCCTAAACTGTTTGCCGCAGCTTTCCCTATCTGTGGCGGTGCCAATGTGGGCATTGCTCCCAAATTAAAACATGCCAGTTGGTGGGTTTTCCATGGTGCAGACGACAATGTAGTATATCCAGCGTATAGTAAAAACATGGTGTCGGCCATGCAGGCATTGCAAATTCCCGTGAAGTTTACATTATATCCCAACACAGGGCACAACTGCTGGGACAAAACCTTTGACGAGCCGGGGCTTTTGGAGTGGTTGTTTTCGGTTAAGAAATAAGCTTTTAAACAATTCAAATAAACGGTAAATATATATTTATGAAAAGAACAGTTACTATCTGCAACGTATTTTTTTTTATGTTGCTATCAATCCAAACAGGCATTTGCCAAGTTAATCAAAACCCTAAATGGGACAACAGTTTGGTTTCATTCAGCTTTAATGCCCAGCAAGGCAAGTTCTCGATTACAGACAAGCGTACAAATCAAGCTTGTATTGAAAACGCAACTTTTCAAATCAATAAATACGCTTCCAATCAGGGCTACACATTTGCATGGGATGCTCAGCCTATCAAAGATGAGTTAGGTACGGGCAACAAAATAACCATCGAAGGCAAAAAAGCAGGTGTGCCTTCCCTAATACTAGAAGTGTTTATATACAAAGACAATGGCGCAATTGCATTGAACTTGGGCATTGAAAACACGAGCGACACCAATATCCGTATTATGCGGTTTTTTCCGTTGAAAGGTATTGCCTACAAAGGCGTTTCTTTTGATGATTACAAAGCATTGGATGGGGAGAATGGCTTTGCTTTTACAACTGTTGCAACAAAAGACACCTTAAAATCGCTGAACAACCTGTTGGCTACATTTGGTAAAAAGGGTGAAAAGAAAAGGTCTCTTGTAATAGGTGGCCTAACCTATAATGAATTTCAGAAGTATGCTTCTGTTATCAAAAAAAATGATTTTTTGGAAGTAGAGTTGAAAGGCGAGGATCCAATTGGGAAATTGGTAGATGCAAAGAGTAGGTACATACTTAAAGATAAATTTTATGTGGATTTTACTACAGACAATAGGTTTGAAGCACTTGAAAAATACGGGTTGGCTTTAAAGAATGCCAACCATTCTGATGTAAGCGGCGTTACCATACCAATCCTCAATTTTTGGTATTGCTTTGTTGCAAAATTTGGTGGCGATAAATTCAGGGACAATACTTTAGGTACTATTGAAGAAATGGAAGAAGTAACCAAAACAGGTTTCTTGAAATATTCGCCCGTTGGTTTAAGGCTAGAGCCAGACGATTATTCATTGCCCAACAACCAGCAGGGGTGGTGGGATAACAAACATTGGCAAATGTATAAAAGTGGGCAATTACTGCCACCTTATGAAACAATAGAAAAATGGGGGAAAAAGGTATATGAAATGAATGGCGTGCCTTTTATTTATTGCCAGACATCCAAGCGTTCGGAAGATTATTGCCTTCAATACCCCAATCATATCCTTTTTAATGATCCGTACCACAAACGTTCAAAAGGGCCAGTGGGTTGGTGGGGAAGAAGTGGCGACTCCACAGCAATTTATTGGACGTATGATTTTACAGACACAGGGTTTATTAACCACATGAAGGATGTATATAAAAATCTGAAAAGCGGAGGTGTGCAAGGCATCAAGTTCGACTATCCCGAAACTGGTTGGTCTTACGATGGTGGTTTTGAAGACAAATATGCCACTACCACTTCTGCCTATCGCAATATTTTTAAACTAGCCTATGTAGGCCTCGGGCCTAAAAGGGATGTGCAAGAGCGTATCCCTCCTTATGGCGATATTGCTTTGGGGGTGATTACTACCCAAAGGACAGAAGGAGACAATGATAGGGTGTATCCTGGCAGGGTAACCAAAACAGGCTTGCGCTGGTACAAAAACAGGGTGGTAACCAACTACGACTGCGACCCCATTAATCCAAGCCATGTTTACCCAACCAATACCCTAGATGGATGGAAGGCTGCCATTACCATGACTTATACAACCAGCGGGAGAATGGAAATAGGGAAATACTTTGAAAAAATGGACAGCAAAATGATATATGCTTTGTCTAGGGCAGTACCATTGCTCGCAGCCCCAACTGCTAGTGCAAGACCAATTGATGCGTTTACAGGCAAGCTATACCCCCAAGTATATGACTTTAAAATAAACCCAGACTGGCATATCGTTACCTTCTATAACACAGAAATTGAAGGGGAAGAGTGGCCTACGGACGTGATGGCTTATTGGCCAGACAATAAACAGTTCATCCCTAAAAAAATGGTATCAGCAGTGGTGAATGTGCCATTGGGAGACAATACCGATGATGGTGGGCTTGCTTTGGATACAGCCAAAAAATACTATGTATTCGATTTCTGGAATTGGAAGTTTGTGGGCAAATTGGAAGGAAGTTCCAAATTAGAACAAGAATTAAGGCCAGGAGAAGCAAGGGTAATGGCTGTTCATGAAGCAAAGGAAGTGCCTCAGTTTTTATCTACCGATAGGCATATCCTGCAAGGCTACCTTGACATGGCCAAATACCCAGCTTGGGATGCAGCCAAAAAAGAATTGGGGGGTACTTCAAAATTAATTGGCGGTGAAGAATACAAAGTAATTATTGCTACGAATGGGTATAAGGTAAAAACCGCTACTGCCGAGGATGCCACAAACTCATTTAAACTTATCGACAAAGAAAATTCAATATATGAATTGGTGTTGAAAAGCAAAGAGACGAAAGCATATAAATGGAAAGTAAGCTTTCAAAAATAAGGGTGTTGCTGATTTAATTTGTCTACATAGATACATAGGCGCATTGATTTATTAGGTATGAAAGAATCTTGATAAAATAAAAAGTTCAACATAGGTTGTAGGATTAGATAGATTTTACAAAAAAAAAACAGCTGTTTTGAATAGCCTATGTTGTTCTTTATGATAATGCGGCAATTACATTTTTTAAGTTTCTTACTATCTGGCTATATATGGTGAGTAATAATAAATAACGATTATGAAAAAAAATAAACTTCTTTACTCGCTCCTTTTTACTGGCAGTTGCATCGCCATTTGTCAATCGTTTGCACAACCTGCCGGCAAATACAACCTGCGCAATAAAGCAGTAACGGTATATACCACAGCTAGCAATACCAATTTAAAATTGTCTGCAACAGGCGCACTGCAATTTAAGGATGCCGTGCAGCCAACCGAAACAGAAATATTTGTATATGTAGATCCCTTGCACACCTTCCAAACCATGCTTGGCATTGGCGGTGCATTGACAGATGCCGCAGCAGAAACACTAGCCAAACTGCCCAGGGAAAAGCAGCAGGAAGTACTGAAAGCCTATTACGATAAAAAAGACGGTATCGGCTATACGCTTGGCAGGGTGAATATGAACAGTTGCGATTTTTCGAGCGATATGTACACTTATGTTGACGAAAAAGACAGCAGTCTTTCCACATTTAATATCAAGCACGACAAGCAATACAAGCTACCACTGATAAAACAAGCCATTGCAGCAGCAGGTGGTCAGCTTACCTTGTTTGCCAGCCCTTGGAGCCCACCTGCTTGGATGAAAAGCAACAACGACATACTCCACGGCGGGAAACTCTTGCAGCAATACAAGCAATCTTGGGCTAACTACTATGTAAAATTCATTAAGGCTTATGCAAAAGAAGGCGTGCCAGTTTGGGGTTTTACCGTGCAGAACGAGCCTATGGCAAGCCAACGCTGGGAATCCTGCGTTTACACGGCGGAAGAAGAAAGGGACTTTATCAAGCAATACCTAGGACCAACCATTGAAAAAGCAGGCCTGAGCAATAAAAAACTAATTGCTTGGGACCATAACCGCGACCTTTTGCCACAAAGGGCAAGTGTGATACTGAACGACCCTGCCGCTGCCAAATATGTTTGGGGCATCGGCTACCATTGGTACGAGACATGGACAGGAAATGCCATGCAGTTCGACAATGTAAAACGAGTAAAAGAAAGCTTCCCCAACAAAAATTTATTGTTTACGGAAGGCTGCATAGAACGTTTCAATTTCGACAGCATTTACAACTGGAAACTAGGGGAGAAGTATGGTTATTCCATGATCAATGACTTTAACGCTGGCACCGTGGGCTGGACAGACTGGAATATTTTGCTGGACGAGACAGGCGGCCCCAACCATGTAAGCAATTTTACGTTTTCGCCCATCATGGCCGATACTAGGAACGGGCAGCTACTCTACACCAATTGCTACTACTACATCGGGCATCTTTCAAAATTTATCCATTCTGGTGCAAAAAGGGTAGCAGTAACCACCAACAGGGATAAACTGCTGGCTACGTCTTTTATTAACCCTGATGGTAAATTGGTAGTGGTGGTGATGAATGCCACCAATGAACCTATGCCATACCACCTTATTATCAGCAACAAGATGGTGGAAGCCAATAGCTTGGCACATTCTATCAGTACGTTGGTGGTGGAGTAGAAGGCTTTATGAGAAGTTAGATAGCGTTTTTGTTGCTATAAACAGCATGGTAGGGCTACGAGGCTACAAGGCTCATAGAGCGAGTTACAATTAATTGAACAAAAATGAAGAAAGAAGTTTTAGTAGTAATGATGGTGATGGCTTATGTGTTTTCTTTTGGGCAGCAAGCAAGCAGTCTCAAATACAAAAATGCAAAACTGCCTCCTGAAGCGCGTGCAAAAGATTTGTTGGGCAGGATGAGCTTGGAAGATAAAGTAGCACAATTATATGCGGAATGGAGCGGCCACCCCTATGCTTTTGATGAGGCCTTTTTTGCTGATACCGCTACTGCAAGAAAAATTTTAGGGAAAGGGTTATTATCTGTGCAGCCGCAATTTGTAGATATAAAAACAACGGTACAATCTAGGAACCTCATTCAGAAATATCTAAAAGAACAAACCAAATGGGGGATACCAGCAATGTTTGTAGATGAGGGGCAACATGGGCTGATGAAGCCAGAAGCTACTTCTTTTCCAATGGCCATTGGGCTTGCTTGCTCTTGGGATACAGATTTGTTTGAAAATGTATATACTGCCGTGGCACATGAGATGCGCTCCCGGGGTGGACACCATGTTTTGTCGCCAGTAATAGATGTTTGCCGAGACCCCCGTTGGGGCCGCGTGGAAGAAACCTACGGCGAAGACCCTTACCTGAATGGCCGCTATGCAGTTGCAGCGGTAAAAGGGTTGCAGGGCAGTGCAACAGGAATTGTTGCGCCAGGCCATGTTGCGGCTACTTTGAAGCACTTTTGTGGCCACGGGCAACCAGAGGGGGGCATCAACCAAGCACCTGGCAATTTTTCTGAGCGGGTTTTGCGTGAGTTTCATTTTCCGCCTTTTAAGGCAGCTGTCGAAGAAGCTAACCCAGTTGCCATTATGCCATCGTATAACGAGGTAGATGGTAAACCATCGCATAATAATGATTGGCTTTTGAAAACCATAGTTAGGCATGATTGGGGCTATAAAGGGATGCTCGTTTCAGACTATGGCGCAATAGATGAATTGTTTGAGAAGCACCTTGTAGCAAAAGACTTGAAAGATGCTGCCTGCAAAGCGTTCAATTCAGGGGTGGAATATGAATTCCCTACGCCCAAAGGCTATCTCTACCTGCCAGCATTGGTAAAAGAAGGCAAAGTGAAGCAAGCGGATATAGATACGGGAGTATACAAGGCACTTCGTTTAAAGTTTCAGATGGGCTTGTTTGAAAATCCATATACAGATGTAAATGACGCCATCAAGGTAAGTAAAGATGAAAAAGCTAGGGCTTTGGCATTGAAAGCTGCACAAGAATCAATCGTTTTATTAAAGAATAAAAACAATCTTTTGCCACTTGGGAAGGGAAAGTATAAGAAAATTGCAGTGGTTGGCCCTTGTGCCAACAATGTTTTTACAGGCGGCTATTCGGGCGAGCCTTACCAAAAAATTACCATTTTGGAAGGGATAAAAAGCAAATTAGGCAAAGGCACGGAAGTATTGTTTGCACAAGGATGCAAAATAGTTGATAGCGTGGGCACTAGCCAGTTTAACTGGCAAACCAATGATGTGAAATTCACATCCCGTGAAGAGAACCTGAAATTAATAAAACAAGCCGTTGAAGTAGCCAAGGATGCCGAAGTAATAGTAGTAGCAGTTGGGGAAGCCGAGCAGCTTTGCAGGGAAGCTTGGACCAAGGAGCATGTTGGCGACGACATGACCCTAGACTTGATTGGCGAGCAGGAAGAATTGGTAGAGGCCATGCTAGCTACCGGGAAGCCTGTGGTTGTTTACCTAATGAATGGGCGGCCTTTAAGCATCAACTACATTGCCAAGCATGTGCCCGCCATCCTAGAGGGCTGGTATATGGGGCAGGAAACAGGCTCCGCCGCTGCTGACATCCTTTTTGGGGATGTAAACCCATCTGGCAAGCTTACGATTACTATTCCTAAATCGGCAGGGCAACTGCCCATGTATTACAACCATAAGCCTTCAGCCCAATTTGCCAATTATGTTTCCCAAGACGTGCAACCACTTTATCAGTTTGGTTATGGGTTGAGCTACACCAATTTTGCTTATTCAAACATGCAATTGTCTGCCGATAAAATGAAGGCAGATGGATCCATAACCGTTTCAATAGATGTAACCAACACAGGCAAGCTGAAAGGGGATGAAATAGCAGAATTGTATATCCATCAAAAAGTGGCTTCTGTTACCCGCCCCGTGATGGAGCTAAAGGGATTCGAGCGTTTTAGTTTAGAGGCTGGCCAAACAAAAAAAATAAGCTTTGTTATCGATAAGTCTAAACTCGCTTTTTGGGACTACAACATGAAATATACCGTTGAACCTGGGGAGTTTGAGATAATGGTAGGTAAGTCTTCAGCAGATTACTTTAAAACGGTGTTGACTGTAGAATAAAGGTTATTACTCAGATGAAAGTTTATTTAATCTGTCACGAAGGCACGAATACACAAAGAGGCACAAAGTTTTGAGGGAAGAAGATGCCCTAATTTAGTAACAATCATTAAAATCAATCAAATCATTTTAATCAACGGTATAAAATGAAGGGAATTATTAAAATATCAATTCAAATACCGGTTCTTCCATGTAAGAAAGGTATCCTTTTGCTTTTGCTTGCAGGGATGATGGGCAATGTTGTTTTTGCTACGCAAATCATTATTTCCAACCCAGCTTCTTTTAAAAGGGAAAAGGAAATTATCAGTATCAAAAAAACTACATTGGGGAAAGTGAAAAAAGGCTTGTTCCCCATTGTGAAAAAGGGCAATAAGCAATTGGCTACCCAAATAATCGATACGGACAACGATGGGAAGTGGGATGAATTATTGGTTGAAGTAAGCCTTTCCGCACATGGAGCAGATACCCTTCAACTTAGCTGGGCTGCAAAAGAAGCGGTATCCAAGCGATATACAAATATACGCCTTAGCCTTCGGTCAGATATGGATTCGCCTACGCCGGAAATACCTTATGCCATAAGGAAAAGGGGCTTCGTGCAAAATATAGCAAAACCCTATTACCAAATTGAAGGCCCGGGTATAGAAAACGATAAAGTGGCCTTTAGGGCATTTTTTGATTATAGGAACAGCGAGGATATTTATGGCAAAATAGTAGATACGCCCATACTTGAAAAAGTGGGCGTGGGCGCCAGTTGGCACAAACTGCAGCCTTGGGGCATGGATATATTCCATACTGGTAATTCACTAGGTGCTGGTGGTTTGGCTGTGGAGGAAAACAAGCAGATATACCGCTTGGGCGATGCAGATACCAGTACTTTCCAAGTGCTGTACAAAGGTGCTTTGCAGGCAGCTTTTAAACTCGGGTTCACTAACTGGGATGTTGCGAAAGGCAAAAAAAATGGCAGCGAAACCATCTCCATGGCCAAAGGCAATTATTACTATAAAAATGATATTGCGCTTGCTTTGGCCAGCAAGCAAAAGCTAATTGCGGGCATTGCCAATTTTGGCATTGATAAAGTAGTGTACAAAAAGCACAATGCCCTGTTCAGTTCCATTTCTACTTATGGGCCACAGGCAGAGGGAACAAATACCCAATTGGGGGTCGCCATCATGTTTCCATCGGCTGATTATGTGGGCAACATGACTGCCGATACTGCATCCGTTATACCCAACACATCTTATGTGGCAATGAAGCATTCCCAGAAAAAAGCCATTTACTTTTTTGCCTGTTGGGAAAAAACAGATGCACGTTTCAGCGCAGCCGAAGGGTTTGAAAATTATTTGGCACAAACCGCAGAACGGTTGGCAAACCCTATAAAAATTAAAATCATTAATAGTAAATAAACAAAAATTATGGAAAGAAGGGATTTTGCAGGTTTATTGTTATCCGTTGCCACAGGTGGCATGTTGACGCCAGTAATAGCGAACAGCAAAGTTAGCAATCAATTTTTAGTCGATTCGCCCTTGGAAGACAAAGGCATGCCCGCTGCCTTGCCAGACAATATAAAGCAGTTGATTAAAAATGTATTGAAACTCGAATACAAAAATGTAAATACCGACTGGGACGGGACGATTCAAGTAGAAGGCCTGTTGCGCTTTGCAAAACGGGGCTATAAGGATGGGCTAGATTATGCAAGCAACTGGTTCAACTACCATGTGGAAAACGATGGCAAGATGACCGATGAGGAATATTATAAGCAATACGACGGGCCACACGCCAGGATATTGAGGGATGGCCCACTTACTTTCGTGCTATACTCTGCCAACCTTGGTGTTTCTTTCCCGGTGCATGAATTGTACAATATCAACAAAAGTAAAATTGCCAGGCAGGTTTGCATAGACGTGGCAGATGCCATTTTGCATTACGCAGGCAGGGACAGGTTTGGTATGCTGGCACACGATGATTACAACTATATCAATTTTGCCATACCCGATACAGCCTATTGGGCTACACGTGCCAACGCCATTGCTGCATCATTAAGCAAACCAGATGTGGCTGAGGTATATTGGAAACAGTCTATTTACCAGCTAAGCCAAGGCATAAAATATTTCTTCGATAGCGATAAAAACCTTGTCCGCACAGGCCTGTTCAAAGGCGAGAAGGGCACTACTTACTGGTGCCGCTCACAAGGCTGGTTGATATGGGCCATCAGTGGCCTGCTGCGCTACCTGCCGCAAAGCCATCCTTATTTTAAAGAGGCTGCTGCCACCATGAAACTGATTGCAGACAGTGCCGTGAAATACCAAACCAAGAGTGGTGCTTTCCATGTGTTGGTAAACGACCCATCCTCCCCAGAGGAAGTTACTGGCATGGCAATGGTGTTGGCATCGGTAAAGGAAGGGATGCGCAAAGGATGGTTGCCAAAAAATTATGATGGTTTCTGCAACAAGGGCTGGGAATATATCAAGCAAAGCGTGGATGCCCAAGGTATCCTACACAATGTTTATACAGGATGGGCTGTGCCTGCGGAAGAGAAAAAAGTGAATTTGATGGATCAAAACTTTAGAGGTTTTGCCGTTGGAATTATTATAGTAGCAGCAGATGAAATGACAAGGTAAGGGTGTTTTACGTTTTAAGTATAAAAATACATAGAAGTTGACTAGTTGTTACTCATCATATAGGTATATAAGACACATAGTATGAAAAAGAAAAAATAGAAAAATAGTATTTTATATTGTTTCGAACGTCTATTTAGTATAAAATAGATAAGGAGTTAATAACTATGTTTTCTTTCTTTTTTCCCTTGCTTAAGTCAAAAGCTATAATTACATGAATCATTCAAATCATTCAAATCATTTAAATCAGTTATAATACTATGCCAACACATATTATTTCAATATCTCACCAAGAAGCAGCTAAAATAGTAGCCGCAATAATAGAAAAAGCATCCGTAGATGGGGGTGCTCCAGTTGCCGTTGCTGTAGTAGATTATGCAGGCCGACTCGTTGCTTTTACCGCGATGGACAATGTAATGCCTGCCAGCATCAAATTGGTTCAATCAAAAGCCTACTCGGCAGTGATAGGGAAAAAAGACACCATCCAATGGGCATCCACCAAAAAGAACTCAGAATACATTGATTTTGACATGCGCAACTGGACAGACGAAAACTTTACCTGTTTCACGGGTGGGGTGGTTATTGAGTTTGAGGGGCAAATAATTGGCGGTATTGCGGTAAGTGGCAGGAAAGGCAAAATGGGGGATGGCGATGCGCTCATACAGGACAATGAATTGGCAGGATATGGGAAATTAATTTTCGAAAGGTTGGTGTAGGGGGTATGCAATACGCCCAAAGACTTTTATTAATAATAAACAACAAAAACAGAATGCACACAAAACAATTACCCGGAACAGATATTTTATTGTCGCCTATCACTTATGGGGCCTTTGCCATTGGTGGCTGGTTTTGGGGCGGAGCCGATGAAGGCGAAGCCATCAGAGCCATAGAAACGGCTTTGGACAATGGCATTACAACCATAGACACAGCACCCGTTTATGGCATGGGGCATAGCGAAAATGTAGTGGGCAATACCATAAAAGGCAAGCGCAGCAAAGTACAACTGCTTACCAAGTTTGGGATGCGGTGGGATGTAAACACGGGCGATTTTGCTTTTGACACCAACGACAACGATGGCAAGCCTGTAAAAGTATATAAATTCAATGGCAAGCAGAGCGTGATTGAGGAATGTGATCGAAGCCTGAAAAGGTTGCAGACAGACTATATAGACCTATTGCAAATGCACTGGCCAGACAGTACTACGCCTATAGAAGAAACCATGGAAGCCCTGCAAATACTAAAAGACCAAGGGAAAATAAGGGCGGCAGGCGTTTGCAATTGCCCTGTGGATTTATTGAAGAAAGCCATTGCTGTTTTGCCTGTTGCCACCAACCAAGTGGGCTACAGCATGGTGAACCGAGGCATTGAAAAAGAATTAGTCCCTTTTTGCTTGGAAAATGGTATTGGTATTTTGCCGCATACATCCCTGCAAAAAGGGTTGCTGACTGGCAAAATAAAACCTGGCCACAAGTTCAACGATGGCGACCACCGCCCCAACAATGTATATTTCAAGGAACACAACCACAGCGAGATAATGAAGCTACTTGCATCTGTACAATCCATTGCCGATGAAAGGCAGGTGAGCCTAGCACAATTGGCCATCAACTGGACTATGCAACAGCCAGCCATTACTTCAGTATTGGTAGGTGCAAGGAATGCGGAACAAATGCTGGACAATGTAAAAGCCGCATCGTTTACCCTAACGCCAGCGGAATTGGCCATCATCAATGCGGCATTGCAACAAATGGACTTAAAATTATAACAAGTGAAAACAACAATCAAAAATAGTTCGCTTGCAGTGGCAGGCATAGCATTAATAACGGCCTCCGTTTTTTTTGTGCAGGGCAGCTACACTCATGGAGGACTTACGCTTAGCTTGTTTTGGCTATTGCTAGCTGCTGCTTTTATGCAGGTGGCGCAGTTGCAAAAATTTGCCTATACCATCGTCATCCTCGGTGCGGTAACCATTTCCATGACATACCCTCAGTATTTCACCACCCTAGGTGATTTTCAGTTGAAAAAACTGATTGTGCCATTGTTGCAAATTATCACGTTTGGGGTGGGGTGCACCATGAGCTGGCACGATTTGCAAGGGGTACTAAAAATGCCCAAAGCAGTTTTTGTAGGGGTGTTCTGCCATTACACCATTATGCCCATGGTGGCTTTTGCCATTGCCAAAGTGTTTGGCTTCCCACCAGAAATAGCGGCGGGCGTGGTGCTAGTAGGATGTATGCCCAGTGGGCTGGCCAGCAATGTAATTGCATTTATTGCCAAGGCAAACCTTGCGTTGTCAGTAACCATCACTGCCGTTTCTACTTTGTTAGCCCCTTTGATGACCCCTTTGCTGATGAAATTATTGGGCGGTCAATTTGTACCTGTAAATTTTATAGACATGCTTTTGGATATATTGAAACTGGTTATCGTACCCATATTCATTGGGGTTTTTGTTAACCAGTTTTTCCATAAAAGGGCATTGTGGATAGATAAGGTGATGCCTAAAATTTCCATGGCTGGTATTGCTTGCATCATTATTATCATCACGGCTGCTGGCAGAGAGAACTTGCTACATGTGGGCGTTGCACTGGTTTTTGCCATGTTCCTGCACATGACAGTTGGCTTGATGCTGGGTTATTTTGGTAGCAGGTTGTTTGGCTTGTCCAAATTAAACGCCCGTACAGTGGCTATTGAAGTTGGTATGCAAAATGGAGGTCTAGCATCGGGTATTGCCGTACAGATGGGCAAGATAGCCACTGTAGGCTTGGCACCAGCCGTAAACGGACCTATTATGAATACTACTTTTTCGCTGATAGCCACTTGGTGGGGCAGCAAGCCAGTGGATAGCGAGGGGTGAAATAATAAACTAGGTAGTTGCCATGGATTTATAAATATAACATAAAAAGAAATGAAAAAACATTGCTTCCTAATTGCTTGTATGATTGCCTTTTTTGGTGCGCACGCTACCAATTATTATATCGATTCTGCCAAGGGTAACAACAATTATAACGGCCTGAGTGTTGCTCGTGCTTTTAAAACTGTTCAGAAAGCGGCCGACAAAACCAATGCCGGCGATACCGTTTTTATCATGAATGGTAGCTATGCTGGTTTTAATATTTCAAGAACGGGTAGTGCCACTGGACAAATTGTATATACTAACTATCCCGGCCATAAGCCTAAAATAGTATCTGATAGCACCACATATGCGCTTATTAGGGTAAGTCAAGGTGCCAATTATATTACCATCAATGGATTGGAAGTTGTTGGCTATGGGGTAAAGCTCTCTTTGGCTAAAGATACAACTATTGCAAAAACAGCACCAGTATGCCCTGTTCCTGGTCAAATAGCCACTTCCGTCAACTTTATCCCTAAATACAATGGAAGTGGTATTATAGTAGGTTCCCTTGATACTACAGGGCCAGGTTGCCACCACATTGTTATTAGCAACAACGTGGCACATGATTGCGCTGCAACCGGCATTCAGTTTGTGCAAACCGATTATATAACCGTGGTGGGAAATATTGTATATAATAATGCTTGGTACACACCTTTTGGCCTCAGCGGTATTGCCATTAATAATTGTTATAATTCCGATAGCAATAAAACCAACTATCGCATAATCGTAAAAAACAACGTTTGTTACAATAATAGGCAATATGTGCTTACACGCCTCTATTGTACCATGTCTGACGGTAACGGTATCATCCTCGATGTTCCTAGGTCAGGTTTTTATGGTAGGGCTTTGGTTGCAAACAACATTTGCTATAATAATGGTGGCTCCGGAATTCACTCTTTAAATAATAACCATGTAGATTTTTATAACAATATTTCTTACTTAAACAGCGCAACCCCTGAAAATGGAGGCGGCACTTTTTTTAGCTATGATGCTGACAGCATCAATGTTTACAACAATATTTTTGTGGTGCGCCCTGGCAAAAATGTAATTGGCGGAAAACGAAACACACATATAACCTACGATTACAACATTTACTATGAGGGCAATCCTTTCACCTATACCGATACACATAGTTTGTTTCAGGACCCAGGGTTTGTAAATCCTTCTTTGGATCCTGCCGTGGCCGACTTTCATTTAAAGCCGGGCAGTTTTGCAATTAATAATGGCAGCAATACTCATACTTACCCTACTGATTTTAGCGGCAATGCTAGGCCTATCGGTTCCATCGTGGATATAGGGGCTTATGAATCTAATTACAAGGACAGCCTAAATACTTGCAATGTTGGGTTGCGGTCAAAAATATTGGGCAACGGCAATGGCACGGGCGAAGGCAGCGCCACCACTTTATTTGGCCCATTTGATAGCAAGCCCGATTCTATAAACCCACAAAGCCGCAAAGCCATCGTTTACCCCGATACTTTATTCAAAGATATCCCCGCCAATGCCATTATTACGAGTTTGCAATTTAGAAGAGCCAACCAAATATCACCTACCAATAAAACCACTAGTTTACAAATAGCGCCAGACAGTAGTATCATAAAGGTTTATCTTAGGAACGAAGCCACCGATAATTTGGGAACAGGTGCTTTTGACTGGACAACCATTTTGCCGGGCTCGGCTAACCCTGCTACCTTGGTGTATCAAGGGGATGCTACGGCTTTTATTGGCAATGGGGGCGGCTGGCGCACGCTCAGTTTCCAAACGCCGTTTACGTATACGGGCAATCACATTGGGGTTTTTATAGATTATGTACAAAAGAAACGATTGGCTGGTGGCACGGACATCAATTGGTATTATGACAATGGCGGAACGCAGCCTTTGTACAACACTACTAAATTCCCTGGAATGGCCAATGCTTTTAAAACCCTAAGTGCTCTTGGCAGCAATACGATAGGTAATATTTTAACTATTGCCAATGAAAGAAGGCCTGTGGTATCCTTTGGCTATTGCACCAACTATACTCCTTTGCCCGTTAATTTTTTAAATTTTTCTGGCAAGTCAACATCAGGGAAAAACTTTCTTAATTGGATTGTAAACCAAGAAGTCGAAAATGTAGGTTTTGAGGTGCAGCGCTCAGCCAATGGCGAAAACTTCCAAGCAATTGGGTATGTGGCTGAGGAAACTGCAAATGGGACCAATGGCAATGAGTATAGTTTTACCGATGATGCCCCATTGAATGGCATTGGATATTACCGCCTGCTGCAAAAAGACAGGGATGGCAAAACCAGTTATTCTACTATCGTTTCCATTACCAATGTATTGCAGCCGCTAAGCTTGGTGAGCATTTACCCAAATCCCGTTGGTAATAAATTATATGCTGTTATCAATGTCGCAGAGCCAAACACAGTAGCAAGGATAAGTATACAAGATATTACTGGCAGGATAGTAAGCAAATTGGAAAAAGCATTAACAACTGGGCAAAATAAAATACCCATTGATGTGTCAAAACAAGGTGCTGCTACATATTTGCTTGTGGTTGAATTGCCCAATGGCAACCGGGTGGCAAGCAAGTTTATAAAAAATAAATAAATATTCAACATATAGAGACATAGCTGAACCTATGTTTCTATGTGCATATATGGCGAACAGTTGCCATATTTCAATAACAATCGTAAATAAAAAAAAATGCAAAAATGTTGCTTGCTTATCGTTTGTGTACTTGTTTGGGTTAGTGCGCACGCTACTAATTATTATATTGATTCTGCCAAAGGCAACAACAATTTTGCTGGCACAAGTCCTGCCAAAGCCTATAAAACCATCCAGAAAGGGGCAGACCAGACCAATGCCGGAGACACTGTTTTTATTATGAATGGCAGTTATGCGCCTTTTATGATTTCTCGTCCGGGCAATGCATCGGCACAAATTGTTTATACAAACTATCCAGGCCACAAGCCTAAATTAACATCTACAAGTACTACTTATGGGTTGGTTACCATAAAGCCAGGCGCTAATTATATTACTGTGAATGGGTTGGAAATAATTGGATATGGTGTAAGCCTTTCTTTGGCCGCAGATACTGGCGCCGCACAGGCAGCCGTAGTTTGTCCGGTTGCCAACGATACCGCTACTTCCACCACTTTTATAAAGAAATACAATAGTAGTGGGATTCTTGTAGGTAATAATGACACAACGCTTGCTGGTACCCACCATATAGTAATTACCAACAACATCGTTCATGATTGCGCTGCGGTTGGCATTGCGTTTGGGCATACGGACTATATTACCGTTGTGGGCAATATTTGTTACAATAATTGTTGGTACACGCCTTATGGTACCAGCGGCATCTCGTTTGGGTATTCTTACAATTACGACAACAACACCACTACTTACCGTTCAATTGTAAAGAACAATGTTTGCTATGGCAATAGGTTGTATGTGCTTTGGCACACAACCTGCACCATTTCCGATGGCAATGGCATCATCCTCGATATTCCTATACTTGGCTATAATGGTAAAATTTTAGTGGCCAATAACATTTGCTACAATAACGGCGGCACGGGCATTCATGCATTAAGTACCAATCATGTTGATTTTTATAATAATATATGTTATTTAAACAATGCTAGCCCGCAAAATGGGGGTGGTTCTTTGTTTGGCTATGTAGGCGACAGTTTAAATTTTTATAATAACATTATTGTTACCCGCCCCGGCAAGAATGTGCTTGGTGGGAAAAAAACAACGCATGTAGTTTATGATTACAATATTTATTATGGCGGAAAAGCATTTACCCTTACCGATTTGCACAGTTTTGTACAGGATCCTTTGTTCATCAATGCTTCTACCAATCCCAAAGTTGCCAATTTCCATTTGCAGCCCGGCAGTTTTGCCATCAATAATGGCAGCATCACGCATACAACACCTATTGATAAAGACAGCGTTGCGAGGCCTATCGCTTCCATTGTAGATATTGGGGCTTACGAAACCAATTACACAGGCAGCCTCAATACTTGTAATATCGGGTTGCAAGCAAAAATAATAGGCAATGGCACAGGCACGGGCGAGGGCAGTGCCACTACCTATTATGGACCTTTTGACACTAAGCCCGATTCTATCAATCAGCAAAGCCGCAAAGCCATCATTTACCCAGATACGTTGTTCAAGAATGTGCCAGCAAATGCAACTATAACTAGCTTGCAATTCAAGAGGGCTAACCAAATATCGACAACCAATACGGCGTTTAGCACACAGGTGCTGCCAGACAGTACAATAATAAGGGTGTACCTGAGGAACGAGGCCAGCGACAATTTCGGTACTGGTGCATTTGACTGGGCTACTATTTTGCCAGGTGCCGCCAACCCTGCCTCATTGGTTTATGAAGGCGATGCTGCTGCCTTTGTGGGCAATTCCGGCGGCTGGCGCGCCATCACTTTCCAAACACCTTTTAGCTATTCTGGCGCACACATAGGCTTTTTTTTAGATTATGTGCAAAAGAAAACGATTGCGGGGGGTACAGACATCAATTGGCTTTACGATAATGGCGGCAGCCAGCCTTTTTACCTTACCACCAAATACCCGCAAATGGCAAATGCCTTCAAATATACCAGTGCCAGTGGCACGAATACCATTGGTAACAGCTTGACGGTAAGCAATGAAAGGCGGCCAGTAATGTCGTTCGGCTATTGTACAAGCCCATCCGCTTTGCCAGTAAGCATTGTGCAATTCAATGGTAAATTAAAGGCAGGCAATGCCTATTTGGATTGGGTAGTAGCCAACGAAATAAACAATGCTGGGTTTGATGTGCAGCGGTCGGCAGATGGCATTGGTTTCAATACTATTGGATTTGTAGCTTCCAAGGCCGTTAATGGCAATGGTTCCGTTAATAATTACAGCTTCATGGATGCGGCACCTTTAAGCGACATAGGTTTTTACCGCTTGCAGCAAAAAGACAAGGATGGGCAAACCAGCTATTCGGCCATCGTTTCCATTGCCAATTCGGGAAAGCCGCTTAGTTTAATAAGTATCTACCCAAATCCTGTTAGCAACAATTTATATGCTATTATCAATATGGCTGGACAAAATACGGTAGCAAGGTTTAGTATCCAAGATATTACAGGCAGGGTAGTTAGCAAATTGGAAAAGGCATTAGCAACAGGGCAAAATAAAATAGCCATTGATGTGTCTAAACAAGGTGCTGGTACTTATTTGCTTGTTGTTGAATTGCCTAATGGCAATAGGGTAGCAAACAAGTTCGTAAAAAATAAATAAATATTCAACACATGGAAACATAGCTGAACCTATTTTTCCATGTCCCTATATGGCGGATAATTGCCATATTTCAATCACAATCGTAAATAAAAAAAATGCAAAAATGTTGCTTGCTTATCGTTTGTGTGGTGGTTTGTCTTGGTGCGCACGCTACTAATTATTATATAGATTCCGCCAAAGGCAACAACAATTTCAGTGGCCTCAGTCCTGCCAAAGCATATAAAACCATTCAAAAAGGGGCAGACCAGACCAATGCAGGCGATACTGTTTTTATCATGAATGGTAGCTATTCCCCTTTTATCATCTCTAGGCCAGGAACTGCATCGGCACAAATCGTTTACACAAACTATCCAGGGCACAAGCCTAAGGTAATATCTACAAGCAACACTTATGGTGTCATTTCAGTGAGACAAGGTGCTAATTACATTGCCATCAATGGGTTGGAAGTAGTAGGTTATGGTGTCAATCTGAATTTGGCAACCGATACCATTGCGGCACAAGCAGCCGTGGTTTGCCCAGTTGCAAATGATACAGCCACTTCTACCGTTTTTATTCCAAAATACAACGGAGGTGGAATTTTAGTGGGTGCTAATGATACATCTGCACAAGGCTGTCACCACATTGTTATCAGCAATAATGTGGTGCATGATTGTGCAGCAGGCGGCATCGGATTTGGGCATACAGACTATATTACCGTTGAGGGAAACACCTGCTATAACAACAGTTGGTACACGCCTTATGGTACTAGTGGTATCGGCTTTGGCTATTCCTATAATTATGACAACAACACCACCACCTACCGAACCATTGTGAGAAACAATGTGTGCTATGGCAACCGATTATATGTGGTTTGGCGCAGAACCTGCACCATTTCCGATGGCAACGGTATCATCCTCGATATTCCGCAGGCTGGCTATAAGGGCAGAATTTTAGTTGCAAACAATATTTGCTTTAACAATGGAGGCACAGGAATTCATGCTTTAAGTACAAGCCATGTTGACTTTTACAACAATATATGCTACTTAAACAATGCAAGCCCACAGAATGGCGGCGGCTCCTTGTTTGGATTTGATGCCGATAGCTTAAATTTCTACAATAACATTATTGTTTCACGGCCAGGCAAAAATGTGCTTGCTGGCAAAAGGGTTACGCACGTAGCGTATGATTACAACATTTATTACGGTGGCAAACCATTTAACTTTACTGATTTGCACAGTTTTGTACAAGACCCTTTGTTTATCAATGCTTCTACCGATCCCAAAGTTGCCAATTTCCATTTGCAGCCAGGCAGTTTTGCCATTAACAATGGCAGCAACACTCATACAACACCTACTGATAAGGACACGATTGCCCGGCCTATGGCTTCCATTGTGGATATCGGGGCTTATGAAACCAATTATACAGGAAGCCAAAATACTTGCAATATCGGCTTGCAGGCAAAAATAATAGGCAATGGCACCGGCACCGGCGAAGGCAATGCCACAACTTATTACGGGCCTTTTGACACCAAGCCCGATTCTGTTAATCAGCAAAGCCGAAAGGCCATCATTTACCCAGATACTTTGTTCAAGAATATACCTGCTAATGCTACCCTTTCTAGTTTGCAATTCAAGCGGGCAAATCAAATATCACCAACTATTACAGCTTTTAGTACACAGGTAGTGCCAGACAGCACCTTGATAAGGGTGTATCTTAGAAACGAGGCCAGCGACAATTTCGGAGCGGGCACATTTGATTGGGCTACCATTTTGCCAGGTGCTGCCAACCCTGCAATATTGGTGTATGAAGGAGATGCTGCTTCCTTTGTTGGCAATACTGGCGGATGGAGGACGGTGCCGTTCAAAACTCCTTTTGCTTATGAAGGTGCGCATATTGGCGTATTTCTAGAATACGTGCAAAAGAAAACGATTGCTGGGGCCACTGACATCAATTGGCTTTATGACAACGGCGGCAGCCAAGCTTTTTACAACACTGCCAAATACCCACAAATGGCCAATGCGTTCAAATATACCAGTGCCAGCGGCAAAAATACCATTGGGAATAGCTTGATGGTGAGCAATGAAAGGCGGCCAGTAATGTCGTTCGGCTATTGTACCAGCCCATCCGCTTTGCCTGTAAGCATTGTGCAATTCAATGGTAAATTAAAGGCAGGCAATGCCTATTTGGATTGGGTAGTAGCCAACGAAATAAACAATGCTGGGTTTGATGTGCAGCGGTCGGCAGATGGCATTGGTTTCAATACTATTGGATTTGTAGCTTCCAAGGCCGTTAATGGCAATGGTTCCGTTAATAATTACAGCTTCATGGATGTGGCACCTTTAAGCGACATAGGTTTTTACCGCTTGCAGCAAAAAGACAAGGATGGGCAAACCAGCTATTCGGCCATCGTTTCTATTGCCAATTCGGGAAAGCCGCTTAGTTTAAGAAGTATCTACCCAAATCCTGTTAGCAACAATTTATATGCTATTATCAATATAGCTGAACAAAATACGGTAGCAAGGTTTAGTATCCAAGATATTACAGGCAGGGTAGTTAGCAAATTTGAAAAGCAATTGGCAGCAGGTCAAAATAAAATAGCCATCGACCTGTCTAAACTAGGTGCTGCTACTTATTTGCTGGTGGTAGAATTGCCCAATGGAAGCAGGGTGGCAAGCAAGTTCATAAAAGATAAATAGCTTATTCAGCATATATCCGCAAAGGGAGTATTTACTTGTATTCTTCCTAGTTTGTTTGATAATTTACTCATAAAAAAACAAATACAATGCAAAAATATTGTATGGTTGTAATTGGTTTACTCCTTTGGTCAGGTGCAAATGCCACCAATTATTTTATAGATTCTGCTAAAGGCAATAACAATTATAATGGTTTGAGCGTGGCCCGTGCTTTTAAAACCATTCAGAAAGCAGCCAACCTCACCAACCCTGGCGATACTGTTTTTATAATGAATGGGAGTTATGCACCTTTTTCCATTCCAAGACCAGGCAATGCAACTCATCAAATTGTTTACACCAATTATCCAGTGCATAAGCCCAAAATTGTATCTACTAGCACTACTTATTCAGCTGTTAGTGTAAGTGCTGGTTCCAATTATGTTACCGTAAATGGATTGGAAGTAATAGGCTGGGGCGTAAACCTTTCACTGGCTACAGATACAATTACAGCAAAGGCTGCCCTAGTTTGCCCAGTAGTGGGTAGCCCTGCTACCTCTACCACTTACATCCCGAAATATAATGGCTCTGGAATAAATGTAAGCAGCAAAAAATCAACAATTATTACCCATCATGTGGTTATAAGCAACAATATTGTCCATGATTGTTGTAATGTGGGTATAGGATTTGGTAATTGTGATTATATTACAGTACAAGGCAACATTACTTATAATAATAGCTGGTACTCACCTTATGGCACTAGCGGCATTTCATTTGGAAATTCGGCCAACTATGATACCAATACCACTACCTACAGGAATATTGTGAGGAACAATATTTCTTATAGCAACAGGATGTATGTGCCTTTTTATAATGATTGTAAGATTACCGATGGCAATGGTATTATATTGGATATCCCTAAAGCAGATTACAATGGACGGTCGTTGGTGGCAAACAATATTTGCTTTAATAATGGCGGATCGGGCATCCATACCTTCAGCACCAACAACGTTGATATTTTTAACAATGTTTCTTACCTCAACTCGGCAAGCCCAGAAATCAATAGCAGCAATATTTATGCGTTGCAGGCAAAGAACATTAGGATAATGAACAACATTATTGTAGCGAGGCCTGGCAAAAAAATGAATGGCATCAACGCTACTACCAACCTAGTATATGATTACAATATATTTTATGGCGGTGCTACTTATGAGTTGGTGGGTGCCCACAGTTTTATTCAAGACCCAAAATTTGTGAACCCATCTACAGATCCTGCTATTGCAGATTTTCGTTTGCAAGCCAACAGCATAGGTATTAATACGGGAGACAATAGTAATACTACTGCTACGGATTTTGCAAGCGCGGCACGGCCTATTGCTGGCACGGTAGATATTGGAGCCTATGAATCCAATTATACAGGAACTTTTCAAGCATGTACTGGCAGTTCAGCAGGTACGTCTTCTTTGGTCATCAGTAATGGAAATGGCAATGGGTTGGGTGAAGTGAGTGCAAGCTATGTATATGGTTTATGCGATTCTCGACCAAGTGTGGCCAACCAAAAAAGCAGAAAAGCTTTTGTTTATCCCCAGCCATTATTAACGAGTATTCCTGCAAATACCATTATTAAAAGTCTAAAATTTCGTAGGGCAATCCAAACTTCGTCTTCAAATACCACACCAAGCACCGATATAGTGCCTGTAAATAGTGGCTTAAGGGTTTACTTGCGCAATGAAGCAGCTGATAACTTAGGTGCATCCGCTTTTGACTGGAGTAGCATTTTGCCAGAGTCTTCCATTAACCCTGCCACTTTGGTTTTTGGTGGCGAAGCAGGGAATGTGATTGGCAATGCTGGCGGATGGAAAGAGTTGGTTTTTCAAACCCCTTTCACCTACACAGGCAAAAATTTGAGTGTGTATGTGGAGTACTTCCAAAGCGGTAATATTGCTGGCGGGCTAGACATCAATTGGATTTATGACCATCCTAGTACACAGCCATTGTACAATACTAACAATTATCCCAATGCGGCTTATGGGTTTAGAAGCACCTCTACCAGTGGAAAAACAGTAGTATCCGGTATATTAACAACTACTAATGAAAGGCGGCCTGTAATAACCATTAACTATTGCACAAATATTTTGCCGATTAGTTTTGTAAGCTTTGATGCTAAATTTAAAAACGGCCGAGTGCTATTAAATTGGAGTACTGCTAATGAGATAAGCAATGCAGGGTTTGAAGTACAGCGTTCTGCAGATGATGGAAACTTCCAATCTATAGGTTATGTGGCTGCAAAAGACACCAATGGAATTGATGGCAATGCTTATAATTTTACAGATTTAGCTCCATTAAACGGCAGTGGGTACTATCGCTTATTACAAAAAGACAGGGATGGAAAAGCTATTTATTCAACCATCGTTTCTATTTCAAATTCGCCCGAGTCTCTTAGCCCGCTCCGTATTTACCCCAATCCCATTGGTAATATATTATATGCTGTTATCAATATTCCCGAATCGAATATAGTAGCAAAGATTAGCATTTGTGATGTAGCTGGCAAGGTGGTAAGCTCATTTGAAAGGGTATTAAGATCCGGAAAAAATAGCATAGCAATTGATGTTTCTAAACAAGGTGCTGCTACTTACTTGCTGGTGGTAGAAATGCCAAATGGTAATAGGTTAGTTAGTAAGTTCTTAAAAAAAAATAAAACAAAATAGAACGCTTGCCTTTAATCGAGGGGGCAAGCAAAAAATAATTACAATGCAAAGAAAAAAGCAACCTTTAAGAAAAATGATACTTGCTGCAATGCCAATAATACTGGTATGCACAACAACAGTTGCCCAACAAAAAAATACCAAACAGCCAGTTGATTATGTAGACAATCGCATAGGGGTAATAGATGGTCCCGATGCGTCTAGTTGTGTAATAGGGCCGCAGTTGCCATTTGGGTCCATCAATCCAAGCCCACAAACTCAAAACGGCAGCGATGATGGCTATGACCCTGCAGAGCCCATACGGGGTTTTGGGCAGTTGCACGTAAGTGGCACGGGTTGGGGCACAAATGGGCAAATATTTTTGTCGCCACAAATTGGCTTGGCAGTAGGGGAGAGCGAACACGATTCCCCAAAATCCAACGAAAAGGCACAGCCTTTCGAATACCAGGTTACATTAGATAGGTATAAAATTAAAACACAATTCACGCCATCTTACCATAGTGCCATTTACAAATTCACTTTCCCTAAGTCAGATAGTGCTACTATTCTGTTGGATATTACCCACAATATCCCAATGGACATCAAACAAAGAATTGGTGGGGTAGTTTCAGAGGGCGATGTAACCATAGAAGGCAATCAAATAACAGGGCATGGCATTTATCTTGGCGGTTTTGGCGGGGGCAAATATCCTGTTTATTTTGTGGCTATTGTGGATAAAAAGCCTGTTGGTGTTGGCACTTGGCTCAATGGTACCGTATCCATGGCTTCTACCACGCAGCAATTAATAAAGAAGAACGATAGGGTGGGTGCCATACTGAATTTTTCTACCAATGCAAATGAAACCATCTACCTGAAAATTGCCGTTTCTTACAAAAGTATTGAGCAAGCAAAAGCATGGCTAAATGAAGAAATTACAGGATTCGATTATGAAAAAACAAAAGCCAATGCTAAATTGATTTGGAACAAAGCCCTGAAAAAAATTGAAGTAGAAGGCGGCACGGAAAAAGACAAAACCATTTTTTATACGGCCATGTACCATGGCCAACTCATGCCCCGCAACAGGACAAACGACACAAAAGCATTTGGTAAAGACCTGCCTTTCTGGGACGATCATTTTGCCGTTTGGGACACTTGGCGCACCATGTATCCTCTCCAAGCATTGATAAATCCCGAAATGGTGAGTGGAACTGTCAATTCTTTTATTGAGCGGTTCAAGAAATATGGGGTAGTAAGGGATGCCTTTGTAAATGGCAATCCCATGGAAAATGAACAGGGTGGCAATAACATAGACAATATTATTGTTGACGCATACCTGAAAGGTATTAAAGGTGTTGATTGGGAAGCTGCCTATAAAGTATTGAAAAGCGATGCCGACAACCAGCGTCTAGGCAGTTTTGCCTGGCGAAAACAGGATAGCGCCAACAATACCTACAAAGAAAAGGGATGGATACCCGCTGGCATCATGAATTGTTCCATGACACTGGAATATGCGTATAACGACTATTGCACGGCATTGATGGCAAAAGGCCTAGGGAAAGAAGAAGACTATAAAAAATATGCAGATCGCAGCCACCAATGGGTGAACCATTGGAACAAAGATGCCGAAAGCGATGGTTTCAAAGGGTTTATTGCACCCAAAAATATCGATGGGATATTTGTGGATATTGACCTGAAAAAATACCCTGGTTCATGGAAAAACTATTTTTATGAAGGCTCTAGTTGGACTTATTCTTGGTTTATGCCTCACGATTTTGAAACATTAGTGGCCTTGTGCGGTGGCAAAGAAGCCTTCGCAAACAAGCTTGAATATGGGTTTAAAAATAATCTAATTAATTACGGAAACGAGCCAGCATTCCTTGCAGTGCATGGTTTTCATTATGCCGATCGTTCAGATTTAAGTAGCTATTGGGTGAGGAAATTAATGCGGGATAAGTTTACCGAAAAGGGCGTGCCGGGTAACGACGACAGTGGTGCTATGAGTGCTTGGTACATATTCTCAGCCATGGGTTTCTTCCCCAATGCAGGTCAAGATATTTACTATTTGAGTGGCCCCTTATTCAACAAAACCACTTTGCATTTGGGCAATGGAAAAACATTGGTAATCTCCGCCCCAAATGCCTCAGATAAAAATATCTATGTAAATGGAGTTGCCATCAATGGGAAAACAATTGATGGAGCGATTATACATCAGTCCGATATAGCAAATGGCGGAGAAATAGTATTTGACATGGGTGGGTTGCCTTTAAAAAAGTGAGATTTTGGACTTTAAAATATACATACCAATCTCCTTTACTATTTGCCTTGTATAATAAAAAGAGATAGTAATTGCATTTGTACTTAATAATATCTAGTTTGAAAATGAAAAAAATATGCTTAATTTTAATAATGGCCAGTGTTAAGGTCTGCTTTGGGCAATTGCCCTTGTACAAGCAAAAAGCAGCATCAGTAGAAGCTAGGGTAAAAGACTTGGTAGGCAGGATGACATTAGAGGAAAAAATCCTCCAGTTGAACCAATATACCCTAGGCGAAAACACCAATAAAAACAATATTGGGGATGAAACCAAGGTTTTGCCCCCCGGCATAGGTTCCCTCATTTTTTTTAGTGCAGACCCCGTGCAGCGCAACCTTGTGCAAAAAAAGGCAATGGAACAATCCCGCTTGGGCATACCCATCCTTTTTGGCTTTGATGTAATACACGGTTTCCGGACGGTGTACCCTATTTCGCTTGCACAAGCCTGTTCATGGAACCCTGCCCTTGTAACCGAAAATTGCAGCGTGGCAGCCAAAGAGGCTGTATTGTCTGGTATAGACTGGACGTTTTCGCCAATGATAGATGTAGCCCGTGACCCACGCTGGGGAAGGGTTTCTGAAGGTTATGGCGAAGATCCTTACGCCAATGCCATTTTTGGTGTAGCTACTGTAAAAGGTTATCAAGGCAATAATTTATCCAACCCATATTCTATTGCTGCCTGCTTAAAACACTATGTGGGCTACGGCATGAGCGAAGGGGGTAGGGATTACCGCTACAGCGATGTATCGGCACAATCTTTATGGGAAACTTACCTGCCGCCATATGAGGCTTGCATCAAAGCTGGGGCAGCTACGGTGATGAGTGCCTTTAACGACATCAGTGGCGTGCCAGCATCTGCCAACCATTATACATTGACCGATATATTAAAAAAACGCTGGGGGCATGATGGCTTTGTAATTTCTGACTGGGATGCCATTGAGCAGTTGATATACCAAGGCGTGGCAAAAGACAAGAAAGAAGCAGGGCTAAAAGCATTCCTTTCTGGCGTAGAGATGGACATGCGCGACAATATCTATTTCGAGAACTTTAAGCAATTGATTGCTGAGAAAAAAATACCTGTAAGCCTAGTGGATGAATCGGTGGCAAGGGTCCTGCGGGTAAAATTCAGGCTTGGTTTGTTTGATGAGCCATATACCACTATTATGCCCGAAAAAGACAGGTACTTGCAACCAGAAAGCAAGGCATTGGCTGCAAAGCTGGCAGAGGAATCAGTCGTATTGCTAAAGAACAAAAAAAACACATTGCCTTTAGCTGGCAGTATAAAAAGCATTGCCGTGATAGGCCCCATGGCAAAAGATACGAACAACTTGCTAGGCTCTTGGTCGTTTAATGGGCGTCCAGCAGATGTAGAATCCATTTACAAAGGTTTGGAAAATGAATTTGCCAACAAGCTGCAACTAAACTATGCCAAAGGAAGCGGCTTTGAAGGAACGGATGAAAGCGGCTTTGCAGAAGCAGTTTCTATAGCCAACCAATCAGATGTAATACTTCTTTGTCTAGGCGAGATGAAAACATGGAGCGGGGAAAGTGCTTCACGGTCTAGCATTGCCCTACCTTCCATACAAGAGAAATTATTAGTTGAATTGAAAAAAACAGGCAAGCCAATAGTGCTGGTATTGTCAAACGGCCGCCCATTAGAACTGGCAAGGGTAGAACCGCTTGCAGATGCCATAGTAGAACTGTGGCAGCCCGGCGTAGCTGGGGGTACGCCTTTGGCAGGGATATTGTCTGGCCGGGTAAACCCTTCGGGAAAACTGCCTATTACTTTCCCCTTGACAACAGGGCAGATACCTACTTACTACAATATGCGCCAAAGCGCAAGACCATTTGATAAAATGGGCGATTACCAGGATATAGCCACCGAGCCATTGTATTGGTTTGGGCATGGGCTAAGCTATACCAGTTTTGAATATGGTACTCCAAAGTTGTCCGCACAAAAAATAAATAAAAGCCAAGAGTTGACAGTTGAAGTTACTGTAAAAAACACAGGCGGCGTAAAAGGAAAGGAAGCCGTGCTTTGGTATGTTTCAGATCCTGCGGCTTCTATATCAAGGCCAGTGAAGGAATTGAAGTTTTTTGAGAAAAAGGAAATAGGGGCGGGGGCTTCGGCTGTTTTTACGTTTACCATCAACCCAATGCGGGATTTAAGTTTCCCCGATGCAACAGGCAAACGGATATTGGAAAGTGGCGATTTTTATGTGCAGGTAGGAAACCAGAAAATAAAGTTTGAATTGGTAGATTAGAAGAGGTTAAACCTATACGGTTTCACATGCTTTTACGTTTGGGCAGCTATAGTTATTAACGTAGGTTATTTGGACAATAGTATGTAGTGAAAAGTATTATTACAAAGCGTCAGTGGAAGGCAAGCGAAGGATGCAAGAACATTATTTGAACAACTTGCGAATGACTTCCGTCTAACTATAGTTTGCCTAATGAAGGATGAACGTCTAAGGCAACTTTCCCAAATTTTCAAACTTTCGGGAAGTTCATATCAAGGGTCGGAAAACTTGCGCTAAACTCTCAAATGCCTAACGAACAACTTTCGAAGGATGAACGAAGGCTGAACGAATGCTGAACGAATGCTGAACGAATGCTGAACGAAGGCTGAACGAATGCTGAACGAAGGATGAACGAATGCTGAACGAAGGATGAACGAATGCTGAACGAAGGATGAACGAATGCTGAACGAAGGATGAACGAAGGATGAACGAAGGATGAACGAAGGATGAACGAAGGATGAACGAAGGATAAGTGGGGAACCAACGAACCAGATACATATTAAAATAAGCTATAGAACACAGCAAGTTAATGGAATTTAAGTATAAATACAGAGATGAAATAAACTTTTTTTAACTATATAACTATAAATGCAAAAATGAAACACACGCTCAAATTATGGCTTTCTTCTTGGCTTCTTATAAGCAATATTGTGATGGCACAAGTGCCACAAGCCGTGAAAATAATAGTAGCCCCCAGCCATACAGACTGGAAATACAATCTAGGCGAAAAAGCAACCTTTTCAGTTACGGTTATCAAAAATGGCAATCCCTTGCCAAATACCCGTATTGCTTATGAAATAGGCCCTGAAAAGCAGCCGCCTACCAAAATAGACAGTGCTACCTTAGCCAATGGCAAGATGGATATTGAAGGCGGCACCTTAAAAGTGCCTGGTTTTTTGCGCTGCACGGTAACCGCCTATGTAGATGGCTTTAAATATTCCAACCTTGCTACTGCTGGCTACAACCCGGAAGATATAAAGCCAACCGTAACAATGCCCACGGACTTTGATAGTTTTTGGGACGTTGCAAAAAAAAGCCTCGCCAAAGTGCCTATTGATGCCAAGATGAGGTTATTGCCAGAAAGGTGTACAGGCAATGTGAATGTGTATGAAGTAAGCCTTGGCAACATCAACAACACTAGGTTTTATGGCATTTTATGTGTCCCTAAAAAGGAGGGGAAATACCCAGCCTTGTTTATCCCACCAGGTGCTGGCGTTCGTGCTTATTATGGCGAAGTTGGCTTGGCAGAAAAAGGCGTGATTACTTTTCAGGTAGGTATACACGGCATACCCGTAACCTTGGATGATGGGGTGTACAGCAACTTGGGGGTTGGTGCTTTAAAGGGCTATGCATGGTATGGTTTAGACGATAAAAACAACTATTACTACAAGCGGGTGTATTTGGGCTGTGTTCGCTCCATTGATTTTTTAACCAGCCTGCCTCAATATGATGGGCAAAACATAGGCGTTACAGGTGGAAGCCAAGGCGGTGCATTAACCATTGTTACAGCAGCATTAGATAGCCGTGTAAAAGTATTGGCGGCACATTACCCAGCATTGGCCGATTTAACAGGCTTCCTGCACGGCCGTGCAGGTGGATGGCCATTGTTTTTTTATTACAAGTACGATAAAATGAACAACGAAAAAGACAAAGTGGAAACAATTGGCTATTACGACGTGGTGAACTTTGCCAAGTCGTTAAAAGTAGAAGGGCTATATACTTGGGGTTACAACGATGATATAGTACCGCCCACATCTATGTATGCTGCCTACAACAGTATTATCGCCCCCAAACAATTAATCTTGAACCTAGAAACCGGGCATTACGACATACCTGAAACGGTTGGTAAAATGAATGATTGGATATTGGGCAAATTGAAGGCTGGGCAAGGTGGAAAATAAATTTTACATATAAAAATAACGATGCAATTAATCAAGAATCTATTTGTTTTTTCTTTTTGTCTAAGCAATGCAGTTGTCACGCTTGCACAAGAAAAAACAGATGTGGTAAATAAAGTAGACCCATTTATAGGCGTGCATGGCGGTGGCAATATGCACCCTGCCGCCACGTTGCCATATAGTGTCGTAAGCCTGGGCCCAGATGTAGAATATGTACAGTCACCCTCGGGGTATGGCTATGCCCCCAACAAAAAATTAATTGGTTTTAGCCATGCCCGTACCAGTGGCACAGGCGGCGGTGGTCGCTATGGAAACTTTGCCGTGTTGCCACAGGTGGGCAACATTCAGTTAGTAAACAAGGCTTTTGATGCAAAAAATGAATTTGCAAGCCCGGGCTATTATACCTGCGATGTTGGGAATAGCGGCATCAATGTGGCACTAACATTGGCCAATCCACATGTGGGCTTCCATCAATACACATTTGCCGAGGTGGATACTGCCAATATTTTGCTAGATGTTTCTTCCACCCGCCTAACCAAGGAAAAAAGCTATTGCACAGAAGCCCATGTAGAAATAGTTTCTGATAAAATAGTAAAAGGTTATGCCAAATACAAAGGTGGTTGGGGGGGCGATAACCCATACACGATTTACTTTTATGCTGAGTTTGACAAGCCAGCTATTGATAAAGGCACATGGGATGGGGATATTTTAAGCAGAGGTAAAATGGTTGCCCAATCGGCTCTAAAGAATAATTTGTACCTCGGGGCTTTTTTTAAGTTCTTGGTAAATAAGAAGAGTAACCAAGTGAAATTGAAATTGGCCATGTCTTATACAAGCATTGAACATGCTGAAGCCTATTTTAACCAATCGCCGGGCTGGGAGTTTAATACCTTCAAAAAATCTTGTGACTCCACTTGGGCGCATTTCTTGAACCGCATAAAAGTATCAGGTGGCACTGCCACGCAGCAGCAATTGTTCTACACAAGTTTTTACAGGCAGGCAATGATACCGAGGGATTTAACAGGCGACAATCCCCTTTGGAAATCAAACGAGCCACATTTTTGGGATTTTTATACTTTTTGGGATACTTACCGTACCACTAACCCATTGCTTACCATTATCGATACTAAAAAAGCATCGGAAATTGTACGTTGCCTGATAGATGTGCAGCAGCACAAAGGATGGTTGCCCGAGGCATGGACAGGTGGCAGCTATGGCAGTGTGCAAGGCGGTAGTAATCCAGATGTAGTGGTGGCTGAAGCGATTGTAAAAGGCATAAAAGGCTTTGATTACGAACTTGCTTACAAGGCAATGGTGAACGATGTGGAACATGAAGCGCCCGACCCTTCCATTGCTGGCCGCTATGTAAACATCTATAATAAATATGGCTATATACCTGTTGAAAACTGGTATAAAACAGGCTTTGCACCAACAGGTACTTCCAGGAGCATAGAATATTCCTACAACGATTTTTGCATTGGCTTAGCAGCAAAAAAGCTCGGCAAAACAAAAGCTTACAATCAATTCCTTAATAGGTCTTCCACCATATTCAAAACATTGTATTGCGATTCACTGCAAGTATTTTGGGCAAAAGATTCTTTGGGCAGATGGATAGCAGGCGGAGACAAGGGCGAAACCAATGGCAAAATGCTAAATGGTGCTTGGATGGGCTGGAAAGGCCCTTATTACGAAGGCTCGCCATACTCATACAGTTGCTCAGCCGTACAGGATGTGAATAAGATGATCCAGCTACATGGCGGCAAAGAAAAGTTTATTAGTTTCCTAGATGAAATTTTTGATGGAAACCATTTTGAAGCCGATAACGAACCTGGGATGCACCTGCCTTATATGTATATTTATGCAGGTCAACCCCACAAAACCTATGAAAGGCTGAGAGAAGTTTTCAAAACAAAATACAACACCACCAGCAGCGGCTGGCCGGGCAATGATGATGCGGGTACCACATCCGCATGGTATATATGGGGCAACATGGGCATTTACCCAATGGCGGGGCAGGATATTTATTTGCTTACAACGCCAACTTTTTTATCTTCTCAATTTGAACTCAAAGATGGCAAATCTTTCAGCATAGAAGCAAAAGAGTTATCGGCAGCGAATACTTATATACAATCTGCCACGTTAAATGGCAAGCCTTGGAACCAAGCATGGATAAGGCATAGAGACATTATGAAAGGAGGCAAGTTGGTTTTAATAATGGGTGCAAAGCAATCAGCATGGGGTAGCAGCAATTTGCCCCCAAGTTTCGATAAAATATTAGCTGATTAGCGTGGAATTTGATGTGCGGCTAATTGAAATTGCTTGTCCAAAGAATAGTATTAAAGAAGATGGAAGGATATTAAAAACCCTGAAAGGGTTGAACAACAGTAGCCACGGGTGCAACCCGTGGTAGGAAATATGGAGGCATAGAATCTTTTCCTTAGTGACACTTTGAGCCTTGGTGCCTTAGTGGCAAAAAAGGCCAAAAATATAAACAATGGACAGTAGAACAATCATAAAAGCCACAAAAGCAGATGGCCTCGCCATACACGAACTCATTGCTAGTGTGCTGGGCGCAAGCGGCTTGTACCACCTGCGCCCAACTTTTGTGGATGATGACATAAACGATTTGGAGGCAAATTATTTTAGCCAAAAGGGTTATTTCTGGGTATTAAAAAATGATGCTGGGGGTTTAACGGCTTCTGTTGCCATCGGCCGCATAGACGACACCACTTGCGAACTAAGGAAAATGTACCTGTTGGTGCAGGAACAGGGCAAAGGCATAGGTAAACTATTGTTGCAAACGGCCATTGCAAAAGCAAAAGAACTAGGCTATGCCGCTATGATATTGAAAACAAATAGCCAACTGGGCACAGCAATAGGGTTGTATAAAAAATATGGCTTCCAGCCTGTTCAGATATCAGAAAAGGACAAGAAGGCAGATTGCGATGTGGCCATGCGGCTGGATTTGTAAGGCAATCTGATTTGGTAACTTTCTAAAAGTTGCCAAATCTAACAGGCAAAAGCGAATATTTTTATGCAGCCATAGGGGCTATAATCATACGAATCAGTAAAATCATTTTTAATCAGTGGTCTAAAACAACCTACAATATGCGTACACTTAAAAACGGGGCAGTTAGTTGCTGCCTATTGCTTTGCCTCTCTTTGTTTTCCAACAAGCCATACGCCCAGGAAAACAACCTGCTTACCCAACAGGGCAGTTTTGCCGTGGGCGTAAACTATTGGGCTTCTTATGCCGGCGTGCACATGTGGCGTGACTTTAGGCCAGACATCATAGAAAAAGACTTTGCACAATTGTCGGAGAATGGTGTTAAAGCGCTAAGGTTATTCCCTTTATGGCCCGATTTTCAACCCATCCATCAAGTTTATACTGCAGAAGGTAGAAAAAAATACATGTCTTTTAAAGACGAGTTGCCATTACCGGCCACAGGCGTAGGTGCCAATGGCATGAGCGAGGAGCAGTTGCAACACTTTGAAGTTGTGGCAGACCTTGCAAATAAGTACCATTTAAAACTAGTCGTGGGCCTCATTACAGGCTGGATGAGTGGGCAATTGTTTGTGCCGCCAGCCTTGGAAGGCAGGGATATTATCACCGACCCAGAAGCACTTACTTGGCAGCAAAAGTTTATTTCCACATTTGTTAACCGCCTAAAAAGCAAACCAGCCATCCTTGCATGGGATTTTGGTAATGAGTGCAATGTGATGCAGAAACTAGACAACCATTATCAAGCTTATGTTTGGCAGGCAGTACTTGCAGGTGCTATACGCACAGCTGACAATACAAGGCCAATTGTGTCGGGTATGCACAGTCAAAATGTGGAGGATAATGAAGCTTGGCAAATGGTTGATCAGGCAATTTTTACGGATGTGCTTACTACGCACCCTTATTCGTTGTGGACAAAATACACCAGCCAAGATGGCATCAACACCATGCGTACCATCCTGCATGGTGCTGCCGAAACCAAGTTGTATAGCGATGTAGGCGGTAAGCCTTGCCTTACTGAGGAAACAGGCGTTATGGGGCCTATGACAGGTGGTGAAAAGGAAAAAGCAGCTTTTGCCCGTACAGCATTTTTCTCCAATTGGGCACACGATTGCAGGGGCACATTTTGGTGGTGCGCTTACGACCAAGCAAGCTTTAATTTTCCGCCTTATAATTTTGCAGCAGTGGAGGCAGAGCTGGGCTTGATAAAAGAAGACCGCACCCCGAAACCAGTATTCAACGAAATCAAGAATTTCAGCAGTTTTATTGACAAACTGCCTTTTAAAACATTGCCTCCCCGCAAAACAGAGGCAGTATGCGTGCTTACAGATGGTCAAGACAATTGGTCGGTGGCTTATTCTAGTTTTGTTTTGGCCAAGCAAGCTGGCTTCGATTTCCAGTTCCAGAAAGCAGGTCAGCCATTGAAAGATGCGCCCCTTTACCTGTTGCCATCCATGAAATTTATTGAGCCAATCATGAAGGGGGCTTGGTTGGAGTTGCTAGAAAAAGTAAAAGCAGGTGCCACTCTTTACCTATCATTAGACAATGCTTACCTGCACTCGCTCACTGGCCCGATGGGCATCGAAATTTCCACAAATATCAAACGACGTGGCGATGTTTCTTTTCTTGGTAAATTTTTTGGGGATAGCCTGCGGTTCACAAATGCTTCAGAAAGAAAGCTATTCATCGACCCCAAGCAAGCAACCGTGTTGGCAAAAGAAGATGACGGTAACCCTGTGTTCCTAAAAGCCAGCTATGGCAAGGGTGAAATTTACTTGCTCACATTCCCCTTAGAAAATAACCTTACCACGCTTACCGGGGCTTTTGACAAAGGTCAGCCTGCTTATTCAAATATTTACAAGCAAATTGCCGCGCCATTTATTAAAGAAAGAGTGCTAACGCAAAACAACCCCTATATCGGTGTTACTGAGCATCCGCTAAGCGACAATGAAAAAGTAGTGGTATTAATTAATTACGGCACGGAAGACCTTACCATTGCCCCTATTATTAAAAATGGATGGAAAATAGCTAAAAGCCTTTATGGCAACTACACATCCGAAAAACAGTTGGTGCTAAAGGCTAATGATGCATTGGTATTGTCGGTACAAGCGAAGAAATAGGCTTTCTGAACCATGATTTTTAGGATTAGTGAGATTAAAAGGATTTGTTGTAGGGGTGAGGCAAGACACCGCTCTTTCTCCTACATATAAAGTATATAAACAATTCTTTATAGCTATTTTAGTGTAATCCCAATAGATAGCTGCAAGGAAAGTTTATCATAAAACCACTTGTATTTTGTCAACGGTTGGCTCCCCCTCGCCTTTGGAGAGGGGGTTGGGGGGTGAGGTTTACACGCTTGAAGGGAACACTTGATTGCATGGTATTTGTGTAGATACCATACACAGTCTCTCAAAAACACATTATAATAATAAATAAAATAATATAAAAAATATGAAAAAAATCATCTCAAGCCTCCTCTTATTAATGTTGCTGACCCATATTTCTTTTGGACAAGCTAACCCTAAAAATATAAAATTGCCAGGATTTTTTGGCAGCAATATGGTGTTACAAAGGGACAAGCCTATCAAGTTTTGGGGTACGGCATCGCCCAATACAGGTTTTGCCATAGAATTTGCTGGCAAAACAAAAACAGTGGATGCAGGTGCCGATGGCAATTGGCAGGTAACCTTCCCACAGCAAAAAGCAGGCAGCAATGTGGAACTGAAAATAATGGGCGACACCGTAACTATTTATACAAATATACTTATGGGCGATGTGTGGCTTACAAGCGGCCAAAGCAATATGGATTTTAGCTTTGGCAATACAGACAGCGTGGCATCCGATATGATAGAGAACAGCAATATCCGCTTTGTTATTTTCCCAAGCATTATTTCAAACTACCCACAGAAAGATGTAAGGAAACTAGACTGGCAGCTTTGCAACAAGCAAACAGCTATCTCGCTTAGCGCAGTAAGTTATTATTTTGCACAGAAAATAAATAAGGAAACGGGCGTACCTATCGGTATCATCAGTTCCTCTTGGGGTGGCACGAGCGTAAAAGCATGGACTAGCGAGCAAGGCATTGCAAACATCCCCGAGTACAAAGCCCTGCTGGATACTTTTTTGCGCAACCGCTATACTGCCAATGCAATAGACAGCATTAGTACTAAAAACTATGCTATTACCAATAATAACAACAAAAAATATTTTGCAGCCGACAAGGGCTATATACAACAATGGACAAAAGGCAACAAGGGCGATGCCACATGGTTACCTGTACAATTACCTGGCCCACAGCCAAAGGAATTTATGGGGGCACATTGGTACAGGAAAGAAATGGAACTTCCTGCAAGCGTGAAAGACGGCGTATTTTTTGTGTATTACGGCAGGATATGGGGAATAAGTGAGATGTATATAAACGGCGTGAAAGTTGCCGGCAACAACTATTTGCGCAATGAAAATAAATTTTTCCTGAAGCCCAACACGCTAGTACCAGGCAAAAATATACTCGTGCTTAGGGTAGTAGATGCAGATACATCCACCCTTTTCCAAGGCCAGGCCAGCAGGATGGTGTTGCAAAATACGGATCCTTATCACCAAGACAAGTTCCCTATTGCCGGCCAATGGGAAACAACGACTACGCTAACTGCAGCAGAAATAGCAAAACTAACCACAACATTGGAAAAAGTGGCACCTAACACCACCGTGAGTTCAATTTTTAATGTAAAAATAAGCCCTTTGTTGCCCTTGTCTATAAAGGGCATACTATGGTATCAAGGCGAGAACGATGCGGCAGTAGGTTATTTTTACAGGACAATCTTTAAAAATATGATAACCGATTGGCGGCAACAGTTTGGCCAAGGCAGCCTGCCATTCATTTTTGCACAACTGCCTGTTTTTGGCAAAATAAAAAATGAGCCAGTTGAAGACAAAAGCGAATGGGCCGACTTACGCGAATCGCAAGCGGCGGCTTTGTCGCTTCCCAATACATCGATGGTGGTTACCTTAGAACTAGGCAATCCCAACGATATACACCCGCACAACAAAAAACCAGTAGGCCACAGGATGGCGTTTGCAGCCATGAAAATGGTATATGGGTACAAAGATGCGTCCTTATCCCCTTTGCTGAAATCATATACCATTAAAGGCAATGAAGTGCATGTTTATTTTACCAATACGGGTACTGGCCTATCAATTAGGGTTGGGGATGCCCTGAAAGGTTTTGCTATAGCGGGTGCTGACAAAGCATTTGTTTGGGGCGATGCCAAGATAGTAGGCAAAGATGAAATAGTAATCAGCAGCCCATCTGTTAGCCAGCCAGTTTCGGTGCGTTATGGTTGGGGCCAAAGCCCTGTGGATGCCAACCTAGCCAATAAAGAAGGCCTGCCCGCCTCTCCTTTCAGGACAGATGACTGGCCAGTATATACACAAGGGAAAGTAGATAATAAAAATTAGGGAACTGCCTTAACGCAAACTTATACACATCTGTTTCTAAGCACATATCCACATAGTTTAAAAAAACTGCTTCGCTTAGATAAGGCAACATAGCCTAAAAGAAGCAAGTTTTTTTATTAAATGCAGCTTATGTTGTAAATACCCCTTTATTCTTTTTCAAATTTATGTGCCTATTGTGCCTTAGTAATATTTTCAAAATAAATTTCCCCGTTTCCGAATAAGGATTTTTTCATTTTATCAGCCTTTTGCACTATTCTTTGTGTCCTTAAAGTGAAACGCTTCTTAATTCCCCTCTCCGATGGCAGTGCCCTTTGTATTAATTCTTGTGTGCTTTGTGGTTAAACCTAAGATGTTTGTACACGGTAGCTCTTGAGGGGTGGCCATCGGCCGAGGTGGTTACTCCGCTCTTTTTGCTACTTTGCGCAAAATTTTTGTGTTCTTTGTGGTTAAATAATTTTTTAGAAATTAACAGGAATGGGGAAAGTTATTTCGGAAACATTACTAAATGGTTATTTTAGGGTACATAAAAATTTTTCGCTGAGTTGCCTATTTCTGATTTGTCCTGAAACGTCCCCCTAATTTATAAAAACCTTATCTTTGTACTATAGATGCACCTTATACAAAGCTGGTGTCGCGGAAGCAGTATCGTAGTTCTTTTTTTACTAATATTAAAATAGTAGTTTTTGAAAATTAGGGTATTATAATTCCTTATCAATAAATTATCACTTTATTATCACAAAATGATTAATCTACTATCAGTTTGTTATCAATAAATCATAGTAAAATTATCCTAAATGATACTTTTTTGATACAAGGTTTTTGTCAATATTGTTGATATTCAATGTTTTACAAAGGATATGATAATTTTAAAAAAAATCCGCAATAGCATAAAAATACACAAAATTGGTAAAACTGAAACTATCTTAATAAAAAACCCGGAAAAAATAATAGTATAAAAATTATATAAGTGTTCTCGTTTTGCCCCTCGCTTGCTCCCTATCCCGTGCAAAAGTTTGTCGTTACCAGTCTATATAAGTGGGGTCGGATGGGAGTAAGGTTGTGTTAGGGTGAATTTTTACTAAAAAAGCGAAAAACTTCTTTACAACCAATGTTATGGCACAAATAGGCCTGCAAAGCCTCAAAGGGGCGACATATACTAGCAACGGGTATAGCACTTCGCATAAAATGGTTGTTTCTAACTAGGCTGAGTTACTCATCGTGAGCCTTTGCGCACCCTTTTTTACTCATTTACACCCATGTGTACAAATTTTCCTATAGGGTGAAATAATATTGGATTAGTAACCTTATTGTTGATAAATTGCAATTGGATTTTAAAAAACATCACCCAAAATACAATAAAAACCAAAAACAAGTTTTATGAAAATAAAATTTTACGCTTATGCAAGGATGGCAGCCCTAGTTGCTATTATTTTTTGTTCGGGTACAAATGTGCTAAAAGCCCAAATCATCACCACTATTGCTGGCATAGGCAATGCAGATGGCTACCAAGCCGCCAATGTGGGCATTGGCTATGTGTATGGCATCGCATCAGACAAAGCTGGCAACCTTTATTTTACATCAGATGGTGCTAACGGCGGTGCTATCCGCAAAGTGCTAGCAAGCAACGGCAAACTTAGCTCGGTGGCCGTTAGCACATTTAAAGACTCTACTGGCTTTGGTTACGACCTTGGCGGTCTAACCGTTGATTCAATAGGGAATATTTTTTTTGCAGATAGGTACCGTTACCGCATCCGCAAAATATCGGTATCTGGGGTTGTTACCACTATTGCGGGCAACGGTTCTTATGGTGATACTGGCGATAGCGGCCTAGCCACGCAGGCACAATTGAAGGATCCTTATGGGGTAGCTATAGATGCCAAGGGCAATATTTTTATAGCAGATAATTACAAGATAAGAAAAGTGGACAAAAATGGTATCATCACCACCGTGGTAGGAGGGGGAAGCGATACTTGGGCAGAAGGTGGCGTGGCAACAAATGTTGGAGGGTACAACTATAACCAAACTCTAGCTATTGACAGCAAAGGCTGTATTTATACAACTGCTTTCTCTAGTGTTTATAAAGTAGATACAGCGGGCATCATACACTTAGTGGCAGGAGATATAAACGCTACTTCCATAGGGGATGGAGGCCTGGCCAAAAATGCGCAATTGAGCGACCAGTTGGCCATAAATATTGACGCAAAGGATAATTTATTTATTACTGACTACCGCAACCACCGAATAAGGAAAGTAGATACATTAGGCATCATTAGCACCGTGGCTGGCAATGGTATAAATGCCCCTGCCACTGATGGAACAATTGCCAGCCAAAACAGTATTGGGCTTTCTGGTCTCTGGGATGCAGAAGGCAAGGTAGCATTTGGCAGAGCAAACGATTTTTATTTTGTGGAGGCATACGATACCCTACTCTATTCTAGCCAAGGTTCTAATGATTATGGCATTACGCATTTCCGTATTAAGCATGTTGGCAGCACAGGTGTAGTAGGCACGGCGGCTGGCAATGGCACAAGTGCCCTGAATGGCGAGAATATTGCGGCTACACAAGCCCAAGTAAGTGGTTGGGGATTGGCAACCGACAACAAAGGCAACATCTATTATGCGGCTTCTAATGATTCACGCATACGAAAAATAAACACTTCAGGAATTGTGGCTACTTATGCCGGCAACGGCTTACAAGGCTTGAGTGGGGATGGTGGACAAGCCTTGAAAGCACCGCTGGAAGATCCTGAAAGTATCGCTACTGACTCATCTGGCAACCTTTTTATTTGCGACCAAGGTCTTTCCCGTATCCGAAAAGTAGCCGCCAATGGCATCATCACTACTATTGCTGGCATAGATTCTAATTGGAATGGGGGCTTCAATGGCGATAGCATCTTGGCAGTTAACGCAAGGCTCAACTATCCATCTGGCATATCGATAGACGCAGCAGGAAACGTATATTTTGTTGACCAAAACAATCATCGCATTCGTAAAATAAATACGAAAGGCATTATTACCACCATTGCGGGCAATGGGCAGCGTGGACATGCAGGCGATGGTGGGCTGGCCATAAATGCGCAAATTGGCTCCCCTTTCGCCACGGCAATAGATAAAAAAGGCAACTTATATTTCAGCGACCCAGATACCAACATCATCAGGAAAGTTGACACAAAAGGCATTATCACTACCATTGCCGGCAATGGCAATATAGGGTATAGTGGCGATGGTGGCATGGCTAAATTTGCATTGCTAAGTGCCCCAGCGGGGCTGGCAATTGCCCCCAATGGAGTACTTTTTTTTGCTGATGCGTACAACAATGTTATAAGGAAGATAGATAGTTTAGGCATCATCACCACGGTAGTTGGCAAGGGAGGCACAGGCTTTAGCGGCGATGGTGGGCTTGCAAAAAATGCACAGCTAAATTTGCCTATTTCAATAGCATTGGATAATGCTGGCAATTTGATAATATCCGACTATGGCAATTACCGCATCCGTAAGGTTACGCCTGCGCCATTGCCCCTTATGCTGCTAAGTTTCACTGCCAAGGCAGCCAACTATGCCATCCAAACCGAGTGGCAAACCACAACAGAAACCAATACCAGCCATTTTAAAGTAGAACATAGCATTGATGGCAAAGGATTTACCACAATTGGCACAGTAGCGGCAATAGGCAGCGGAGCAAATAGCTATGCCTTTACAGACAATAACCCAGCCGATGGCACAAACTACTACCGCTTGCAAATGGTTGATAAAGACGGTAGTTTTAGCTATAGCAAGTTGGTTGCGGTTGTACTCACCACTCACTACTCACCACTCACCATTTCCCCCAATCCTGCAAAAGATTTTACAACCATTAGTTTCACCCAATCCGTTGACAAAGCAACTATTGCAGTGTACAACATGTCAGGCAAAGTCGTGATTACGCAAATGCTAAGCGGAGTTACAAACGCTTACAAGCTAAATACCCAGTCCTTGTCAAACGGTGTGTATGTGCTAAAAGTAACAACGGGCACTGGCAGCTACAATGAAAAGCTGTTGATAAACAAATAGGTTTTAAAAGAAGTGCACCTTTAGGCAATGTTTCCGAAATTCCGAATAAGGCTTTTCATTTTTCAGCCTTATTCGGAATGGGAAAGTTATTTTAAAAGTATTACTAAACATCAGTTGTGCATCAAATTTTTTTATACACCTGAATATAGTTGTATTGATATGGGTAGTATTTATAGTTGAAAAAAAAGGGATGAAAGCAGCATAAAACGCTTCATCGCCTCTTTTAATACTCGGTGATATATAGTAAATCAAGGGAATGCCTGCGCAACTGCTTGCAGGTCTGTAGCTTGGCTCTCAGAAAAATCAATCAAGCAATAAAAGCTGCCTATACAAACGAAAACCATCACAAAGCACAATGTAAAACGCACAACGCATTGGCATTTAACAGCACGGATAAACAAATACAAACACCAAACCAAGCTGATTATCCCAATGCACAAAACAGAAGTAGTATCGAATAAATATGCTGTCATGCCACAAAATTAAGTAGTGCGGGCATCTCTTTTATCAATTTTGAGCGTACTCCTTTGTTTAAGGGGTGGGACTTATTGCCACAAAGTCTCAAAGGTTCTAAGAAGCACCAAGGAGATAAAGTAGAAGAAAGAAAATAAAAGAACAAGGAGCTTTGTATTTTGCAATAACCTTTTTCTTTGTGTACCTTTATAACTTCGGGCCTTTGTGGCAAGAAAAAAAAATTACAATGACAAATGCAGCCTTACAGCCACCAACTGCACTGGTCCCCTGTCTTTGTTGTAGGCAGGGTTGGTAACATACTGGTAATCAGCAGTAGCCGTTATATGCCCTACTAAAGGGAAAGAATAATAGGCTTCCACAATTTTCTCGTGTGCATAGTTCAATCCCCCATCGCCAATAATAAAGCCATAGCCCCCATTTGCAAGATACTGCCTATGATTGTTAGAAATGCCATTGCTTGCAAAGGCAATACCCAGCACATCCTTTTTGCGTTTCCAGATGCTCCCATCAAATTGGAAGCCAGTGGCAATGCTGTTGTCTATTTCTGTAAATGCCCAAGTTTCATTTTTGCCGTCGTTCCAGCTGTGCTTAATGAAATGATGTATTTTGCCCCAATGGCTTTCAAGCGTGCCATAATAGCCATTCTTGGCTCGGCCATACTCTCTGCTGCTGTCAATATCAGGTGCCATATTATTTTGTGTGCCATTAGCAACCGATAGCGCATAGTTGCCCATGTGTGCATGGTTGCTGTAAAAACCTGCACGTAAGCTAAAATACCTACCTTCCTTTTTCTTCAATAAATGAAATTTTTCTACTGAAGCTTCTATCACCTGCCCCATGGCATCGTTCCCTTTCCATTCCATGTTTTCGCCATTGGCTGTTTTTGGCATTGCCGTATTGGCATATTTCAGAGAAAAGCCTTTATACACGGCTTGCAGCACCACCCCCATGGTATAGCCACGGGTGTTGGCGGGGTAGTCCCATGCGCCGCTACCCATAAGGCTCCAGTTCATAAACTGCGTGCGTGGGTCATGGCTTATTTCAGAGTTGTCAAAAAAATCGGTAAGCGAAAATTTCCCTGCTATAACAGAAAAATAATCCTTGTGTGCCGTTTCGGCTACTTGGTTTTCATCGTCCCTCACGTTCTCCAATTGTTTGCTCAATGCAAAGCGCTGCTCAATGTACAACCGGGCAATAAATGGCTTAAACTTTGGGCTGCCTACCCTGTACACTTCCCCATTAGGAAAACCCGCTATGCCTTGGGTTTTGCTAAGCCCTTTGCCTGCTGCTGCTTCTGGATTAAAAATAATATAGGTATTCTTAGCTGCTTTGTAATTAATGAAAAGCGTGGTAGTAAGCGAGGTTGCCACTGGTTCCGAAGGTAAAAAACTATTAGCACCTGTATAAGGTGCTGCGAAATCGAAATGATACTGGGGAATAACAGTTGCCTGGAAGTGCAGGGAAATATGCCTGTGGAAATTGGTATCCAACGGTTCTTGTGCCAAGCTAGCAACAGCTGTTGATACTGCAAATAAAAAAACAAATACTTTCTTCATACTACAAATGTAATAAATTTAGGGTAGCCTAAAATTAATTTTAGTATATATAAATAAATAAGTCCTATTTTCTTTGTATCAACAAGAACGATTAAATACCAAACAAAACAGAAAAATAATAAGATTGCTTATTTTTTGCTACACATCGTCTCTTGCACCATGGGAATTTGCCACTTAAAAAACCCTTTTCGCCCTTTAATGCCCAAAAACGATCAACAAAAAACAAAAAAGCTGCTCAGCAACATCTTGGCATGAATATTACGTTCTTGTTATCAAGGAAAATGTGTGAGCAATAATTGCTTTTATATTTTAATCAATAAATATATAGCACGATGATTACTGAAAAATTAATTCTACTACTGAAAACTGCATTAATAATGGGTATTGTAAGCATGGTGGGTACTACTGATGCAACATCTGTAACTATGGCATTAGTTGATGCCAAGCAAAGGCTTTTTAATTTTATTCCACAAAAAAACATTATAGCCTTGTCAGTGAAGGCAGATATTTTTTAAGTAATAAACTCCTTTAGCAACTCGCTTTAGGATATAAACTAGTGGCTTTTCTTAAACTTTGCATCCTTTAAGCCAAGCGTTTTTTTTCCTTTTATTTGCGACTTCTTTGCGTTTATGGCTGTGTGGGTCTTTGTGTTCAAGCCCTCGCTTCAATTAAAACAAAACCAGTTCACAGATTTGTAATGCACAGTAGTTTAGTCGTTGGGGGCAACTCAATCCCCACAATTGCCCCTCATCAGTTAACTTCGCAATACTTCTTCACACAAGGAGGCAAGTATTATGACTTTTGACGACTTAAATTTAAACACCCCTTTGCGCAATGCCCTTGCTAATTTGGGCTATGCGCAGCCAACTACCATACAGCAGAAAGCATTCCCGGTAATAATGTCCGGCAGGGATGTGTGCGGCATTGCCCAGACAGGCACGGGCAAAACCTTTGCTTATTTGCTCCCTTGCCTGCGGCTATGGGCGTTTAACAAGCAAAAAGAGCCACAGGTATTAATCATTGTGCCAACCCGGGAGCTGGTGGTGCAAGTGGTAGATGCCATTAAAGAAATAGGCAGCTATATGAACCTGACCGCCGTGGGCGTGTATGGCGGGGTAAACATCAACACCCAGAAGCTGGCGTTGGAAGATGGGGCAGACATTATTGTAGGCACGCCAGGCAGGCTGATAGACCTGCTTTATGATGCTTCTTTCAAAACAAAATCCATTAAGCGATTGGTAATTGACGAGGTAGATGAAATGCTGAACCTCGGTTTCCGCACGCAGTTGAAAAATATACTAGACCTGCTGCCACCCAAAAGGCAGAACCTGATGTTCTCGGCCACCATTATTGATGAAGTGGAACAATTGATTGCCACTTTTTTCAACGACCCTATTTATATCGAGGCTGCACCCACAGGCACGCCATTGGCAAATATTGACCAGCAAGCCTACCATGTGCCTAATTTTTACACCAAAACAAACCTGCTACGCCTGCTGCTGCAACAAAATGAACAGATGAGCAAAGTATTGGTGTTTGTGGCCACCAAGCAACTGGCAGACCAACTAGGCGAAACAATGGAAGCCGCTTTCCCGGAAAAAGTGGGGGTAATACATTCCAACAAGCACCAAAACCACCGGCTGAACACGGTGAAGCAATTCCAGCAGGGGGTCTATCGCTTTTTAATTGCCACAGATATTATTGCCCGTGGGCTAGATATTTCGGAGGTAACGCACGTTTTTAACTTCGACATACCCGAAGTGCCAGAAAACTATATCCACCGTATTGGCCGAACGGGTAGGGCAGATAAAAAAGGGATTTCTCTTAGTTTTATTACGGAAAAAGAAAAAGAATCGCTGGAAAAAATTGAGGCATTGATGAATTTTCAAGTGCCAATAATGGCTTTGCCGGACGATTTGGAAATATCGGATGTGCTTACCGAGGATGAAAAGCCGAAGATACACATGAAAACCTATTTGGTAAAGCTGCCTAAAAAGGAAAACGTGGGGCCTGCTTTCCATGAAAAATCGGCCAAGAACAGCAAGGTAAATAGCAGGGTGAGCCATAAAGACAAGATGATGAAAAAATATGGCAAACCGATAAAAAGGGGGGCGAAGAAGAAATAGCTGGAGGGCATTCGGAAGTTGGTCGGGAGTTAGTCGGGAGTAAGCGGGAGTTGAACGTAAATCGGAAGTAATCATATGTAAATGGGGGTAACAAAAGTTAAGTAATAGTGCTTCCCAAACTTGCGATTTACGTTTAACCCTCGACCAACTCCCGCACAACTCCCGTGTAGAGCAAACTCCCGATTAATTTCCGTGCGAAGTAAACTTCCGAATAACTGCCGTTCAACTCACGAAGAAAATAAACACACAAATATGCAATACAGGAAACTAGGAAAAACAGGAATGGAAATATCTGCTATCAGCCTTGGCACATGGCAGGTAGGCGGCAAATGGGGCGAGCCTTTTAACAATGCCAATGCAGATAAAATATTAAACGAAGCCGTTGACAAGGGCATTAATTTCATTGATACTGCAGACGTATATTCCGATGGCGAAAGCGAAAAAGCTGTTGGCAAGTTAATACGCACCCGGTCTGAAAAAATATTTGTAGCTACCAAATGTGGCAGGCAACTGAACCCACATGTAAACGCAGCGTATCAACCTGCCGTGCTTCGGAAGTTTGTAGAAAACAGCCTTAGGAACATGGGGCTGGAAACATTGGACCTGATACAATTGCATTGCCCGCCTACGGATGTGTATTACCGCCCGGAGATATTTGAATTGTTCGACAAGCTAAAGCAAGAGGGCAAAATACAAAACCTTGGCATCAGTGTAGAACGGGTGGAAGAAGCATTGAAGGGGATAGAATTTGATAATGTAACCACGGTGCAAATTATCTTCAACTTGTTTAGGCAAAGGCCAGCAGAATTGTTTTTTAAAGAAGCAGCAAAGAAAAACATTGGCATCATTGTGCGTGTGCCGCTTGCAAGTGGCTTGCTTACGGGCAAATTTACACAGCAGTCAACCTTTGCCGAAGGCGACCACCGTTTCTTTAACCGCAATGGCGAAGCTTTTGACAAAGGCGAAACTTTTTCTGGGGTAGATTACAATACTGGCTTAGCAGCAGTTGAAGCACTAAAAGCCATTTTCCCACATCAACCAAACCTTGCACCCATTGCCCTGCAATGGATTTTACAATTTAAGGAAGTAAGCTGCATTATACCCGGTGCATCTAGGCCAGAGCAGCTTGTAAGTAATTTAGAGGCTTTTTTAGTACCCGAGTTTACACAAGCGCAATTGACGGCTATGCAGGCAGTATATGATGCTTATATCAAAAAGCAGGTGCATCAATTGTGGTAGTTTGATTTTTAAAAACACAACTCCTCAATTTAAGCGAATTGGTTTAACCGCAGAGGTTCGCAGAGTTTTTCACGCAAAGAAGGCGCAAAGGGATGTAAAAATGTAAAACGCTACGTTTAAAGGGCGCAAAGTTTGGGCAAAGCCTGTGCGTTATAATCAAAAAATAATACTTTTAAAATAACTTTTTATTTCCACATATTACTTTTTTACTCAGTTACCCAAACTGCACCATTCTGGCTTCCTTTTAGCGTAGCGTTTTACCTTGAAATGGATAGTGCTTTGCGTTTCTTTGCGCAAAGCCTTTGTTTTCTTTGCGGTTAAATGTATCGGTTTTTTACCCACTTACCATCTTGCTATTATTTTCACGTTCAGCAAGCGGGGGGTAAGCCTGTTGGGGATGGCATAAGTATTATTTTGAAAATCTTTGATAAGCAGGTAGCTTATAGTATTGTCTTTGTCTATTATATTAAACACTTCCAAGCTGCCCCAAATACTTTGGAAATTCCTGAAAGGGGAGTGGCTTCTCCTTTTTGCTTTTTGCCCATCTATCAGTAAGGCACTAAAGCCCATGTCTACCCTCAGGTAACTAGGTATAATTAACGCATTGCGGTATTTTACGCTGTTAGGTATGTTGTAAGGCAAATTGCTACCATATATGGTGTTCAGGTAAAATTTAAGGTTTTTGTTGTTGCTCATATAGTCTTGGAAAAACATCCCAAAGGTAAACCTGCGGTCTGTAGGCCTTCGTATCCAGCCTACTTGGTTTTTAGTACTGTCGGTAACTACCTTGTCTTTGGTATCTGACCCAATTACTTGCCCAGTAGCATTGGTATATTGGTAATAATTAAAATTATCAATTTTCTCCTTGGTACCCATGATGCTAAAACTTACCCAGCTTTCAGCATCTTTTACCAGCTCGGCATACAGCCTGTTTTCAATGCCCACGGCATAAGCTTTTGCGTTGTTCTCTCCAAAATACCGTACACGCACATTGTCAACATCATAAGGCACTACGTCCCACAGGTTTTTATAATAGGCTTCGGTAGTAAACCTTGCTGGCCGCTTAAACATTTCAAAGTTCACATCCAGCCCTGTGCTTACCTGCCAGCTTTTTTGTGCTAACAAATGGGTGTTTACAGTGCCGTCGTAGCGGCGTAGCTCACGATAAAAAGGAGGCTGCTGGTAAATGCCTACCGAAGACTTGAAAATTACATTCCTTGAGTTTTTGGGCTTGAACGAAAAACCCATCCGTGGCGACACCAAAAATTCTTTATTGAGGGTATTGTAATTGTATCGTGCGCCTATTTGTAATATAAAATCGCTGCTGTCTTTAAACTGGATGTTGTCTTGCACATAGCCACTGAAACGGTTTACGTCTAGGTCTGCTTTACTTTTCAAGGTAGTAAACAGCATTAATTTGCTTGGGTTGTATGGCAGCGAATAACCAGCGCTGTCATTGTATTGCCATTCGTTTAGCTTGTCGGTGATGTTTTGGTGTTCTATGGTATTGCCCCACTGTATAAAATGCTTGCCTTTGTCTAGGCTGCCTTTATGGCTAGCGTTTAGCACATTTATTTGCAATTGGTTCCTACTAAAATTTTGATACACCCCTGCGCCAAGAGGGTTTACAATAAGGCCATAAGTAGCACTTTTGCTGGCAAAATCCCTTTCGCCAAAAAGATAAGCCCCCGTAATGTCTTGGTTTTCTTGCTCCTTGTCTGTAAAGCTGCTAAGCATCCATTTTAGCCTTAGGTTTTTGCGTGGCTGGTGAATGGCAGATAAGCCAATGAAATTGGTGCTATACTTGTCTTTTTCCTGCCCCGAAAAAAATATATCTAGCCCTAGGTTTTCCGAATACAGTGCGGTGAAAACAGAAGATGTCAGCTTGCTTTCCTCTGGCTGCAAAGAAAACCTTGTGCCTGACAAGTTTGCCAATAATTCCAACTGCAACTTGCTGGTGGCTTGCCAGGTAACTAGTGTTTGCAAATCGGAAGAGGAGGGAACATAGTTGCCTTTTGTTTCCTGGCTGCTTAATAAAGTCCTGTTGCTTCGGTTCCTTGCGCCAAACTCATAAGTTACTTTGTTGTTGGCAGCTGTGCCTTCTAAGTGCAGCCCCTGTTCTAGCAAGCCTGTGTACGCAGAACCAGCAAAAGCCTTTGGCTTGCGGTAGGTAATGTCTAACACACTGCTGAGCTTGTCCCCATACTTTGATTGGAAGCCGCCTGTGTAAAACTTAATGCCGCCCGTCATTTCCGGGTTTATAAAACTTAGCCCTTCTTGCTGCCCATTGGTTACTAGGTAGGGCCTGAATATTTCAAAATCGTTTACATAAATTAAGTTTTCATCGTAGCTGCCGCCCCGCACGGAGTATTGGGAGGTCAGTTCATTGTTGCTGCCAACAAAAACCTTTATCAGGCTTTCTATGCCACCAAGCGGTGATGGATTTTCCAGTGCCTTTGTGGGGTTGATGCTTACGGAACCTGCTTCCCGGTGGCTGCGGTCGTCTTGCACGGTAACCTCTTGTAGCTTGGCAACAGTTGGCAGTAAACGGATAATGGCTTCCTTTTCTTTGCCTGCGGCAATAAGGTAACCCTGCTGCACGCTGGCATACCCAATAGAGGAGAATATGAGGGCAAAAGGCTTGTTGGCCATTACTTTTATCCTGAACCGACCTAGCGAATCGGATACTGTATTTTTTTGGCCGTTGAGCATTTGTATACTCACGCCTTGCAAGGGGGCATCGTTCTCATTTAGTACCCTTCCAGAAATATACGCATGAGACTGGGCGAAGCCAATGGCAGGGAAAGCAATAAGAACAATTAGCACTTTTAGTAAACGCATCTGTAGTAGTATATATAAATATTAATTAAGGGTTGCCAACCTTCAAAAGGTTGGCAACCCTTCCGTTATATTAAGGACAAAGAAAAGGAAATACTAGGGTATGGGTTTATAAAAGTTTTTCGCTTTGGGCTAGCCTTTGCTCCACCTCACGCTCGTTTTGTAAATAATGATTGGCAACCTTTTAAAAGGGTGCATAAAAGTTTTTCGCTTGGATTGCCTTTTTTTGATTTGTTCAAAAACAGGGCTTAATAAAAAAAACTTATCATTGTACTATAAATGCACTTGATACAAAGCATTTACAAAGCTAGTTTCCATCCAGAAGTATCGTAGTTCTTTTTTTGCTAATATTAAAATAGTTGTAGTGCTAAAATTGGTGTTGCGTTTATCACCCACAAATCACTCACTTTTTCTCACAAATCACTCACAAAAGACGCACAAATCACTCAAAAAGTACGCACAAAACACGCACGAATCACGCACAATTTTTTTCAAATATTGTTGATAATCAATGGTTTAAATGAGCGAAAGCGATTTTTGAAAAACGACAAAAGTGGAAAAGAGACCCAAAAATGGCAAAACTGAAACTATTTTAATAAAAAAACAGTAAAAATAGTAGTATAAAAATTGTATAAGTGTTCTCGTTTTGCACTCCATCTTCTTGCTCCCTGTCCCATGGGATAGTTTGTTCCGGCCTTTCAGGATAAGTGAGGCAGGATGGGAGCAGGGTTGTGTTACGGTGATTTTTTTACTAAAAAATGAAAAACTTTTATGCACCATTTTGAAAGTTGGCAACCCAGTCTTATAAACCTGCCGTATAAGGTTGGCAACCCCTACCGTAAACCGAATAGCATTAGAAAAAATATGTACCAATTTCACCCCTAATGTTATTAAATTGTTTCCAATATGTTTGTTTTTGATTTTTTTTACTTATTTTGTGGGCAATAAAACAAAAATTTATAGTTATGAAGAAAATTTTTACACTTTTTATTGCTGCATTCGCAGTTGCTAACAGTTTTGGCCAAGTTGCTACATGGAATACTTTCGGTGTTACTGCTACTACTGGTTCAACCCAAGGGTATGCACCCGCTACCATTGATGCCAATGTAACATCATCTGGTTTAGTTGCTGCAGATAGTGTGCACCGTTTGTCCACTGCAAAAGTTTGGGGTGGGGGTAACTGGGCTGTTAATACGGCAAAGGATGGCATAGACAGCCTTAAATACATTACTTTTTCTCTTACACCTAAAGCAGGTTATTCTTTATCCCTCACAGGACTTGATTCTTTGCGTTACAGGTCAAGTGCAAAAGGACCTATTAGTTTTTTGTTGCAATATGCTGTAGCAGGTGGTGCCTTTACAGACATACAGACATTTAACTATGCTCGCCCAACTGCTACCACCAACGGGGCAGTTGCACCTGTAGATTTATCTACTTTTAAAGATTTACAGGCTGTTACCTCCACAGTAACATTTAGGCTTGTTCCTTTTAATAGCCCAACCTCTGGGGGTTCTTTTTACATAGGCAACAATGCTATAAGTAAAACTGCCATATCTATTATTGGTGCGGTTGTGCTTCCAGTTGCGCTACATTCATTTACTGCATCGTTAGTAAATAGCCAAGCACAGCTAAACTGGCAAACTACTTCTGAAATTGATTTTCATCATTTCGATGTGGAAAAAAGCTTTGATTCCAAAAATTTCAGTTTGCTTTCTACGGTAAACGCTGTAAAAAAAGCAGGGGTAAGTGCTTACGAGTATGTTGATTTCTCAAAATCACTAGACTTGCAATACTACCGTTTGAAAATGGTGGACAACAATGGCAGTTACAAGTACAGTGCTATTGTTGCAGTAAACGGAAAAGCAACCACTAATGTGCAAGTTTTCCCTAACCCTGTTGCAAATTATGCTATTGTATCGCATCCTAAAGCTACTGCAGGTGCTTTTTTATGGGTGATAAGCATGGATGGCCGCAGCGTTGCTTTAAAAGCAGTGCAAGTTGGTGCAACGAAAACAAGCCTTGATGTAAGCAGCTTAATGAGAGCTAGCTATATTGTTTCCTTTGAAAATAATGGTACTAAAATGGTTACTAAGCTGATAAAATAATTTTAATTAGGCAATAGTTAAATATTTCTGGAAATAAGTGTTACAATCTTAGAGATTGTAGCACTTATTTTTTTATGTATATTACTAAAAGAAAAATACGGGGTTTTTGCTTTGTTTCCATTTGTAAATAACTTGGTTTTTATTGATTTTTCCATATTAAGTGGAGTAAGGGCTTGTAAAATGGTTGTGGTTGCTTCTGGTATTACATATTGATATTTATTTAATCTTTTATTGTTAACAAAAAATGAGAATTATGAAGAAAATGTTTACGCTTTTTGCTGCTGTGCTAGGATTTGCATTCGCTAAAGCACAGGTGGTTCCTTTTACGCCAGGTAATTTGGTTATTTACAGGGTAGGTAAATCAGATTCCCTAATAAATGTAGCATCTCCAGTTTTTTTGGATGAAAGGGATGTTAAAACGGGTAAGTTAGTACAAAGTATCGCCATACCCGCAGATTCTGCAAGCGTAGCAGGCACTAGTAGCTATGTACTTACTGCTAGTGGCACTGGGACTAGTGAAGGGTTAATTACAAGGTCTGTAGATGGTAGGTATATTATATTTACAGGATATAATTCCACAATTGATACATCTAAAAGTTCTATCAGTGCCACACCTTCAAAGAATGTAAAAAGAGTTATTGGCAGGGTAGATGCCAATGGTGTTGTAAATACGACCACAGGTTTAAGTGATGCCTCATCGGCTTCAAGTTTTCGTTCTGCAGTATCTGAAGATGGAACTGCTTTTTGGAGTAGCGGTGGTGCGGGTGGTATAAGGTACTCTAAACTTGGGGATACAACATCTACATCTATTTTAACTCCACCCGGCAATATCAGGGCATTGGAAATAATTGACGGGCAATTATATTTTTCCAGTCAATCTACCGCAAACGGTAGGAAGATTACTATTGCACAAGCAGGAACAGGGTTGCCTACCACAAAAACTACCACAATAACGCGTTTGCCAGGGGTGGATACTACTAATGTTACCACCAAAGCGCAACCGTCTGTTTATCAGTTTGTTATTTTGAAGTTGAATGCAGGAGCAGTATTATATATTGCTGATAATGACCTTGATACTGTTGTTGGGCGTGGCATTAAAAAATATTCCTTGGTTGATACAACATGGAAATACAATGGCTCCATTAAAACCAGTGGGGCTACAAGCATAATTGGAACGACTGACGGAACTACTGCTAGCTTATTTGCAACATCATCTGCTCGTTTATACTCAATTACCGACGCTTCTGGTTTCGATGCAATACCAGGTGTATCCGATACAGCCGTTGTTCTTGCAGTTCGGCCATCAATTACTAAAACAGCCTTTAGGGGTGTTGCTTTTGCACCGGTAGTAGCACTTCCAGTAGGTTTACGTTCGTTCACGGCGTCTTTGGTAAACAATACCCCAAAATTGTCATGGGCAACAGCTAGTGAAATTGATACTAAAAGCTTTGATATAGAAAAAAGCTTGGATGCAAAAACTTTTACGCCTTTGGCTTCTGTGGCTGCTACCAATGCGCCTCATGTATATGCATATGATGACAACAGCAAGCAATTTGGCCTGCAATACTACCGATTGAAAATAGTGGACAATAATGGCAGCTTTAAATACAGCAATATCGTTTCTGTAAATGGCAAAGTTTCTACTAAATTGGAGATATTCCCTAACCCTGCCACGAATAGGAGCAATATTACCTTGTCTTTCCCTAAAGCAAGTGCTGGTGCTCTTATAAAAATAACCAGCCTTAGCGGCAAAACAATGGCTATTTATTCAGTACAGGCAGGTGCTACACAAACGAGTGTTGACGTAAGCCGTTATGCAAAATCTAGCTACATCGTTTCTTTTGAGAACAATGGTACAAGGAGCGTAAGCCAGTTTATTAAATAAGTTTTTGGGTTTGTAGATTAATTGATAAGTGTTTAAGAGAGAAGAAGCCGCCTCCAATTATTTGGGGGTGGCTTTTTTAGTTATGAATGATGAGTTATTAAGTTATGTCCCATTCATAACTTATAATTCATAACTCATAATTAAATCCTCACTTCCCCCACCACAAACACACTTCCGCAAACCAATACCAAATCATCTTCATGGGCATGGTTAATGGCGGTTTGTACAGCTTCATTAACTGTTGGATATGAATGGCCATGCAATTTAAAAGCGGTTGCCCTTTCTTGCAATTCCTTTTCATTTAATGCACGGGGTATCTGTGCTTTGGTAAAATAATAAGTGGCATGTTGCGGCAATAAGGCTAATACATCATCTATCGCTTTGTCTTTTGCCATGCCTATAACTATATGCAGGTGCAGGTGATTGCTCCATTCCAGTTGGGCTACTAATTGCTTGATACCGTCATCATTATGCGCAACATCTACTATCACATTCGGCTTTTCATGTACTAGCTCCCACCTGCCGTGCAGGCCGGTAAGTTTTTTTACTTGCGGCAATGCTTTTTTTATAACCTCTGTAGTTGTATTAAAACCCTGTAAATGCAATTGATGTGCTGTTTCCAAAACAGTCAATAAATTCTTGGTTTGGTAAATACCCGGTAAATCTAAATGGTAAGTTTCGTGGGTGTCATGTTCTTTGTCCGCCACTTCTACAATCAATTCATGCAATTGCGGCGTAAAGCTAGCCACATATTTTTTTTCTTGGGCAAAGATGATTGGGGCGTTAACTGATGTTGCTTTACTAATAAACACTGGCCTTGTTTCTTCTATTGCTTCGCCAATCACCACAGGGATTGATGGTTTTATTATGCCAGCCTTTTCTGATGCAATAGCTTGCAAGGTGTTACCAAGCATATTGGTATGGTCTAAGCCGATATTGGTGATTACGCTTAGCAGGGGGGTAATGATATTGGTGCTATCCAACCTGCCACCTAGCCCTACTTCTATAACCGCTATATCTACTCTTTGCTGCGCAAAATAGTCAAATGCCATTGCTACCGTTATCTCAAAAAAAGAAGGGGAAATTTCTTCGATCAAGGGCTTTATCCGCTGCGTGAAATCAACCACAAAAGCTTCGTCGCACCATATCCCATCTACCTTTATCCTTTCCCTGAAGTCAACCAAGTGCGGCGAGGTATATAGGCCTGTTTTATAGCCACCTGTTTGCAAAATAGCAGCAAGCATGTGGCTACTGCTGCCTTTGCCATTGGTGCCTGCAATGTGTACCGCCTTAAATTTGTTTTGTGGGTTGCCCAATGCCTCGCATAAATGAATGGTATTGGTAAGGTCTTTTTTAAAAGCCGCCGCCCCAATATGGCTGAACATAGGGAGCTTATGGAAAAGGTAGTCAATCGTTTGCTGATAGGTCATAATAATTAGGAATTAGGAATTAGGAATTAAGAATCGGGTGGGATAATTCCTAATTCTCAATTCCTAATTCCTAATTATTTTTTATTCTCTTATTTTGAAATTGAAAACAATAGTGCCGTCTTGTACATCGTCTGTAGTGGCATTTAGTTTTAATTCTTTGGCTTTCCGCAAGGCAATGCCCCTGATATTGGGGTTGGTGGTAGTAGTGCCTTTAGGGTTAATAACTGCATTGGTTACATTGCCAGCCATATCCACCGTAATATCCACGGCTACTTTTGCAGGCTCGTTAAAATCATCCTCAAAACTTGGGTATTTGTTTATTTTCCTGCCTTTCAACCCGCTCCTAATACTAATACCGCCACGCCCATTTGCCGAATTGTAAATCTGGCTGTTTGGGTTGCCATTAGGGCTTCCTTGGTCGCCCTTTCCGCCAGTAATGCCTTGGTTTGTAATATGGTTGTTTACCTCAGCATTGTTCCCGCCTGGGCCATTGCCCCCACTAAATTTACCCATCGTTGCTTTTGCTACAGGTACTGGTGGCGTAGGCACAGATACAGTTTTTTTTATTGTTGATGGCTTGGTATTTGGGGCAGTATTACTAACAGTTGATGTAGTTGGCTTATTTACAGGCACATCATTTTCATCGGGTACTGCATCAGCAGGCTTTGTAGTACTTGCTTCTGGCTGAGAAGCGGATGGTGGTGTATTGCCACCTGCTTCTTTAGAAGGTTCGCCGGGGGTTTGTGGTGCTACATCGCCACTGCCTGTTTCGCTGTTGCCAAGGTTTACTTCAATGCCCGTAGCAGAAATAGGAGGGGGTGGTGTTTGCGGCATGGCCCAGTGCACAAAAAAGAACACAAGGAACAGCAGCAAGCAAAACAATAGAGTAATGGCGGCTGCCTTTATGTTTTTGTCCCTTTCAAAGTTTCCCTGCATCGCGTGGCTATTTGTCATACAAACAAATTTAGTTTACAATATTCAAAACTATTAAGATGTTGAAAAGTACATCTTTCATAAAAGAATTAAATAAAGAATTGTGAAAATAAATATTTATAAAGCAATAGGTGCTGCTTTTAACAGATTATTGGAGTGAAGTGCTATTGAGTAACCAAGCCTGTAATTGTAGGCAAGTATTGTTTAAACCATTTGGGTAGCTGTAATAAAGATAGAGAATAGTTCAATTTGCCAAAATGTAAAACAGCAAGCACTTCATGCTGCACCGAAGAGGTATCTATTATTTGCACGGTATCAAATAAAGGGAAATATTTATTGAGCTTTTCCAGGTTGCCATAAAAATTGTCTGCAACTGTTTGTGGATTCACATAATGCCCGCCCTTTTTTAACCTAGTAAGTACACGTTGCTCAGACAAATCGGTATCTGCAAGCCCTAAAAAAATTAAGTGGATATGGTAGCCTTCTGCTTTAAATCGTTTAGGAATATCCCAAGTAGCCTCGTTTGTAAAATGGCCTTCATATACAAAATCAATTTTATTGGCAAGCACATTTTCTACAAGGTTGTCAAATGTATTTTCTACAAAGGTAAAAGCTAGTTTTTTAATCTCTTTGTGCGCTCTCATTCCTTCCGACCACAATTCCCTTTGTTTTTGCATGAATAATTTATCACCGTCAAAAACGGTACAGGAAGATTGGATAGTTTCTGGTAAATACGATGTGCCTACTGTAGATTTTCCTGCACCATTGGAACCTGTAATAATAAATAGAGATGGCATAATAAGGCTAGGCTAACTGATATTGTAAACGGACATCATCGCTTTCTTGTGTAGACAGACGGCGGACAACTGTAAAATCCTGCGAAGCATTATTTAGTTTAACTAATTCGATAAAGCCTTCTGGGTATTCCAAATAACATTCCCTTTGTGGCAAATCTTTTGCATTAATCATAAAAGGATGACCACTTTGCAATTCACTCAAACGCAATTTTTTTACTGCATCGCTCCCTTTTTTTTCAATAATAGCTATTTCATTTTCCATAGATGCAATTTAGTAATTTTTTCAATACCCTTCACTTAGCAATAAACACATCATAGGCAAATCGCAGCAGCGTTGCCGTAACAATGCAAAGGAAAAATACCCTGATAAAGCCATTCCCTTTCTTAATAGCAAACCTAGCACCCAAAATACCCCCACAAGAATTGCTAAATGCCATGGGCAAAGCAATGCCCCAAATGATTTTCCCTTTCAGGATAAACAAAACGATAGATCCAAAATTGGTGGCTACGTTTACCATCTTGGCCTTGGCAGAAGCGTGCAAAAAATCGTACCCAAGCAGGCTTACCAATGCCAGTATTAAAAAACTACCCGTGCCTGGGCCTACAAATCCATCGTACAAACCAATAATAAGGCTAATACAAATGGCATAGATAATTTTAGTTTGAAAAGGAAAGCCCTTGTCGGTATGCTGTCCAAAGTCTTTTTTAAAATAAGTATAGACGGCTACGAAAATTAAGATTACTAAAAGCAAAGGCTTCATAAAGGCATTGCTAACCACCGTCAACAGTTGCGACCCAGCAAAAGCAGCCACCAAGGCAATCGCCATCATCGGTGCTAAAATTTTCCATTCGGCTTTTTGTTTTTGCATGTATTGGTAGGCCGCAAAACTGGTACCGCTAAAAGCGGGGATTTTTATGGTGCCAATAATGGTTGCTATGGGCAATTGCGGCAACAACAAAATACTGGCTGGCAATTGAATAAGTCCGCCGCCGCCCACAATAGCATCTATAAAACCCGCAGAAAAAGAAACGACACATAAAAAAAGGAGCGTCCAGGTAAAAATCATGTTGTGCAAATTAGTTGATGCCTATAAGTGATGGATGGGAAGAATATGTAATAGGATTATTTCCAAAAATCATCGGTTAAAAAATATCCTATCCATTATTTTCCACTAATAATATTCCAAAAACTAATTTTCCGCCTTGTTTCAAAACCTAGTTTCTTGTATAGGTTTATTGCTGCGGTATTGGTTTCGGCAACATGCAGGTAAGCCATTCTGTTTTCTGTAAAAATAGTGTTGACGGTATGCGCCACAAGTTCTTTCGCATATCCATTACCAATATGGTCTGGATGTGTTACCACTGCGCTTACCTCTGTATAGGCATTCATTTTCATGCGTTCGCCAGTAACGGCTACCAATTCATTGTTTTTATAAATGCCAAAATATTTGCCAAGATGGAACGTTTTCTGTTTAAAATAGCCCGGCTGAACAAGGTTTACCAATGAATATAATGTTTGGGCATCAGCCGGGCATAGTTGCACAATTTTTTCTTTGTATTCTGTAGTAATTGGGTTTAGGCAAGCCATTTGCAAGCATACTAATTCCTTTACCACCTGTAATGGTTGTGGCACAGATGGTCTTTCTCCTACTATAAAAAAGTTATTGGCTATTTTCGAATATTCGATAATGTTATGCTGCGTATTTTCTATTTTTTCAAAACCTCCAAAAGGGCAAAAATCGTGATAATAAAATTTTATATTTCCTTCATACATGGCAAATGCCTGATGCGTTTCTGATAGTGAATACCAAACTGGATTATCTAATTTAAATGCTTCGTTCATGCGTTACAAAAATATCTCGCAAAGCTAAATTAGAATATTCTTTCAAAACCTATTCACCCTATCTTTTCCCTTCCTGCCACCACCTGTCCAAAGATTTCCTCCCGGCACCTTCTATCAATAAAAACAAACAGGTAAGCAGTTGCGCATAATCTGACCGTATTTCGTGCAGCACTGCCCAAATGCCCATTTTAGGCGGGGCTGGTGGAAGTGGCAAAGGGCTAGTGCCTAAATACAAAGATATTTTTGTAGAAAGGATCGCCACAATCATTTCCACAATAAACCAAAATGCAGTAAAACGGGTGAACAACCCAAACAATATAAACAACCCGCCAATAATTTCTGTAGCCCCCACAAAATTGGCAGTTAACTCCGGCATGGGGAAGCCCAGTTTGGTAAACCTGCCAACCCCTTGGTTTACGTATACAAATTTCAAGATGCCCTCCCAAAAAAATACGCCTCCTGCCATCAGGCGTAAAATTAAAATACTTGTTTGCCCATGCACGGGCGGGTTGCTGAACCAGTTGATTGCTTTTTTCATTTTTTGTGTTTATATGGTTGAATACATTTTTGAAACACAAAAGAAGAAAACCCAAACCCCGCAAAACAATCATTTACATTAACCACAGGAAATACTTGATTAAGTTAGTTTTTTAACCGTAGAGGACGCAAATATTTTCAGCAAAGTGTACAGGTTTTTTTGCCATATAGGCCCTCATATCATAACGCCGCACTTAATTCCTTCTAGTAATCATAAATATATCACTATGAAGTGTAAGTTTTTTAGCAACTACGTTTGTAACTTCCACACGATAAGTCCCATCGCTAATAAAGGAAAAGGTACTATCCCCCACTTTTGTTGCAACAAGTACATTTTCTTTGTACCATTTATATGTATTGTTCGTAGGTGTCCCTCCCGCAGAAACAGATAACGTATTTTTCTTGTTATTCAAATGGATTGCGTACTGTGGTGAGTAATAAGGAGAGTTTGGTTCTACATATTTATTGGCACGAACCATGCGTGCTACCTCCTCCATTCCGTTAAAAGTAAATTCATTGTCATTTATTGCAAACTTGTAGCAATTCGTTAGTTTCTTTAATGAAGCAGGGATAGCCCCACTTAATTTATTGAAACTCAAATCAAAATTAGAAAGGTTGGCTATGTTTCCTAATGAAGGTGGTATGCTACCTGACAATTGATTATAACTGAGATTTAAAGTATTGAGTTTAGTCAAACTGCCTAATGAAGGCGGAATTGTACCAGTAAAATTATTGCCGCCAAGATCCAACTCTGTTAAATGAACTAGATTACCCAATGCCGAAGGAATAGTATCAGTTAATTGGTTATTGTAGAGATTTAAATTTGCTAGATTAACTAACTTACCTAAAGAATAAATATTGCCGCTAAGCTTATTATTATTAATCCACAAAAGGCTAAGCTTAGTTAACTTACTTAATTCAGTAGGGATTGGGCCACTCAATTGGTTATTAGAAAGTTCCAAATCCCCAAGATTGTTCAAATTACTAATTTCAGGAGGTATTGAACCACTGAGTTTATTATTCTTAAGCACCAAGGAAACAAGTTGAGTTAAGTTACCCAATTCAGCAGGAATAGCTCCACTGAGTTGATTATCATAAAGAAACAAGGCTCTTAATTTATGTAAGTTTCCTAATGCTTCGGGGATAGATCCACTTAATTGATTATACTCAAGTTCTAATTGTAATAGGTTTATTAATTTACCAAACGACTCTGGAATTATACCACTTAATTGATTAGTGCTAAGGTTTAACCATTTCAAATTGTGTAAGTCTCCTAAAGATGGAGGGATGATGCCAACTAATTTATTACCAATAAGAACCAACGTATCTAAATGTTCTAAGTTGCCCAATGATGAAGGAATGTTTCCCGTTAATTTATTCACACCAATAGCCAAATACTTAAGGTTACTGAGGTTTCCCAATGATTGCGGAATGGCTCCACTCAATTCATTATAACTAAAATCCAAATAAATTAAGTTGTGTAAATTCCCCATTGAGGAAGGCAGAAGTCCACTTAATTTATTAGAACCTAAATCGAAATAATTAAGGTTTGGAAGATTCCCCAACGTTGATGGGATATTTCCATTTAAAATGTTAGTACTCAGATTCAAATAAGAAAGATTCGAAAGATTGCCAAGTTCGGAAGGTAATGTACCACTAAACCTATTGCGTGATAGATTCAAATATTCAAGTCTCGATAATTTGCCCAATGTAGCAGGGATTAAACTGTTTAAATTATTTAAGCCTAAGTTTAAATATACCAAATCAGTTAGGTTGCCAATTGATACAGGAATATTACCTGTTAAATTATTACCACTTTCTCCATCTCCTTCATCAATATTCATATATAAGTTTATCGAATCTACTCTATTATTCTTGTTGACCCTAATCCCGTACCAACTACTTACAGGAGCTTTAGTCAACCAATGGTCATGTTTTACCCAATGAGAACCTTTTGTACTTTTATATAAATCAACTAGTGCAAGGCTATCTTGGATATTTACTTGGGCTTTTAAAATTTGGGGGAAGTATAGAAAGGAAACAAAAGTTATTAATAAAATTAATTTAGGGGTTAAATGTTTCATAACGCAGCTTGTTTTGAGAATATTTCGTTTACAATAATAATCACTATTTCTTTAAATCATTTTTACAAATCAAATCTACCTTTCTTCCTTAATACTTCGTGCTCCTTTGTGTTTTCGTGCCTTCGTGGCAAATAAAAATAGATAATCAAGATTTAGCAATAGATAATATAAAACCCATAGCCGTAGCAAAATGCTTTGCTATGTTTGTACAAGCAATGGCAATACAAACAACAAGGCAGCAAAAATGGCTACAGCTACTCTGGTGGGTAGGGCTATATATTTTCTGGGTAATGGTTTTCCAGAAAAGGGAATTTGCTTTTTCTAGAACCGCTACGATTGAGTTCTGCTATCTGATATTTATTGCAGCCAATTTTTATTTCAATGTTTTTTATACCATCCCCCATTTCCTCTACACCAAAAAATATTTCTCTTTTGCAGGGTTAATGCTCGCAGGCATAATTGTAGCGGCTTTACTGCGTGTTCCCTTGGCTACTTACCTTAACCAGCACCATTTCCTTATCGGCAAGCCTCAGCCGGGACCGGCAGATTTATTTGTCCGATCTCTATTAAATATTTTTATCTGGGTCGTATGCTTGGTCGCTGGGAAAATAGCGATTGACCGCTTCCGTTTCCAACAATACCTGGATGAAATGGCAAAGGAAAAAGAACAGGCGGAACTCGATTTTTTAAATGCACAATTCAACCCGCACTTTTTGTTCAATTCCATCAATTCTATTTATGGGCATATCGACAAGCACAATACCGTTGCCCGGAATATGCTGCTCACTTTTTCGGATATGCTGCGCTACCAATTGTACGATTGCAACAGCGCAACCATCGGCATAGAAAAAGAAATGAACTACATAAAAAATTATGTGGCTTTGCAAACCGCCCGCAAAGATGAAAGCCTTATAGTAGAACTTTCCATCGACGACAATGTAAAAGGCTTTTCCATTGCACCGCTGTTGTTTATTGCTTTTATAGAGAATAGTTTTAAATATGTGGGCAATAGTGAGGACTCGGAAAATAAGGTAAGTATCAATTTGTGCAGAAAAGAAGACACCTTACATTTTAAATGCTACAACACAAAAGATCCAGACTTTATTAGCCCAATAGAACACAAGGGCATCGGTATGGCCAATGCAAAACGGAGATTGGCTTTGCTATATCCCCAACAACACGAGCTGGATATTTTGGATGAAAAAGATTCTTACGAAGTGAATTTAAAAATCCTACTCGCATGAAATTAAACTGCATGATTGTGGACGATGAACCAATGGCAAGAATAGTATTGGAGGAATACATAGAGGACGTAGATTTTTTGCAATTGGCGGGCAAGGCCGAAAACCCCGTAAAAGCAAAACAATTGCTGGAAAACCAGCGGATAGATCTATTGTTCCTAGACATTAATATGCCCCGCATGAGTGGCATAGATTTTCTGCGCAGCGGGCAGGAATTGCCATTGACCATCCTTACCACAGCCTACACGCAATATGCAGTGGAAGGTTTTGAATTGGATGTGGTAGATTATTTGGTAAAACCTTTCTCTTTCGAGCGGTTTGTAAAAGCTTGCGAAAGGGCAAAGGAATATGCCGAGCTAAAAAACAAACCCGCAGAAATGCTGAGCCACAACCCGGCAGACAATTATTTCTTTGTAAAATGCGATGGCAAAATAGAAAAAATTTTGTACGATGATTTGATTTATGTAGAAGCCATGCTAAACTATATCGTACTGCACACAGCCACCAGAAAATTGGTCGTGTACCTCACCATCAAAAGCATAACGGAACAATTGCCCAGCAATTTTTTCCTGAAAATTCATAAATCAACCATCATCAACACTTCCAAAATAAAAAGCATCGAAGGCAACGAAATAGATATGGGCAAAGCCAAAGTAACCATCAGCCAAAACAGCTACGATAGCGTGATGAAAGAAATTTTGAAAGGGAGGATGATAAAAAGATAAAAATTTTTTGCCGCTATCGGCAAAAAATTAAATTAAAATTATTTTTATGGTGCATCTTTGCCGATAACGACATGTTGTAAAAAAACCAATGAAATATATTTCTGTAAGTGATTTCGCAAAAAAATGGAACTTATCCGAAAGGACGGTGCGCCATTACTGTGCAACAGGAAAAATAAAAGCCGCTTTCCTTACTGGAAAAACATGGAATATCCCGGAAGATGCTTCTTTGCCTGACAAAGGGAGCAAGAAAAAAATCAGTCAAAATATATTGCTCAACCAATTGAAAGAGCAAAAAGAAATGAAGTTAAAGGGCGGTATTTATCACCGCACCCAAATTGATTTAACCTACAACTCTAATAAAATAGAGGGCAGCCGCCTTACCCACGACCAAACCCGTTATATTTTTGAGACCAACACCATTGGCATTTCTAAAGAAAGCATCAATATAGACGACATTATAGAAACCACCAACCACTTTCGTTGCATAGATTTAATTATTGACAAGGCAACAGCAAAACTAAACGAGCCGTTGATAAAAGAATTACATTATTTATTGAAATCAGGCACTTCAGATGGCCGAAAAGATTGGTTCAACATAGGCGATTATAAAAAATTGCCCAATGAAGTTGGGGGAAATGAAACTTGCCGACCCAAAGAAGTGCCCACCCAAATGAAAGCATTATTGGCTGAATACCATGCCATTGGAAATAAAACCATCCATGATATTATCGCCTTTCACCACCAATTCGAAATCATCCATCCGTTCCAGGATGGTAATGGGCGTGTAGGTCGGTTGATCATGTTTAAAGAATGCCTCGCCAATAATATTGTTCCCTTTATCATTAGCAATGAACTAAAGTTGTTCTATTACCGTGGCTTGCAAGAATGGGAGAATATAAAAGAATATTTATTAGATACTTGCCTTATTGCCCAAGATAATTTTAAAGCCATTCTACAATATTTCGAGATAGATTTTTGATTTGGGTTGCTAAAAGATGCTTTGCTAATTAGAAGGAAATTTACTCAGCAATAATTGTAATAATTATTTTGCAATATTTTATTTTATTTCAAATATTTTATTACAATGTTGCAATAATTATTTTGTGATATTTTAAATTATTGCAAAAATTTTATTACATCTAGACTTGCTAATAAAAAGTGCTGGATATTTACAATGATTTTTTAAAACTTGTTGACTAAAGCAATGTCTTCTATTTCATCCTTAGCACCTTTGCCTTTTATTATCATCTTCCTGACGTCAGGAAAATGGTTCAAAGTTCTCCCATTTGCTGTAGCCCAATAGGTTTTGCAGTTCCCTGGCACTCTAGCTTTCTACGCCTTCCACTTCCGCAGCAGCTGCTTAAAAGCGTTCAAACAATTGTTTTATTTCTTCTGTTTTCACAAAACATTATTAATGATTATTCAAATATTGATTCCTTGTTCAAAAATGCAGCTTCCATTTTACAAAACCCTCATAAACATCGCCTAAACGCTTTAGTGCATACACCCCAAGTACAAATCCCTTTTTATAGCAGTAGCCATCGGGAATTTTGGCGCAAGTATTTTTACAACGCTGTCTGCTTCTTGCTTGTTGTTGAAGATGTTTGCAAACACCGTCATTTTTAACTTGTCATTACTATCTTTTTCATAAGCGTATGACATCTCGATGCTCACAAAATTTTGGTCGCCAAATGGCCTTCTAGGGTAATATGCGCCACAATACATATCGTCCCCGCAACTGTCTGGTAGTATGATCCCTTTTTTACGCCTATAAATCCTTTCTTCCATATTTACTTTAGAGCCAAGCAATGCCGCAGCATTTTTTGCAATACGCATCAATGAATCGAAATTATATCCTGTACCTACCAGTACCAAATAGTAGGCTCCCGTTTCTGCATCGGGGCTATCGGGTTTAATTTCCTTGGTTTTATAAACAGTATCTCCAATAAGCACTGTGTCTGCCTTTTTAACTACAGTAACTTTTGTTTCAGGTTTTTGAGTGCAAGCTGCTAGAAAGATTAGCGTGTAATAAATTGGCAATTGTTTCATTTCAATTAAGGGTTCTATATTTTGTTCAAAGTAAAGGTAAAACTGATAGGGAAATATGTTGCAGAAGCATTTATTTTTACCCCATGATTTTACCGGATTTAATACTGGCACCTTCACCCAAAGGCGGTGATGGAGGGCTGGGGGTTTTTACTACCCGTTCTTTTGCTGTAGGCACGGTAATAGAAATTTCCCCTGTGCTAGTGCTGAACAAGGAAGAAAGGAAACTGGTGGAAGCCACCAAGCTGTACAATTATATTTTTGCAAGGGTCGCAAGCGAGGAGGGAGCGGCCATTGGGCTTGGCTACATTTCCATGTACAACCATAGCTATACATCAAACTGCGAATATGAAATGGACTATGAAGCTGGCACAATGACCATTAAAACAGTAAAGCCCATTAAAAAAGGGGAGGAGCTGTTTATTAATTACAATGGCAATGCAGATGATGCAAGCCCGCTTTGGTTTGAGGCGATATAGTTGGTCAGTAGTCAGTGGTGAGTTACAAATACACCATTAAATCTTTATCGTTCTTATTACTTATCCCTTACTACTAATGATTAACAACGGACTACTGACCACTGACTACTGACTACTAAGCTGCATATACACCAATACCACGGCTGCTGCGGTCATCAATATCAATGCGGCAAAGCCAAAAATATTGGATAGTTTGCCATTGGTAAATTCGCCCATTACTTTTTTGTTGTTGGAGATGTGCAGGATGATGGCAATAAGTACAGGGGCTGTTAGCCCGTATAAAATAGCAGAATAAATCAATTCCTGTATTGGGCTAATGCCTAGGTAGGTTAATGAAAGCCCCACCAACAGCGAAATAATAATGATGATGTAAAATGCCTTTGCCTCGTGGAATTTTTTATCCAGCCCTTCTTCCCAGCCAAATGCTTCTGTAACAATATACGAAAGCGAACCGCTCAATACAGGGATGGCCAAAAGCCCGGTTCCTATTACGCCTAATGAAAAAAGGAAGTATGCCCAATTGCCAGCCAATGGTTTTAAAGCCTGTGCAGCTTGTTCCACGGTGTCAATGGTATGGATGCCGCCTTTAAACAATACTGAACCTGCCGTGAGGATGAGGAAATACATGATGATGTTGGAGAACAACATGCCAAAGTCAACATCTTGTTTCATGTTGCTCATTATTTTTTTATTTACCACAAGGTGTTTTTTATGTTTCATTTCTTCTACTTCCATGGTTGCCTGCCAAAAGAAAAGGTAGGGGGAAATGGTTGTGCCAAGTATTGCTACAAGGATGCTGATAAAGTCCTTATTGAAGTGGATAGTAGGTACAAATGTGGATTTAAGGATGGCTGGCAGATCTTGCTTGCATAAAAAAGGCACTACCAGATAAACCAGCAGCACAATGCACAAATATTTTAAAACCCCTGCAATTTTTTGATAGGGCAGGTAGATAATCAATACCAATAATAAAATAGTAAAAGCTACACTAAAATAAGTTGGATGGACAGTGGGGATGAGCAAATTGCCTACTGCGCCCATTGCTGCAATATCTGCGCCTATATTCATTATTATGGCAGGGAAACTAAACAATACCATAAGGTATAAAATAGGCTTAGGGTAGTTTGTCTTGAGTGTTCCAGTAAGCCCTTGTGAGGTAACAATGCCTATCCTTGCACACATTTCTTGGATAGATGCCATTAAGGGGAACGTAATCAAAGCCGTCCACAGCGTGGAAAGCCCATAAGCAGCCCCTGCTTGCGAATAAGTAGCAATGCCCGAGGGGTCGTCGTCGCTGGCCCCCGTGATAAGGCCAGGGCCAAGTGTTTTCCAGAAAAGAAATAGGGTACTGCTTTTTTTCTTCTTGTTTCCCATAATCCTATATGCTTTATTGGGATTTATAGTTGGCAAGATACATTATAAGTCGTAAGTCAAAAGTTATAAGTCAAGTAACAAAAAGTGCTGGTTCAATTGAACCAGCACTTTTTGTTTGTAGTTTTTATTATTAGCGGCAAATTAGGTTTCCTTCCTACTCCGACCAACTCCCGTTTATCCCCCGGAAATCTCAATTCAACGAAAGCTCCACCTCTGCTACATCATTATTTGTATAATCATGTATTTCATTGTACAACGTGTCCCTTTCTATAGGTTGCCTTTTTACTTGCTTTATCAGCGTTACCAGTTGGGCGGTATTCATGGTAGGGCTTTGTTCCTCGCTGCCGGCCATAGAGTATATCTTGGTGCTATCGTCAATAGTGCCGTCAATATCGTTCACGCCAAAATTCAAGGTCAGCTGGGCACTTTTTCGCCCAAGCATTGGCCAGTAGGCTTTTACATGGGGAAAATTGTCTAGGTACAGCCTGCCCACGGCATATACTTTCATGTCTTCTATGGTGCTGCTTTCAGCTATATGGCTCATGTCGTTGCCTTTGTTCCTGAATTTTAGTGGGATAAATGTATTAAAACCACCTGTTTCATCCTGTAGTTTGCGTAGCCTGTCCATGTGGTCTATACGGTGGGCGTAAGATTCAATATGGCCATAAAGCATGGTGGCATTGCTGTGCATACCCAAGTCATGCGCTGCTTTGTGTATATGCAGCCAGCCTTCAGCATTTACTTTGTCGTCGCAAATCTGCGAGCGAATATCTGGGTGGAAAATTTCTGCACCGCCCCCAGGCAATGAATCCAAGCCCGCTTCGTGGGTAAGCCTCATGCCTTCTTCCACGCTCACTTTCGCCTTGCGGAACATATAATCCAGTTCCACCGGCGTAAATCCTTTGATGTGCAAATCGGGGCGGTGTGCCTTGATGGCTTTCAGCAAGTCGATAAAAAATGCAAGGTTCATTTTAGGGTGCACGCCACCCACAATATGCACTTCGGTTACGGGCTTGCCGTCATAGCTTTTCACGATGTCCAGCATTTGGTCAATGCTCAATTCCCATCCTTCTTCCTTATGTGCATATAAGCGGGAGTAGGAGCAAAATTTGCAGCTAAACACGCAAACATTGGTAGGTTCTATATGGAAATTGCGGTTGAAATAGGTTTTGTCGCCATGCTTTTGCTCACGCACATGGTTGGCCAATGCACCTAGGTAGGCAAGGGAGCCTTTCTCAAAAAGTATTACCCCATCGTTAAAGCTGATGCGCTGCTGGTTTAGTATTTTATGGCCTATACGTTTTAAATCCTCGTCTTTTGTACTTGCCACAATGGCTTCGGTACTATTGATTAATGCTGTCATAACTGCTATAGATAAAATGCAAATTTACTTTGTTTATAACAAGGAGGGGAAGAAAAAGTTGGGGGTAGGGTAAAGGCGGAGGTAATGGCGTTAAGAAATTAATAACTAACACCAAATAGATTTTTTTGGTTGCATTATAACTTGCCCGCCATTTCATGGCAAACTACTTAGCTTTGGATATAAAAAAATGAAGATTTGAAAAAACGGTTATATACAATTGCACTGATTACCTCGCCTATTATTGCAGTGTATGGCGTGAGCCCGATTTTTATATTTGATAAGGTAAACCAGCAGTATTTCCTTGAGTTTGCTGGTGTTTTGACCTTCCATATCTTCTTGTTTTGGGTAATGAACATTTACCTTATATCAAAGGATCACAAGTTGAAACATTGGCAGCTTTATCTAATAAGTTATCCTTTTTCATTCATCATACAGCTTATTGGCCCAGTTTTATTACGCAATACGCCTATCCCTCATCGTTTTGAGGTAGGAAATTTTCTGCTCTATCCTTTCATTACTACCATTGCTATTAATTCTATCGTTATTATTTTGTGCAGCTCCATTCAGTTGCAGTTTAAAAAACGGGATGCAGACATAGAAATAGAGCAACTGAAAGTAAAAAACTTAGAGGCACAAAAACAGGCTTTGATGCAGCAACTGCAGCCGCATTTCTTGTTCAATTCGTTGAGTGTACTAAAATCATTGATTAAGGAAAACCCAGAAGATGCGGAAGATTATACGGTGAAGCTGTCGGACTTTTTGCGGTATTCGGTCGAGTCGCACAAAAACCAAATAGTTACCCTGCAAGCGGAACTACAATTTACCAACGACTATATACTGCTTCAAAAAGTGCGTTTCGGTCATTCTTTTAGTTGTTTTATTGATATTCCAGAGCAGATTCTTTCGGATAAAATACCTGTTTATGCCTTGCAGACATTGGTAGAAAACGCCTTTAAACACAATTATTTTACTGAAAAAAAACCATTGGCTATCCGCATTTCTTATGAAAATGAATTGATAAAAATTTGGAACAATAAAGTGTCCATCCGTTTAACCGAAAGAAGTGCTACTGGACTGAACAACTTGAACATGCGGTATGAACTAATCAGTGGTAAAGGCATAGAAATAATAGAAACAGAGGATGATTTCTGTGTGATGATTCATCTAATAAAAGATTGACAAAGTATGAAAATAGTAATTATAGAAGATGAAAAACTTACCGCAAGGGACTTGCAAAACACTATTGTTTCCATTGAACCTGCCGTGCAAATATTGGCCATTTTGCCATCGGTTGAAGATGCCATCGCTTATTTGGAAAGGAACAAGGATATAGATTTGATTTTTTCAGACATACAATTGGGCGATGGGTTAAGCTTCGAGATATTTGAAAAGATAAATAACCATATCCCTATAATATTTTGCACCGCCTATAATGAATATGCCTTGGATGCTTTTAAAACACTGGGGATAGATTATTTATTGAAACCATTTACCAAAGAAACCGTTGGAAAGGCATTGGGCAAATACCATCAGCTACAAGAAAAATTGACACTGCTACAAACGGATTTTACGAGCCTGTTGAACCTCTTAAAAACGCAATTGGCACCCACTAAAACCCCTTCAGTCATCATTCAGCAGGGCGACAAAATAATACCCATGGATGGCAGCAACATTGCCTTCTTTTTTGTAGAGGACGATTATGTGTTTGCATACACTTTCGAACATAAGAAGCAGCTACTATCCCATAAATTGGATTATTTAGAAAAAACTTTTGCCCCTTACTTCTTTCGTGCCAACAGGCAATTTCTTGTTAACCGAAAAGCCGTTAAAGATGCTGCCTATTTTTTCAACCGAAAAATGGTTGCCAACCTTACCGTACCTTTTTCTGAAAAGATTATTGTGGGCAAACTAAAAACAACTGCTTTTATTGATTGGCTGGCTGCATATTAAGTGCTGATACTAACACGTTATTTTTGCCACGAAGACACAAAGGCTCAAAGTGGCACGTAGGAAAGAAGGTCGAAAAACAGTAAAAGGCCACTACTCAGGTTTTAGTTTCATCATTTAATAAGAAAGTAAGGTTTATTGTTTTACTATGTGGCGAGTAGTAACACTTCTTTTTCTTTGTGCTGCTTCGTGTTTTCGTGCCTTTGTGGCAAAAAAAATCTCTTCAAATCCTCACTTCGCTTTCTGTCCATTTCACACTCAATTTGTCCATTTCGGATGAAAAGTCCTTGCTATTGCATTTAGCTATGTCCAATTTTATGTCGTAAAGAAGGCAATGGACAATGTTTCAAGCAAGAAGGAATTAATTAAGGAAAGATTATCGACCATAGATAATGCTTCATTGATTGGCTACACCATTGGGCTTGCTATTGGAAACAGAAAAGAGGAAGACCAATTTGAATTGGTGATAAGGCATTTAAAAGATTATCTAAAAGACAACCCAGCAGTAATGCAACTGATTTTGGGAGAAGAATTGGTAGCCATGATTCATCAATATAAAACAACAGATAGTATATGAAAAAGTGGGTATTGATATGCTTTGGCTTGGCGATAAGCTTCAACAGTTATTCCCAGCAAATAAATGGTGCGAACAGCATTATTGGCAAATGGAAAAATGATGGTGGCGATAAGGAAATACAAATGCAGATATATGCTATGAAGGACAACAGCTACTATGGCAGCATCATAAACGACAAAAGCACCCCAACCAAAAATGGGACGATATTGTTGAAAGCCTTGAAATATGATGCTTTTACAAGAATGTATAAAGGCACAATGCAACCACCCGACGCCAAACTAGAGCTAACCGTTACGGTGGCTTTTGAAGCTGATAACAGGCTTAAACTAGTTGCCAAAAAGTTTTTTATGATAAAAACCTTGTACCTAACCAAACAATAATCAAATGAAGGATAGTATCGTTTTTTTAGTAAGCACAATGATTGGTATTGCTGCTTCTGCGCAACACACATTTAATAGTTTGGATACCTTTTTTAATTATGCTGCTCAAAAAAGCATCACGCTACAATCCAATGACATTAAATTGATGCAGGCAAAAAAGGCAAAACTGGCAGCAAAACTTAGCGTGATAGACCCCACGGAAAATGCTTCTTTGGCTTTTACGGACAATACCAAGCTTCCAGTTACACTTTTTCCATCAGATGCTTTTGGGGGTGCTCCTGGAACGTATAAAGAGATAAAAAGCGGCATACAATACAACACTTCCTTTAGCCAAAATGCAGATATAAAGTTGTTTAACCTAGGTGGGTGGGAGAATTTGAGACTAGCCAAATTGAATATAGACCTAACCAATGCTAGCAGTAAAGTGAGTGTAAAAAACTTGTATGACGATGTTGCAAGTAGCTATTATAACATCGTAACCTTACAGGAACAATTGAAAAGCACCCTACAAAACCTTGCAGTAGCTGATACACTGCATAAAATTGCTGAAAACAAATATGCGCTTGGGTTAGTGAAGCAACAGGACGTAAACGACACAAAAGCGAGCTATTTAAACACGAAGGAATCGTTGCACCAAATAGAATTTAGTATTCGGCAATATTATATCAGCCTAAAAATACTGTGCGATATACCAGAGAGCGAAGTGATTATGATTGATGTTAATAACCTGCAATCTAATTTACTTGATAAAAGCGCAATTGATTTGAACCTATTGAACCAAAACTATAGCTTATTGAAACAGAAATATGCCGAAAGCAATTACTTACAAATAAAAAAAGCAACCTTTTTGCCAACCCTTTCATTTACGGCTTCTAATGCTTACACGTTGTATAACCAAAGTTTCAAGGTATTTGATGGAAAGTGGTATAACAGCCAAAGCATAGGTCTTAAATTGGCGTTGCCTTTGCCGAATGCGAGTAGCCTTTCCAATGCCGTAAAAGCAAAATATGATTATCAATTGGCGAAAAAAACAGCAGAGCAAAGTACAATTACTGCCGAGTTGGACAGGCAACAATTAGGGAATGAGTATGACAAGGCATTATCGCAATACCAAACCAACATGGAAATATTTCAGTTAAGGAAAGACAGTTACCAAAGAAACAAAAACCTTTATACAGAGGGGTTATTTGGCATGGACCAAACGTTGAATAGCTTCAACGCAATGGTAAATGCACGCTATAGCCTTATTTCCTCACAAATAGCGGTGCTCTTGGCACAAGCAAAAATTGACATCAACAATAAAATTAAATAATGATGAAAGTAAACGTTTTTTTAGTAATAACAACCTTGGCAGCACTTATTTCCTGTGGAAAAAAGACACAAGAAACAAAACCCATACGAAAAGATGTAACAGAAATGGTGTTTGCTTCTGGCATTTTGGAGGCTAGAGGGAAATATAGCCTCACTGCACAAGCAGATGGGTATTTGGAAAACATAAGTTTTCTAGAAGGGGATATTATTAAAAAAGGGCAAGTGGTGGCAATAGTTGACAACAAGGAAAGTGGTTTCAACACCGTAAGTGCAGATGCTTTGTACAACATTGCAGCATACAATGCAATGCCTAATGCGCCATCGTTGATCAGTGCGAAAAGTGCCGAGGAAATAGCCCAACAAAAAATGGAACAAGATAACCTGCAAGTGCAACGTTATAAACGGCTTTGGGAAAGTAACAGTGTGGCAAAAAATGACTATGAGAATGCCGTGCTTACTTACGAGACATCGAAAAGTAATTATGAAACAGCGGTGGAAAACTACAAAAAGTTACAGACTGATGCCGAGCAACAACTGATTACTAACAAGGCAACCAAAGAGATTAACAAGGTATTGATGGCGAAAAATCAAATTTATGCGCCTGTGTCTGGCAAAGTGTATAAAAAATACAAAGAGCAAGGGGACTATGTGAAAAAGGGCGATGTGATTGCAGACATTGGCGATGCCAACTTTATATATGCCAAGGTAAATGCCGATGAGAGCAATATTGCAAAAGTAAAAGTGGGGCAGGGGGCGAGTATTCGGTTGAACACCATGTTGAACAAAATATATAACGGAACGGTTGCAGAAATATATCCCTTGTTTGACGATGCCACACAATCCTTCTTCGTAAAAATATTATTTAACGATACCCTTGATTTTAAATTGATCAATACGCAATTGCAAGCCAACATTATAGTTGGGGTACAGAAAAATGCACTGCTTATTCCCCGCAACTTTTTGGATTTAGGGGGCAACGTAACCATCAAGGGGCAAAAAGAACCAACAAAAGTGGTTACCAACTTTGTAAGCAGCGATTGGGTACAAGTGCTTGCTGGAATAGACGACAATAGCATTTTGGTTACGGATAACATTGCCGTCAATAAAACAAAGACCTCCGATTTGGGAAGTCAATTGAGATAGCGTTTCGTTACTTAAAAAAATAAAATGAAAACAAGTGTAAACTTAGAAATTGCGTTTACCCACATCTTTACCCGGCGTAAGCAAACGATGGTAGCGGCATTGGGCGTTACAGTGGGGGTGGCTATCTATTTATTTATGAATTCGCTAAGTGGGGGCTTTAGCCAATATTCCCGGAATGAAATGTTTAAAAGCAGTGCGCATATCAAGATTTATAAAAGCGACGAAATCAGCAAACCCCTTGGCAATAGCAGCGATACGAATACAGTAAACGTTATTGTAAACCCACAAATAACCACTTTGTCCAAAACCATCATCAACCCCAATGCCTTATTGGGTCTTGTAAAACAAGAACCATACATCACCAACGCAATTGCCCAAGTAGATTTTGCTGCGTTTTACAATCGTGGCCAGGCACAGGTGAAAGGAACAGGCAATGGCGTTGATATGGTTGCCTACAATGCCATGTTCAACACCCAAAAATATATGGTGGCAGGAAACATAAAAGCACTGCAAGGAAATGTAAACGGTATCATCATTGGTAAGGGCATTGCTGAAAAGCTATCCTTGGGCTTGAATGACAACATCAGTGTTTCTTCTTCTAAAGGCGTAAGTAAGGTGTTGCGGATAGTAGGCATTTTTAATACGGGCAGCAGTATCACAGACGATTCAAAGTCGTATGTAAATATCAGTACGGCACAACAATTCTTGAAAGAAGGCACTGCGTATTTGACTACCATTTATGCAAACACCCTAGATGCAGACAACAGTGAAACCTACGTAAGTCAGTTACAAACGCTAACCCCATACACCATTGAGGGTTGGAAAACCACTTATGCGGATGTATTGGCCGGCGATAAAGTTCGGGGAACGATGATGGGTGCCATCTCTTTATCCATTTTGCTGGTAGCAGGCTTTGGCATTTACAACATACTGAATATGACGGTTTCTCAAAAAATTGGGGACATAGCCATCTTAAAAGCGACAGGGTTTTTGGGTAGTGACGTGATAAAGATTTTTGTTTCGGAAGCCATCATGATGGGATTGTTGGGCACCACTATTGGCTTGTGTTTCGGGGCAATACTCATCAATATTATGGCACACATTTATGTTGGCGGCCCAGTCGGGTATTTCCCCATACATTTCCAATTGGACCTGTTCCTGCAAAGCTTTTTTCTTGGTTTGTTCATAACCATTTGCTCAGGTTATTTCCCAGCCCGAAAAGCATCCAAGGTGGACCCCGTGGCTATTTTAAGAAGGTAGTAGCTACGATTGTATATAATGGTTTCGAAATAACTTTCCCCGTTTAGACCTATAACGTAGGTTGATCAGAATAAGCATGAGATACCTCATACAGTTTTAAGCTATTCATTCGCTTTCTGCCATCCCGTCATTTCGAAGAAGGAGAAATCTCATCGAAAATAAGCCGCTTAGTTTTTAATAAGATTACGCTCTAATGAAACATAACCTGCTAACCATTAGTTAGATTTCTCCTGCGTCGAAATGACGGGGATGGGGGGAAGTTATTTTGACAACGTTGCTAAGTATTGTGTCAATAAAGAATTTTAAAAATCAGTTAAGCATAATTATATGATAGCAAAACAAGAAATAGTATTAAGCACCTATCGGATAGGAAAATATTTTTACGACCCGATAAAATTCAAGGTATTGGAAAACGTGAATATCGAAGCGTACAAAGGCGAGTTTCTTACGTTGGTAGGCAAAAGTGGTTCTGGAAAATCAACCTTACTATACTGCCTAAGCACGATGGACACGGATTACGAGGGCGAACTACATATATTAGGGGAAAAAATAACCGGAAAAAAAACGGATGCCTTGGCTGCCATAAGAAACAGCAGCATCGGGTTTGTTTTTCAATTCCATTTTCTATTGCCAGAGTTTTCTTGCCTGAAAAATGTAATGATTCCCGCATTGCGGTTGGGAAAGTATAGCTACAACGAAGTGGAAGCAAGGGCTTACGAAAAATTGGACAGGCTGGGCTTAAAGGACCAGGCACTAAAGCCCGCATCTAAATTAAGTGGCGGGCAGCAGCAGCGTGTGGCTATTGCAAGGGCATTGATAAACGACCCCCAACTAATTATGTGCGACGAGCCAACTGGCAACCTTGACAGTAAAAACACACAAATTGTTTTTGACATATTCAAACAGTTGACACACGATTATCACCAAACCATTATTGCAGTTACACATGATAACGATTTTGCTGCCGCCAGCGACCGCACCATAGAAATGGCAGACGGTAAAATTGTTAACCATTATATAAATACGAGTGGGTAAAGAAGCTTTACTTAGGTTTATTAAATTAAATACAGGGTAGCTTTATTGTTTGTTTTGGTAAACCAATTCGGTTAATTAATTAATTTTAAAAAGGATGTTGCCACTTACCATATACTAACAAAGTAAGGCTTGCTATTTCCAATCAATATAACTAAGGCAAACGGCACTTTAGTTATATAATAGGCATATAGCTAAATAAAGAAATGTAAAGAAAAGGTGCAGCTATTGATTTTAAGGTATTTAAACAGCAATAGTACAAGCGCAAAAAAGCTACCCCACAAAATAAGGTAGCTTTTTCTTAAAAGAAATTAGTAGCGAGATTTATTTGTCTGCTAAAAAGTCTTTAATCTTGTCTTTGTGTATGATGGCTTCTTTAAAAGTATAAGCACCAGTTTTTGGGCTACGCACAGCTTTTATAACTTTTGTGTAGTTTTTTGCTTCTGCTGCTGCTTTCTGGTCTTTTGTCTTAATCGCCGTTTTCGCTGCTTTTGCCATGATTATTTAATTTCTTTATGAACAGTTACTTTATTCAAAATTGGGTTAAACTTTTTCAACTCCATACGTTCTGGGTTGTTTTTCTTGTTCTTGGTGGTGATATAGCGGCTTGTGCCAGCTTTACCACTTGTTTTGTGTTCAGTGCATTCTAAAATTACCTGAACCCTACTTCCTTTCTTTGCCATTGCTATTACTAATTTGCAGTGTTTATGTAATTAAATTTTATCGCCCTTGTCCCTTAAACCTTTTACGATAGAGGCTAAACCATTTTTATTGATGGTACGGATGGCTTCAGAAGAAACCTTTAGGGTTATCCAACGATCTTCTTCGACAAAGAAGAAACGCTTGGTTTGTAAATTAGGCAAAAACCTGCGCTTGGTTTTAATGTTTGAGTGAGAAACACTATTTCCTGTTATAGGCCGTTTACCGGTTACCTGACATACTCTAGACATTTTCAAAAATTTTTCGGACTGCAAAAGTAAGGGATGATTTTAAATAAGCAATGGCTTTTTTTCTTTTTTCTGATATTTTCTTTTTTTGAATATTTTTAGGCTCTTTACAACCAAATAATTCTTTGGTTGTTTCATTACTATTGGTAAACAGTAAAGGGCTGTTCTTAATTCCTAATTTATAATTAAAGCAGTGGTTCAAGCGTATAATTTTTTAGCATCGTGGCAGTTATTCCCAGAAAAATGCGATTTCCAGTTTGGCACTGTGCCCAAAAGCGGCAATTACAAAATTGAAAGCATTAAAAATGGGCATCAACTAAGCGTAAGCATCAACTGGGTATCGCTTACCAACGATGCTTTTTACACGCAATACAATGTGAAGCCAGATGGGGCCTTGCACCCTTTCGATAATCAGGAACTAGCAGACACCATCACGGCAAACATTGCGAATGCCTCTACCATTGTTACATCTTTTATAAAAGAGGAGCAAACCATTTTAGAAGTAACAAATGAAATATTGGCCAACGGCTATATGAAAGTTACCCATAAGGGCCTAAATGACAACAAAGAACCCTTTGTAAATACAGAAGTCTATCACAAGCAAATGAGCGTGTTGCCTTATGCTTCCAGTGTGTCGGGCGTGGCTATTAGGCCTACAAAAGAGGGCATGATAAAGCACAAAGCCCTTACGGCAATGGAAGAACAAACCAATATGCAGCTAGACCAAATAAAACAACAAATAGAACTACTGGCAAGACAGGCGCAGGACATAAGCAAAAGAAAAGAGCTGAGCCTGATGATATACGAGGCATCGCTGCGCTTTAAGCCGCAGATCGGGCAAACCTATCATTTGTACGAGCAAAGGGATGGTGCCCATATGCTTTCGTTGGTGTCGCCAAAAGAGTGGGGTGGCAGTGGGCCTTTTAAGCAATTTGTGGCTTCTGTAAGGCTATTGGCAGACCATACATGGGTAGAAGTGGGCTGATCATAATGCTGCCATAAGGCGCAAAACACAAACAACCTTGTTATTGCTCGCATACAAGTTTGGTTAATCCGTCACGAAGGCTCGAAAACACAAAGAGGTACAAAGTTTTAAACAAGAAGAAAAGAATAAAGAAGAGAAATTATGTTATCAATACCTTTTAACCTTTTTTCTCCTTCGTGCTGCTTTGTGTTTTTGAGTCTTCGTGGCTATTAATCTTATCTGTATTTCCGAAGCCCATCTTCCATCATCCCATATACATTTTCTTTTAGTTCCTTTACTTGCTGCAGCGTGTATTGGCTAGTGTCTATCTCAGGCAAGTAAACTACCCTACTTAGCCCGGGCGAAAGACTTAGCACGCTGCTATAATGCAGCCTATTGACGGTGTCGATAAACAAAAGGGGCTTGATGGGTGTCTTGGTTTGGATGGCTAGCCTAAAAGCCCCGTCATAAAAGGGTTTCAGGGGCTGTCCTGTTTCGTTGAATGTGCCTTCGGGGAATATAAAAATAGAAATACCTTTATTCAGTGCTGCTTGCATTGCACGTATGCTTTTAGACCGCCCTGCCATGCTTTCCCTGTCCACCAGAATAACGGCTGCCTTGTATATCCACCCAAAAACAGGGTATTTCACCATTTCGGCTTTGCCAAGCACCCGGTATGGCTGGTTCATGGCTATTACCGTTGCTGGGATGTCGGTATAAGAAATATGGTTGGCCACAAAAATATATTGCTTATTAAGATTTGGTGCTTCTTCTACTATAGTCCGGTGTCTGATTCCTGCCAGCAAATACCAACACCTTGCCCATGCCTTGCACACTTTATAAATAAGGTTACCGCCTTTTATTTTGCCAAAAGGCAGGCAAAGGAAAACGAAAGGAAGGGCTATGAGCATAAGCATCACGAAAATCAACAGCCCATAAATGCTATATATAGTTTGTAGTATGCGAAGCAGTTGTTTCATAATTATTTTGCAACTGCAAGATACCGATAGATGTGTTACAGGTTAAAGCGGTTTAGTCATTTATTTGCCCGCATACCACTTTTTCTTAAACCAAAAAGCCACATTAACCAACAAAATTAAAGCAGGCACTTCTACTAACGGGCCTATTACGCCTGCAAAAGCTTGCCCGCTGTTGATGCCAAAAATGCCAATGGCTACAGCAATGGCCAATTCAAAATTATTGCCCGTAGCGGTAAATGCTATGGCTGTGTTTTGAGAATAATCTGCACCCATTTTTTTGCCAATAAAAAAACTAACCAAAAACATGATGGCGAAATAAATAACCAATGGAAGCGCAATCTTCAAAACATCGAAGGGTATCTGCACAATTAGCTTTCCCTTTAAACTGAACATTAAAACAATTGTAAACAGTAATGCAACCAATGTTACGGGCGAGATGGCAGGGATATATTTATTATTGAACCAATCTAAACCTTTCCATTTTATAAGCAGGTAGCGGCTTGCAATGCCTGCAAAAAATGGGATACCCAAATAGATGGCAACGCTTTGTGCAATCTGCCCGATAGTGATATTTACTGCTGTGCTTTTAACACCAAAATAGGGCGGCAAAACGGTAATGAACAACCATGCGTACACACTATAAAAAAGTATCTGGAAAATACTGTTGAGGGCAACCAAGCCTGCTGCATACTCCCGGTTGCCTTCGGCTAATTCGTTCCATACAATTACCATAGCTATGCAACGGGCAATGCCTATTAGTATTAGCCCCATCATGTATTGTGGCTGGCCATGAAAAAACAGGATGGCTAAGAAAAACATTAACGTAGGGCCGATAACCCAGTTTAGCAACAACGAAACGCTTAATATCTTGGTGTTTTTAAATACCTCGCCCATTTTTTCGTAGTGCACTTTTGCTAGTGGCGGGTACATCATCAATATTAAGCCGATGGCCAAGGGGATGTTTGTGGTGCCGCTGGAAAATGAATTGATAAATTGTGAGGAGTTTGGGAAAAAATATCCAATGCCAACGCCTAAAAACATTGCAAGGAAAATCCACAGCGTTAAGAACCGGTCAAGGAAACTTAACTTTTTCCTTTGTACTGGATTACAATTGATGGCACTCATTATTTTATTGGTTGATATTAAGTTTATACTGCTCGGCCGATAATAAATTTTCTATTTCTGCTGGGTTGGTTATTTCAATCTTTATCATCCATCCTTCCCCATAAGGGTCGTCGTTTATAAAGGTTGGTGTTTGCAAAAGCTTTTTATTTGTTTCTACTACTTTGCCTGAAACGGGCATAAGCAAATCGCTGACTGTTTTAATAGCTTCAACAGAACCAAATACCTTGCCTTGCCCAAAACTGTAACCAACATTGGGCAAGTCGGCATAAACAATTTCGCCTAGTTCGCTTTGGGCAAATGCGGTGATGCCTACGGTACCGATGTTATCGCCAATGTGCAACCATGTATGCTCTTTCGAATATTTTAAATCTTCAGGGAAAATCATGATTGTATCTTTTTTAATTTTTATTAATCAATACCAATAATGCTGCTTCTTCTTTCCATTGATATATTATCCCGCCAAATAGTACCCATTTTTCCAATTTTTTCTCGGTAGCCGATAATCCTGAAACCTTTTTTTTTGTGCATGGAAATACTGGCTTTGTTTTCGGGAAAAATGCCCGATTGCAAGGTCCATATCCCATTTTGCTCGCTTTGGTTTATCAATTCTTGCAACATAATCGTACCAATACGCTTGCCCCTTGCTTTTGCAGCAACATACACGCTCACTTCCGCCACGCCAGCATACACGCACCTGCTGGAGACGGGCGTAAGGGCAGCCCAGCCCAAAATTTCGCTGTTTTCTATTGCAACAATCCGGCAGTTTTTTACATGGGAATCGTTCCACTCTTGCCAGCTTTGGGCAGTGGTTTGAAAAGTAGCATTGCCCGTGGCAATGCCCTCTTCATAAATTGTTTTTACGGCTTCCCAATGTTGTGGGAGCAGGGGGATAAGTGTTATCATTATTAAGCTCCTTTTCTTAGCATATCTGCAAATTCATTGGGCAAAGGGCTTTCTTCAACCGCTTTGGCAGCAGCCTCAAAGTCGTAATCAAAACGGATAAAATCCACTTTAATACTCTCTTTATCGAGTATAGAACTATTGTCATTTATCGTAAGCATTACATAGCCGCCTTGTGGGTTGCTGTCTTTCGGCTTGCCAACTGAGCCAATATTTACTGCATGGCGAAAATGATTTTGCCCATCAATGCCCGAATTTAAAACACGGTGATAAGGCTTGTGCGTATGCCCAAAACACATAATGTCTGCATCTGCTTGTTCCATGATGCGGAGCATACTTTTTTCTTCTCTGTCTTCAAAAAGGTATTCGTTTATTTTTCGTGGGCTCCCATGCACCAATAGCAAATTCAATTTGTCTTCGTTCAGTTGAAACTCCACTTTTATGTGTGCTGGAAGCGTGCGCAAGTATTTTCTTTCTTCGTCTTTCATAATGGAGTTGGTGAAAGCGATAGAGATTTTCCCATTGTCTTTTTCGTGGTCTGTTTTGTAGGCACAGCCACATTCGTTGCTCATGCGGCCAATACCAAAATCGTAGTTGCCTGCAATGGTGGGTATTTTGCGGTTTTTTATTTCGTTCACTACTTCGTTTGCCCAAATATTGTAGCCTACCAAATCGCCTAAGCAATAGATGGCATCAGGGTTACGGCTATCAACGTCTTTAAAAAATTCCTGTAACGCTGGAAGGTTTGCATGGATGTCGCTGAATAATGCAATGGTCATAATAGTTGTTTTTTAGTTGTCAGAGAACAGTGGTCAGTAAACAGTAGTCAGTAGTCAGTAGGCAATTGTTTACTCATTATTTTCTACTCACAACTGTCCTCTGACAACTGATTACTATATTGTTATTGATTTAATTAATCCTAATATAATTTTTGAAATTTCAATAATAACAGCAATTAATTCCTGTGATTTTTCTTTTGATAAATAGCTGAGCCTTTCTGCCAAGTATAGCATGGATTTTACTTCGCTACATGAACCTAGCGACATAAATAGAAATCTTCTAAAATCTGCCTTGGAGCTTCTGTCAAAACCCTCGGCTATATTATTTGAAATAGATACAGCTGCCCTACAAATTTGATTGCGGAAATCCCAGTCCTTATTATCTTTAAAACAACTGTAAACCTCAACAGTAAAGTCCTGTGCTTTCTGCCAAGCAATAATATCTTCAAATCGCAAGATTTTCATTTCTTTAAATTTTATTTTGGTTAGTAATCACTTGATTTTTTGCATTATTTACTCATAATTGTCCCGCTCTATACTGATTACTGACCACTGATAACTGACCACTTTCTTTAACAACAGCCGCCGCCGGGAACACAGCAACTTTCTTTTTGGGTTTGCAATTCTTGCAATTTTATTTTTTGCTTAGCAGGAGGTATGCCGCAGGCATCGCTTGCCAAACAAGCCGTTTGTTTAGGGATAAGCAAAAAATCTATCCCGTCAAAGTCCAAACCGTATTTGCCAATGGTTTCAGATTGGTATTCCACTTCAATTTCCAAGTTGCCAATGCCTAGTTTGGTTTCCGATAAGGCAATAATTTTAGATAACTTTTGTGGTTTTAGCCGATGTTCAAAATCGTTAGCATCCCAAAGCTGGAAGTTTACCACTTTTTCCAAGCGTTCTGTGCCGCCACAGTCAATAAAATGCCGAGTAACCAAGCCTACTTCCGTAACGTGGAAATGCTCGGGAACATAAGCCCCGTTTGGCAGTTTAAAGTTCACGGCCTCGGCTGCTGCAAGGTGTTTTTTTATTTGTTCTAAGTTCATATTATTTAAGTTTTAAAGTGTATAGCCAGTTGTTTGTGGGCATTTTCTAGTGTTTATTACCTTATCACCCTAAATACTGACCACTCACCACTCACCACTGACGACTACCTTTAGCAACAATTGCTCTTCTTACTTTCCAATTTGGTAGTTATTTTCCCGAAATAGGCTTGCAGTTTGCCCACTGCTTTTTCATTGATGCAGTAGCAAATGGTGTTGCCTTCAATATCGCCTTTAATCAGCCCTGCATTTTTCAGCTCTTTTAAATGTTGCGACACGGTGGGCTGTGCCAAAGGCAGTTCATTTACAATGTCGCCACAAATACAAGCATCTACTGTTAGCAGATAGTCTAGTATGGCCACCCTTGCCGGATGCCCTATTGCTTTTGCCATTGTGGCCAATTCATTTTGTTCGTCTGAAAAATGTTCTGTTTTTGTAGCCCCCATATTTTATTTTAATATTGCAATATTACGATAAATATTGAATAAATAAAATTTATTGCATGCGTTTCAAAATTTCGTTTTTTGGGATTTATATTTGGCATTAACAGGGTGTATTTGATTTATTTTGCATAAGAAAATACTTTGGTGTTTACAGTTCAATAAGTATCCTATATGGGGGAAAATTTGGATGCTCATGGGGGCATATTTCCCCCATATAGGATTTTTATTTTGGGCTATATACATATCCATGCGATTTTTACATTAACGGAGGAACTATTGGCATCTTGGTCTTGCCTCCCGCATCGGATATTAGTTGGCTTGGTAAAATGATAATCCACCATCAAAATCTTATCAGTTTCTTATCAATAAATTATTATTCTATTATTATAAAACTATCATTCCATTATCAATACATTATCATAAAATTTACTTAAATTATCATAAAAAATGAGGCTAAAAAAACAGAAAATAGTTGAATAACAATGAGTTACAGGCAAAAAGATAGACTCTAAAAAAAATAAATCACAAAAAAAAGAAGAGAAAAAGCCATTTTAAATGTTCACATAGTTATTCTTATTCCATCGTTTGTGCTTGCTCAGTCTTTCTTGTTCTTCCCGCCTCTCCCTTTGGAGAGGTCGGGCTGAGGTGAGGTTGAAGGGTTTGTGCGGGTATTGCCATCAATTATGTATGTTACTGATAAATAAAAACCGAAGATTTGAAATGTATCCAATTTCTTTAGGGTTTAAGGCAAGAAAAAATACAAAGCACTTAATATTTTCTGCTTTCTTTTTACTTATTATTACTTCGAGGCTTTGTGGCAATTTAACCCCGATACACAAAATAATGCTTAGGAAAAAAAAGTTCTGTTGTTTGCCCTTTTTCAAAAATGCCAAACACCGTGCTGCCACTGCCAGTCATGCTGCTGTAAATGGCTCCTTGCTGGTAGAGGGTTGCTTTTATTTCGCCAATTTCTGGGTATTGCGCAATGGCTGGTGCTTCAAAATCATTGATTAAAGCATCTGTCCAAGTATGTATAGGCTGCTGGATGATTTCTTTTACGCATCGTTTTGGTATTGCTGGTGTGATATGGCTAAAAGCCCACCCTGTGCCAATATGTATTTGGGGGTTTACAATTAAAAACTGGTAGGCCGATAAATCCAAATCAATAACATCCATTACTTCCCCCCTGCCTGTAGCAAAGCATGGTTTATTGAGTATAAAAAAAGGGCAATCGCTACCCAATTGCAATGAATAGGCTATTAATTGTTCAGCAGACAAGCCTAAATGAAACTGGTTGTTCAAAAGCTTCAAGGCAAAAGCCCCATCGGCACTGCCGCCGCCCAAGCCAGCACCCATGGGTATTACTTTGTGCAGGTGCATTTGTATAGCAGGCAAAGCAGGGAAGTCTTTTTTTAATAAATGGTAGGCTTTCACGCACAGGTTGTTGTCTTGGTTGCCATCAATGGGTAAGCCAGAAGTCGTAAGCCTTAAGTCATTAGGCAAAATTCCTAATTCCGTGTCTCTAATTATTTCCAGTGCGTCTGTAAGTGGTATTGGGTAGAATACGGTTTCCAAATCGTGATAGCAATCTTTCCTTTTGCGTAGGATATTAAGGCCGAGGTTTATTTTACAATTGGGGAAAACTACCATTCAGGGAAAGTTATTTTAAAAGCAATATTTAGTGCAATTAGAATTAGTAAACTTCAAAAAACCAAGTACTTGCCTATTGTCGAAGCCTGGCTCCCTCTCCAAAAGGAGACGGTAGGGGGTGAGGTCTAACAAAAAGTGTATTATATTCAAGTTCCTTACTTCCGCTTGTTTATCTCGTCCCTTATGGCGATAGCCCTTATATAATCTTCGTTTTCAAGTACTTCGTTTAGCAGGTTTTCTAGTTCGTCCAAGCTTAATCCAGATAGCTCGTCCCTTGTGCCGCCTGTTTCTTCTATGCCCACTGCTTCGCCTTTTTTCTTCTTGGGGCTGGTATCTTCCATTAGTATGCCAGCACTATCCAATATATGCTCGTAAGTAAATATTGGGCAGGCAAAACGCACGGCCAACGCTATCGCATCACTGGTACGGCTGTCTATTTCCACGGTGTCGTGTTCGGTAAAGCAAACCAGCTTTGAGTAAAAAATACCTTCCTGCAAATCATTTATCACAATTTCCTGTAACTCCACATTAAAGGCATTCATGAAATTTTTCATCAAATCGTGGGTTAGCGGGCGGCTGGGCTGCATCCTTTCCAGCGCCACGGCAATGGCCTGTGCCTCAAAACCGCCAATCACAATAGGCAAACGGCGAAGGCCATTTACCTCCCCCAGCACCACTGCATACGAATGGGTCTGGGTAATACTATGGGACAAAGCAACAATTTCTAATTCAATCTTCTTCATAAACACCCTTGCATTTTAACGTGGTAGAACGACAAAATTAAGGGCTAAAGGCATTGCTAAAGCAAGTAGCTTACATTGGGTGCATAAAAGTTTTCCGCTTTGCCCCGCGCCTTTGGAGAGGGGTTGGGGTGAGGTTTAACTAAAAAATGCGAAAAACTTTAATGCACAAGCTACATTTGCGTTTTATTATAGCAAAATAAGGGACGAATATGAAATATGAGGTGGGGGACGAAATCATTGTTTTGATTAGCAACGAGGAGGGCAGGGTGGTAGAAATAATGAGCGATAAAATGGTGATGATAGAGGTGCGCGGCGTGAAGTTCCCTGCATATATGGATCAGATAGATTTCCCTTATTTTCAACGGTTTAGCAAAAAGCCAGTGGTGGTAGAGGCCAAAAGGCCAACCGTTTTCTTAGACAATATACCTAGGGAAAAGCCCAAAAAAAGCGAAATAAAAGTAGCGGATGGCGTTTGGCTTGTAATGATACCCAAGTTTTCATTGGACGATTTTAACGATGAAATAGTAGAAAACTTAAAAATTTATCTGGTAAACAAAACAGAATGCAGCTACGAATTTGTATATAAACAACTTTTTTTAAGCGGTACCAACTTCGAGATACACAACCAAGTGGCGGGCTTCCAAGACTTTTACCTGCACGACATTGCTTTTGAAAGCGTGAACGATAGCCCCTCTTTCCATGTGGATTTTTCGCTGGCTACCCCTGAAAAAAAGAAGGCGGAACATTTTGAAACTTCCTTGAAGCTGAAACCCAAACAGGTTTTCCAACGGATAGAGCAAATGAAGGAAAAAAATGAGCCTACGCTTTCGTACAAACTATTTGACACCTACCCCGACCGCCCTTTTGAAGATAAATTTGAGCTTACGGGCTTAGCGGCCAAAGGCTTTAAAATTTACAAGGCAAACGAAGCAAGGCAGCACCTAGACCCGGCAAGGGAGATAATAGACCTGCACATAGAAAAACTGGTGGACGACTGGCAAGGCCTAAGCAATTTTGAGATACTGAATATCCAGCTAAAAGAATTTGAAAAATGGTACGACTTGGCCATTGCCCACCGCCAGCGTACCCTGATACTGATTCACGGCATTGGCAAAGGCAAGCTAAAAGACGAGCTGCACGAGCTATTAAAAACCAAAAGGGAAGTAAAAAGTTTTGTAAACCAATACGACCCACGCTTTGGGTATGGGGCTACGGAGGTATTTTTGGGGTATTAGGGATGTTTCCATGCCTTCATGGCAAAAAAAATCATGTTTTACTTGAACCGCTCACCATTTCCAAAATTTGCCCAATTTCCACTTCGCTTAGGTGTCGCCATTTGCCAGCGGTGAGGCCTTCCAACTTAATGTTCATGATGCGGGTCCGCTGCAGGCTGGTAACCGCAAAGCCAAAATGCTCGCACATGCGGCGTATTTGCCTGTTGAGGCCTTGGGTTAGTATAATCTTAAAGGTATGGGTACTTAGCTTAATTACTTTGCAGGGCTTGGTCATGCCATCTTTTATGCGCACGCCCCTTGCCATGCCTTGGGTAAAATGTGGGTCAACAGGCTTGTTTACCCGCACAATGTATTCCTTCTCATGATTGTTGCCAGCCCGTAATATTTTGTTTACAATATCGCCATCATTGGTTAAAAATATAAGCCCCTCGGAATCTTTGTCCAGCCGCCCAATAGGGAAAATACGCTTTGGGTATTTAATATAGGAAATAATATTGCCTTGTATGTTTTCGTCAGTAGTAGTGGTAATGCCAACAGGTTTATAAAAAGCCAAGTAAATTAATTTCTCTTTTTTCTTAGTTGCCGTAGCGGTGGTTATCAGGCTGCCATCTACTTCCACGGTATCGCCGGGTTGGTAGCGGTTGCCAAGCTGGGCTGGCTGGTCATTCAGCAAAACCCTGCCTTTGGCAATCATGTTGTCTGCTTCCCTGCGGGAACAGTAACCTGTATCGCTGATAAATTTGTTGAGGCTGATGGAATTGTCTTGCAAAATGCTTTTTATTAATCCGGGCAAAAATAAGCAAGTTTTGGGTTGTACTTTTTAAGTTGTACGTTTAGTAGGGTAAATAAGAAAAGGCAATAACCAAAAGTGAAGGTTTGAACTCCTTGCCCCTTTGCCTATTGCCTTTTTGCCTAAACCTTATTGCCTCCCTGGCTTTTATAGCCTCTAAAAGAAAAACTCCTCTTTCACTATTTTGCCATCTTTTACTTCAAATACGCAAATTTCATCCATTTTCATTCGACCTGCGCCCTTCATGGTTACATCCATGCCCATGGCCACGCTGAAAAAGTTGCCGCCTACTATTGGTTCGGTGCAATACCCCCCGTGCATTTCTTCCACACCCTCGTTAAATGCTTTGCCTTTTGCCTTCACGGCATCAATGCCTTTTACTGTTTTTGCCATGCCCATGGCAGCGGCGCTGTCTGGCTCGATAGATACAATGTCATCGCTATACAATTCTTCTTGTATCAAATCCCACCTGCCTTGTTTTTCCAGCTCTATATAGCGGTTGGCTACTTCTTGTGTTGTCATTTTTTGTGGTTTTATTAGTGAATTAAGGATATAAATGTAAGGAATAGATAAGCACAAAAGCATAAACCAAACCTTATGTTTTTTATCTTAATAAATACATGGCTTTACTTTCATTAGTGAAGCATTGAATTTTCATTAAAAAATAATTTTATATAAATGCTTGTAGTATTCGTTTTCCAATGCTTCTTCTATTTCGGTTTTAGGAAACAAGCGTAAAAACGCAATGAAAGCATCACTCAATTTTGGCAGTTCTACTTTTACCACTTTAAACACAATTTCTAAATCAACACCTCTGTAATCGTGGGCTAAAAAATTTCTCATATCTTTTAAGTCTTGCCATTGAATATTTGACTGAGTTTGCAGTAATTGTTTATCTATTTTTTTTACTTCTTCGCCTATTGCCATAAGCAGCGTTAGTGTGGCATTAAAGTGTACTTGTTCATCTGCATTAAAAAACTCGTTTGGCTTATTGAATTTTTTTGCATAATACATAGCTTTTTGGCTGGCTGCAAGGGCAGAAATTATATAAAGTACCTGATTGTTGTTAGACATATATTACATCGTTTTTCGCTTTTAACCAAACTACTGGGTTGATATACTTTTTGTTTACTAAATCCACTTTTAGCTGTGTAATTGCTGTTAGGTCTCGCTGCAAACCTAAATAATCGTGCAGGTCTAAAAAAGTATCGGGGAGTGCTTCGTACAGTACATCTAAATCGCTATTAGGTGTTTGGTCTCCGCGACTGTAAGAGCCAAACACAGCAAGGCTATGCAATGGATATTTTGCTTTGAGCATTGGTAAGTTCTCGTGAAGTGTTTGTATGATTGGGTTCATTGTAGCTTAAATTAATATTGCGAAGTTATATAAGTAAAGTAATTAGATACATAAACAACTAATTGTACATAATATTTTTCTCATCAAACAGTTTCGATATTCAAAGGGTGCATTTCAAATCTTCGCTTTTTATTCCCCTTTTTTATTTATCAGCAAGATAGATAATTGATGGTGATAGGCGTACCCTAATTCCCGATCTCACCCTAACCCTCTCCAAAGGGAGAGGGAGCATGAACAAGGAGAGGGAGCAAGAGCAAACGAGGGAATAAGAAGAACTAAGCGAAGATTTGGAATAGCTTATTTTCTGCTTTTAAGTGATTTATTTTTTTGCTTTTTCTCCTTTTTGCCTATAACTCATTGATATTCAGTTGTTTGTGTTTTTTAAGCCTCATTTTTTATTATAATTTAAATGAATTTTACGATAATGTATTGATAATGGAATAATAGTTTTACTATAGTAGAATGATAATTTATTGATAAGAAACTGATAAGATTTTGGTAGTGGATTATCATTTTCCTAAACCAACTAACATCAGATGCGAGAGGCAAGGCCAAGATGCCCGTAGTTCCTCCTTTAATGTAAAATTGGCATGAATAGGTATATAGTCCAAAATAAAAATCCTATATGGGGGAAATATTCACCCATGAGTATCCAAAATTTCCCCCATATAGGATACTTTTTAAACCTAGATTTTGCAGTTGAAATCTATTGAAAACAACAAAAAACGAAATTTTGAAATGCACCTTATTCAACCCGGATTTTGCGGTTGAAATCTATTGCAAGACTCAACTACTTCAAACACAAGCATTTGCTTGATTTTTTGGCCTTGCCATAGTACACTATGTTTTCGACCAAAAATTCGGCTCAAATTCTTGTATTTATTGTATTTGAGCCTTTCATAACGAAGTCAACTGCATAATCCGGGTTCAAATATAATTACCTAAAACAATTTACACAAAACAAAACCAAATCAAAACAACCTACTTTTACCGCCGCTACAAACCCGAACTATCGCCTTGGTTGCAAAACCGGGGAGGAAAGTCTGGACAGTATAGGGCAACCCACCGGTGAAGAGCCGGCTCCTGCCCAGCAGGAAGAGACAGTGCCACAGAAAATAACTGCCACGGCTTACCGTGGCGAGGGTGAAAATGTAGGGTAAAAGCCTACGGCAAGGTATAGTAATAGGCCATGCGGGTAAACCTTGGGTACTGTAATGCCACGTATAGGAACGCTTGAGGGCGGCTCGCCCGATGTTCCAGGGTAGGCAGCAACAGGTATGCAGTAATGTATATCGTAGATAAATGATAGTTTAGAAACAGAATCCGGCTTACGAGGTTTGTAGCTTTTTTTTAATTTTTCACGAAGGGGGATCAATATCCAGTGCCGTGTCTTGGTTTTTCTTTTTGGCAATTAATTCCAAGTATTGTTGTTCTTTCATTTCCCATTGGTAGTTTTGGTATATCCATGCCATGAAAATTGCTATGCTTATCAATGCAATTGCCAGTACCACAGCACTCAGTTTGCTATTGGCCACCATGTTGGCACGTTGGTACCACCCAGAAACAAGGACTGCAAGAATAGCTGCCCCAATAGCTAGCCCAGACGAAAGGCCTTTCACAAACTGTTTCAGGCTTTTTCGTTGTGTTTTGCCCGATGTTTCCCAATAGGCAATGAATTTTATTTCCTGTTCTGTAAGCATCTTGCAAAACTATTCATTATTAGAACCTGTATGTAGCTTTTTAATATGCACTTTTTTTAAGTTATTGATTAAATATTATCTATATATTCGCTAACGAATAAATTTTACTAGATGACGCTTGTCAAAAGTCTTTTTTTTGGGTTGTATTGGGTACTGCTCTTAGTGGGGTGTTATTTTGTTTTTGATGAAGATTTAAAAGTAGGCAATATTTTCAGCTCTGCATTGATGCCCGTCTTGATAGTTTATTTGTATTTGCACCTGAAAGAAACCCATTCCAAAACGCTAAAAATATATTTTTTCACTGCATTAGTGCTTAGCTGGGTTGGAGATTTTTTTAAAACTATTTCTATAGATACTTCTAAAACTAACGATATAAATAATGTTAAGTACACTATTTATGGCATTGTTGCTTGTGTAATTGCCAACCTCTGTTATGCTTTTGCATTCAAAAAAATACGCCCTATCAAAATTTCCAAGGCAGTTTTGCCATCGCTTGTAACCATCGCTTGTATGTTGACCATCTTTGCGGTATTTCATGTTTTGCCTCATAAAACATCGGGTATCTTGTACAATCCATTGATGGTTTATTTGGTTAGCCTAAGCCTGCCAGCTGTATTTGCCAGCAATATTTTGGACAGCAACGCAAGAAAAAAGCTTGCATTGAATTATTTTCTCCCCGCAGCGGTATTGTCTATTTTATCAGGTTCTTTATTTATTTTAAACAAGTTTAAAATTTTTGAACCCAAGATAGATGCCGTGGTTTTATTGTTGTATGGCTATGCGCAGATGATATATGTAAATGGGTTTAGGAAAACAGCGAAATAATTTTTTGCTAGTTCTAAGGTTACAAATTCCTAGTTACATGTATCTATTAACCAGAAACTTTTAACGGCTAGTTTAAACTGCCCATTCGACTATTTCATTAGCCCATTCTTTTCTGTAAGGTGTTGTTATTCTTATATAATTATCGGTATATCCTTCCATCATGCCGTTTTTTTCAAATATCTCGAATAATACTTTTCTTTTTTTGCCTTGGTGCTGCTGTGTGAAATATTGCAGCTTCATAAAGCTAAGGTTCCTGAGAATTTTGTTCCTTTCGTTCCTAATGTTTTGCGGCACTATTGGGGTTATATCCAATGATGCGGTATTTGCCCTTTCTGAATAAGTAAATACATGCAAGTAAGACACGTCAAGGCTATGCAGAAAATCGAATGTTTCTGTAAAAAGTTCTTCCGTCTCTCCTGGGAAACCCACAATTACATCTACACCAATGCTACAATGTGGCATAAATTGCTTTATCAAAGCCACTCTCTCTGCATATAGTTCCCTTTTGTACCGCCTTTTCATCAAGCCAAGTATCGTGTTGCTGCCACTTTGCAATGGTATATGGAAATGAGGCATTATCTTTTTGCTGTTGGCAACAAATTCTATTGTTTCGTTGGTAAGCAGGTTGGGCTCAATGGAAGAAATGCGGTAACGCTCTATGCCTTCAATAGCATCTAATTGGCGGAGTAAATCCAAAAAAGTTTCATTGTTTTTTTTGTTACCATCGGGGCCTTTGCCAAAGTCGCCAAGGTTTACCCCAGTAAGTACAATTTCCTTTGTGCCTGTTTTTGCTAGTTCTTCCACATTTTTTACCACGTTGGCAATGGTGTCGCTACGGCTTTTACCCCTTGCCATGGGTATAGTGCAGAAAGAGCACGTATAGTCGCATCCATCCTGCACTTTGAGGAAAGTGCGGGTGCGGTCGTTGGCAGAGTAAGAAGCATTAAAGCCTGTTACTTCCGCTATATCGCAACTGCATATTTTAGCACTATCGCCTTTAGCAAGCTCGGCAATATGCTGCACAATATTGAATTTTTCGGCAGCCCCCAATACTAAGTCAACGCCGGGTATAGCAGCAATTTCCTTTGGTTTCAGCTGGGCGTAGCATCCGGTTATCACCACTAGGCTTTCGGGTGCTTTCCGTTGTATCCGCCTTACCAGGTGCCTGCACTCTTTGTCCGCATTGTCCGTAACAGAGCAGGTATTGATAACATATACATCAGCAGTTTCGGCAAAGTCTTTTTTTACAAAGCCTTCCTGCTCCAATAGCCTTGATAGGGTAGAGGTCTCGGAGAAATTAAGTTTACAGCCCAGCGTGTGAAAAGCCACGGAACGTTGTGTTTGCATGTGGCAAAGATAAGGAGTAAGCTGTGTTTTATTCCCCTACATTCCCCTTCATCAACTTATTGGTTTTTAGCCAGGCATACACAAGGCTAAGCCAGTCGTTAGGCTCGGCTTTGTTTTGGAGCCCAAAGCCATGCCCGCCTTTTTGGTAAATGTGCATTTCGGCAGGTACTTTGTTTTGCTGCAAAGCCATAAAAAAGTGCAGGCTGTTTTCTACTATTACAGCGTGGTCGTCTGCTGCATGAAGCAGGAAGGTAGGAGGTGTTTGGGGGGTTACTTGCAACTCGTTGCTATACAATTTTATTTTTTCTGCCGATGGTTTAGGACCCAGCATATTGTCCCTCGAGCCTTTATGTGCTAGGCTATCTGAAAAACTGATAACAGGGTAGGCCAGCACTAGGAAATCGGGGCGCAGGTTTATGGGCTTGTTGCTAGGTAGCAGGCTATTGGTAAAATGTGTACCTATCGTGGAAGCCAAATGCCCCCCTGCAGAGAAACCTAGCAGGCCAATAGCATCTGGGTTGATGTTGAAGCCAGCAGCTTTGCCCCTCACAATTGTAATGGCCTGCTGGGCATCCATTTGGGCTACTGTTTCCGGGTTTTCTATGCAGGCAATGTCGTGTGGTTGCCTGTATTTTAGCACAAAAGCTGCAATGCCTCTTTTGTTCAATGCCTCCGCTACCTGAAAACCCTCGTGGTCTATAGCCAAGCGGGTATAGCCGCCCCCTGGGAATATAATAACACAGGTTTTGTTGCTGTCTCTTTTCTGTGGCAGGTAAGCATACAACACGGGGGTTATTATAGTAGATACCCTTCCGTTGCCCATATCTGTTTCTTTTATTTCGCAAGGCCTAGAATTGGGAATTGTACCTTCGTACAGAGGGATAATGGTCTGGGCTTGGGTAATGGCATTAAACATGGGCAGTATTGAAAATAAAAGTGATTTTTTAAAATTCATGATAGCAATTTTCTCAATTGTAAAGTAAAGGATTGTTAGCAGGACTGCAAAAATAATAGTTAATATCAGGTATTATTTGCCTTCGTGGCAAATTGCTTAAAATTGCACCTGCGTAGCAACTAATCATTTAACCAACTTATAAATAAATGCAAGAAGCCCCACAGCCTAATGGCGAATTATTGCTGCAATTGGTAACCATGCCCATGCCTTTTGGCAAATACAAAGGCACGCTGCTGTACCAATTGCCTGTTTTTTACTTGGAATGGTTCAAGCGGAAAGGCTTCCCAAAAGGAAAGCTAGGTACACTCATGGAAACCTTGTACGAAATAAAACTAAACGGGCTGGAAGGCTTGCTGCTGCCATTGGTAAAAAAATAATTGTTGGGTAGGTTTGGGCTAATTCTTTTTTTGATGTGCTGGTGGGTTTACAATTGTTATTGCAATTCAGGTTTCCCCCATCATGGGGGCATTTTTGGATACTTATGGGGGCATATTTCCCCCATATAGGATTGTACTTTTGCTCGGAGCCAAAATCAATACCAACTTTGTAGTATATGGCTCCTTGTTTTCATTAGCACAATCTCTGTGGTTAGACTAGCATAAGTTAGTTTCCCCGTCGGGGTTATTTTTAATAACCAAAAAAAAAACATCATGACAGTTTACATCCATGCTCAAAAAACACCAAAAAAATCACTCACAAATCACTCACAAATCACTCACAAATCACTCACAAATCACTCACAAATCACTCACAAATCACTCACGAATCACTCACGAATCACTCACTCGTGAAAACCATAAAGTACTGTATTTCAATGAGTTATAGTTTTAAAAGGCCTAAAAACTCAATTTTAGTTTTCAAAAGCCAGCCAAACCAAGTGGGCAATGCTCTTTAAAATGGGCTATAAGTTTTTGATTTGCACCTATCAAGTTTGCATGAAATGATAGGTTGCCGTTCATCAGAACCTAAAAAAAGAATTAGCCGCTTTTGCACCTTTTTGGCAATATAAAGCCATTGCCTATAAAACCTTCATCAATAATATTACAAAGTCGTAATCGGAAGCACTATGCTTTAAACAAGCCAAGATTGGTTTGAAAGGCTTACTAAAAAATTGGTTTTGAAACCCATCTAAGAAAAGCTGTTTTAGCTAGCGGGTAAATCACGCGGATCATTTAATCAGTGGTATAAAAATGAAAAAAATATTTTGCTTATTGTTGTTGGTTGCTGTTGTAAAACTAAATGCCCAGGGCTTCAAAGCAGGGTATAGCTATTTTGACGACAACAAATGGACAGAATTTAGTGTGGGAAACATGCCATTGGTAATAAGTGTGCCGCATGGTGGTTTACTTATGCCCCCAGACATAGATGATAGAAGCTGCCCAGACATTGTAACTGCACACGATTCAAGGACTATTGAACTGGCAAAAGCGATTGATTCTGTGTTCCGCAGAGATTATGGCTTCTATCCATCTTTAATTATATGCAATTTAAAGAGGACTAAAATAGACCAGAACCGGGAGATAGAAATAGCCACTTGTGGCAATGAGGCAATGAAAGTGCCATGGAATTACTGGCACAACATGGTGGACACGGCCATAGCTATGGCAACCAAGAAATATGGCCAAACGGTTTACATAGACCTCCATGCACAAGGCCACCCTCACCAAAGGCTGGAACTAGGCTATTTGTTGAAAACAGCGCAATTGAAAGAACTAAGCACGGGGAACAATGATACGCTTTACACAGCTAAATCATCCTTGCACAACTTGATTTATGGCAGCAAAGGCAAATTGAACCTGAAACAAATGCTTACAGGTTCAAATGCTTTTGGCACATGGATGACAGAATCAAATTTCCCCTCTGTGCCTAGCCAACAGGATCCATTTGCCTTAGAAGATGAAAAGTATTTTGATGGGGGGTACAATACGGCTAGGTACACCAAATACCCCAATGTGTTTGGCTGGCAGATAGAAACCAATTACAAAGGGGTAAGGGATACCCCATCTGCTTATTTTACATTTGCTGAGGCTTTTGTTAAAAATATCATGCGCTATATTGCTACTTACACTGATATTGACGTTAAGAAAATTGGGAAATAATTAATTGATTTATGCTATGAGAAAACTAACTGCGTTAAGGATATTTACATATATACTTTTGTTTTTCCTGAAAGCTAAGGGACAAGTATATACGCCAGGCAACCACTACTATGGATCCAACAATTATATAGAATACATAGCGGGCAATATGCCTGTTATTATTAGTGCGCCACATGGTGGCACGTTTATCCCTGCAAGCATTGCAGACAGGACGGCATCCTCTTGTTTCAACGATCCCAACTACACAACTGCCTACGATGGCAACACGCAGGAAATAGCAAGGGCATTGGACACTGCATTGCGCAACTATATAGGCTGCCGGCCGCATACTATTATCTGCAAGCTTAGCAGGACAAAAGTAGATTGCAACAGGGATATTAATTACGGTGCATGTGGCGACAGCATTGCCCAAAAAGCATGGAACGATTTTCATAAATACATCAATATAGCCCGCAGTTCGGTAATGGCCAATGGCACAAGGGGGCTGTATATCGATTTTCATGCCCAAGGGCACACGGTGCAGCGGTTAGAACTAGGGTATGGCCCTTCTGCCGCCGATTTAAGGCAGCAGGACACATATCTTAATAGAAACTCCATAAAAAACAATAGCTCTATCCGCAATTTGGCTGCTAACAACTTCAATGGGCAAACCCATGCCCAGCTGCTTCGTGGCCCCTATTCTTTTGGCACCATGATGGCAAATGCAGGTTACCCTTCAGTGCCTAGCACGCAGGATAGCTTCCCATTAACCAGCGATTTATATTTTGACGGAGGCTACAACATCAGGAGGTATGGCACGGCCGACAGTGGCTACATCGATGCCATACAAATAGAATCTAACTACACCAATGTCCGCGATAGCAAAGCGCACATAATAAAGTTTGCCGATAGCCTTGCAAGGGTGATAGTGCGTTATTTACAAACAAATTCTATTCCTTTAGCTCAAATAAACCAATGCTTATATGTGGGCATAAGCGGTAATGTATATAATGCAAAGGGTGGCACTATACCCAATGTTAGCATGAAACTTACAGGTGATAATGGGGATGCCGCCACCTGCGATGCAAATGGGAAATATAGTTTCAGGGAATTGAAAGCTGGCAACTATACAGTAAGGCCATTGAAAAATAATGACATAAACAAAAAGAACGGCGTTACCGTTGTAGATGCCCTGTTGGTACAGAGCCACCTGCTAGGCAATGCGCTTTTAAATTCGCCCTATAAACTAATTGCAGCAGACGTAAACAACGATGGTGCATTGTCTGCACTAGACTTTGCACTTGTAAAACGCTTTGCCTTAGGGCTTGACAGTAGTTTTCCCGGCAAACGGCTTTGGGCATTTATAGACAGCAGCTATACATTTCCCGACCCAACCAACCCTTTCCCCTACAAAGACAGTATTGCTTATAAAGCGATTGTATCTAACAAAACAAAACAAAGTTTTGTAGGCGTGAAGCTAGGCGATGTAAATGATGATTGGTCTGCTGCTGTTTTGAGTACAAATATAACCACAGCAAAACCAATTGAATTATACTACGATAACACCAATGTACATAATGCCGCTACTATTATTTTGCCTATACGAGTGAAAAACTTTAGGGGTATCAAGGGTATGCAGTTCACCTTGCATTACAACCCAGCATTGTTAGAAATAGCTGGGGTACGAAGAAAAGCATTGGAGATTGATTTTGCAACCAACCATATTACCGAAGGGAGTATCCCTTTTTTGTGGATAGATAACAAGGGGGAAGCCATTAGCTTGGCCGACAGCACAATAGTGATGGAATTGGTATTTACAAAAAAAGGATGGGTACAAGACGAAGACATACAGGTAACCAATTCCATTATACCCACAGAAGCCTGGGACAATAACTTCAATAAAGTAGAAGTTGTAAAAAGCACTGGTAAAATGAACGACCTAGTAAATGCTGTTGATAATAATGAAGGCTGGGAAATACTGCCTGCTGCGGGCAACCACATACAAATAAAATGGCAGCTTGGAAGCAGCAAAACCTTGCATTTGCAGTTGTTTACGGCATCAGGGGCAACCATATCAATAGAAACGCCACGTTCTATTTCAAAAGGTGTAAGCTACCAAACCATTAACTTGACCAGTAACCACCATCTTGCGCCAGGCATTTATTACTTAAAAGCAAACGGATTGGAAGGAAACAATGTAAGGCAGGTGGTGATAAGGTAACTATAATTCTTAATTCCTAATTCTTAATTCCTAATTATGAAAAGCCTTTTCTTTGCCAAAAATATACTAGTAAGATGGCTGCCAAGAAGATTACCACCAATGCTTTGCTGAAAATGAAAGCCAATGGCGAGAAAATAGCAATGCTCACCGCTTACGATTTTTCCTTTGCCCGCTTGTTTGATGCTGCTGGCATAGACATTTTGCTAGTGGGCGATAGTGCCAGCAATGTGATGGCCGGCAACGAAACTACCTTACCTATCACGCTGGACCAAATGATTTACCATGCCCAATGCGTGATAAAAGGGGTTAACAGGAGTTTTGTGGTGGTGGACATGCCCTTTGGCAGTTATCAATCTAATTCGGAAATAGCATTGGCTTCTGCCATTAAAATAATGAAGGAAACAGGCGCACACGCCGTGAAACTGGAAGGCGGAGAGGAAGTTTCAGAAAGCATCAAGCGCATTGTAAGCGCAGGCATACCCGTAATGGGGCATCTTGGACTCACCCCGCAAAGCATCAACAAATTTGGCACTTATACCGTGCGTGCAAAAGAAGATGTAGAAGCAGACAGGCTTAAAAAAGACAGCCAAATATTGGAAGAAGCTGGCTGCTTTGGCATTGTGCTGGAAAAAATACCTGCCATTTTGGCTAAGGAAGTTTCAGAAAACATAGCTATACCCACTATTGGCATTGGCGCAGGCAAATATTGCGATGGCCAAGTGCTGGTAATGCACGACATGCTGGGCATTAATACTGAGTTTAAGCCGCGTTTCCTGAGGCAATACTTAAACCTGCAGGAATTAATCAATAATGCTGTGCAGTTATATATTAGCGATATAAAACAAAGCACTTTCCCTAGCGACCAGGAGTCGTATTGACATTTAGGCAATGCCGCTATTCTATAAAATCTGGATAATCTTTGGTATGCTTGCTAAAAGCAACAGCACAAGCCTAGCTGCTTTAAAGCATCGTAGGCTTATGCTGTTTATATAAAAAAGTTGCTTTGTATATATACAACCTCCCTAAAACTGTACCCTATACAAAATATCTGGGAAAAAACCAATTTGATAAACATCGCCCACCGTACCCCTTAATGGGTTGAATCTGCGTAGGAATATATTTTTCTCATTGGTAATATTTTGTAAATCAAGGTAGAAGGTTTGGCTTATTTTTTTGTGTTTCCCATTTATCCTGAAACCAAATTTGGTATCCATCCTAAAATAGCCTTTCAAATGCAAGGAGTTATAGCTGCTTTGGTCCAGTTCCTCTATGCCATTGGCAATAGAAGCGGTAATATCCACGGGTGTGGCATACCGCCCGCCGATGGTTGTCATTTTTATATCGGCAGTAAAGGCATTTGTTTTTTTCTTGCCAACTGTCCATTCCTTGCCAGCCAATAGATTGGCTGCATACTTATAGTTGTAAGTAGTATTTCTTTCTATGCCATCGCTGCCCTTGTACTTGCTATCAAATACAGAGCCCGTGGCAAGTAGGTAAAAGCCCTTGCTTAAAAAACGTTCCAAGGTCAGTTCTACACCAACATTGTGGCCGGTTCCTTTGTTTAATAAATTTGGCTTTGCAGGGAAAGAGAAATCATTGCCTGCATTAATCATCGAAAAGCCAGAAGTAAAGGGTTCTACAGGTATGCTGAACAAGCCTTGGTAATAGCCTTCTGCTTTAAGCCGCCAGTTGGAGGCAAACCTGTTTTCATAACCCAATACAAAATGGTTGGCTTTTGTAAAGCCCAAATTCCTGTTGCCATTCTTGTAAGTACTGCCCGGTGTTGTGTCTGTATAAAAATATACAGGCAAAGCCTGCATTTGTGCTTGTAGGCCATAGCTGAACGAAAGGGTTGTTTTATTGTTGGGCTGGTAGGTAATAGCCATCCTTGGGTTAATGCTTTGGCTTTTATTTAGGTCGAAATACATATAGTTGATGCCCGCAGAAAGGCTCCAAGCATCAGAAAACTTCCATTTTGCTTGGGCAAACAACTGCCCAAGCATAAAGCCATCGTCAACATTCCTTGCTGTGTCAAAAGGGGTACTAGCTGGTTTGCCTTCTTTTACAAAACTTGTTGAATTTAAGTGGAATCGTTCTAGCACAAAACCTGCCCTTGAAGAAAGGCGTGTATTGTGCTTTGTATTGATAAAAGAGGCAATACGGAACACATGTTGTTTGTCGTTTACATTGGTACTTGGCCATTTGGTGGTATAAGGGGGCAATGGTAAAGCATACTGGTAAGCATGGTACTCCGTGCTGCTAAGGCTATATGAAGCTACGGTTTTTATGTAGGATTTCCGACTGAGGTCAATGATATGCTTGCCGCCAAACATCAATGTGTAGATACGGGTGTAAGAGTCTTGGTCTTTTCGGCTGTAAAAATCACTGCTGTCCAACTCTTTTCCTATAAAATCTATATTGCTGATACCCCCAATACCAAAAAGGGAGAACTTACCTGCCTTCGTTTTTTTAAACTGAATATTATACACCCAGTCTTGGTATTTTGGTATTGCTTTCGTGCCTACATTCAGGCCTAGGGATTGGCCTATTTGAGCAAAAGAATATCTGTAACCTATTAGGTAAGATGCGCCATCTCTTTTTTTGCCCAAAGGACCTTCCAACATGGCTTCCAACCCGCTAAAAAGGTTTAGTTGCAGTGTCGTTTCGTGTTTTTCCGTATTCCCTGCACGCAAGGAAATATCAAATACTGCAGCAGTAGCATTGCCATATTCTGCGGGGAAGGCACCGCTATAAAAGTCAGATGTTTTCAGGGCATTGGTATTGAGCATGGACACAGGTCCTCCCGTAGCCCCAAGTGTAGAATAATGATTAGGGTTGGGCGATGGCAAACCCTCAATCCTCCACAAAACCCCGGCAGGGGAGTTGCCACGTACCACTATATCATTTCGGCTATCGTTATTGCTGATAACCCCTGCAAAATTGCTCACCAATTTGCTAGGATCGTTCCTGCCCCCTGCATACCTTGTAATTTCATCCACGCTAAAACTCCTGCCACTGCTCCCAGCAAATTCATTGCTTACATTCCCTTTCTTTATTTTTGAGCCAATAACCGTTACCTCATTCAGGTTGGCTATCTTCTGCTCCAGTCCTATTTCGAGTACCACTTCTTTCCCAGCTGTTACTAATAATTCTGGTATAGTAACAGGCTGGTAACCTACACAGTTAATGGCTACCTTCTGCCTGCCTAGTGGCACATTCCCAATACTAAATTCGCCCTTTTCATTGGCAACCGCCCTCAATTTTAGGCCTTCAATTAAAATGTTAGCACCTGCAATGGGCCTTTCACTAATCTTGTCTATAACCGTACCCCTTACTGTTTGGGTAACGCTTTGTGCATTCCCATGGGGTAGCACGAGTAAAAGCAGGAGCAGCGTGGTAAAATACTGTTTCATTTTTGTGGTGTTTTAAGTTTACAATTAAAATTAAATTAACGTTGTTAAGTAAAGTGCAAAAAAAATCCTATTTATTATTTACATCTAAAGTGTTAATAATCCAATTAAGCGATTCCTGAAGCATCAAGTGCATATCTTTTTCGTCCTCAATCATCTTTTTTAGCCTGTCTTTTATTGCCAGCGAAGCCAAGCCATGTACCATGCCCCAAATACCATAAGCTGCAGCATCTATGTTGCTTTTTATAATTAACCCTGTATCAAAACATTCTTGTATTAGGCTTCTTAGGGAATCGAAAGCCAGATTGCCATTTTCCCAATCCCCCTCACAAATATTTTGCATTGGGGCAGTTTGCAGGAACATAATATCGTAAAATGCTGGGTTTTCCAATGCAAAACGCAAATAATTCTCCCCCATTTTATGCAAGCGCAACAAAGGGTTAGCTATACCTGCCAAATTAACATTATACTCCAACAGTTTGCCAAAACCCATTTCATGTATGTTGAAAAGGATTTCATTCTTATCCTTGAAATAAAGGTATATGGTGGTGGGGCTGTATTCTATCAGGTCGGCAATTTTCCTTATGGTTACATTCTCAAAGCCAGTATCAATAAAAAGTTGCAACGAAGCGTCGAGTATCTGGCGTCTCAAATCTTCTTTTTGTTTATGTTTTCGCTCTACTATTCCCATACACACTGCAAATATAATTAACACTGTTAATTTACCAAAAAAATATAGTATTCATTATTTGTTTAATACACAGGTGCAATTTTGGTTAATCTGCCACTAAGCCACAAAAACAAAAAGAGGCACAAAGTTTAAAGGGATGAAAAGAGAACAAGACAAAATATTATGTTATCAATAGTGCTTTTAAACTTCTTTTTATTCGTGTTTTTACGAGCTTCTGTGTCTTTGTGGCAAAAAAGCATATTAACAGATTAGATATTAGCATAAAAAAAAGAGGCCACTTTGTGAAACCTCTTTTAATCTTTTTGCTTTGAGAAATAATCAATTATTTCTTTACGCTTGCTGTTGTAGCACTTTTAAATAATGGGGCAAGTATAACGGCTATGCCCAATGTGGTAAAGCCTACTGCGCTTGCAGTGCTAAGGCTTGTTGTTTCTGTGTTAGTTGTACTTGCTGCAAATGCCCCTATTTGTGATGCAATAATGATAGATAATGTAGCAATTGCTTTGAACCCAGATGTTTTAACTAAACTTTTCATGACTAAACTTTTTAAATATTGTTGTAAATAATTACGATAGTAGTAATCCAATTGGCACGCCAAGTTTCAAAAATCTTAAAATGCTATTAAAAAAAGCTTCAGCATCTTTGCATTACATATATCAAAACACCTTTTTTCATCTGGTTCAATTGTTTTTTCGCTATTTTATTGCAAATTTTCTAATAAAAGGGGCTTTTGCCTTGCACATGGTATTTTTTAAGTATTATCAGCATATATACTGTTGGTTAAAAACAGCCTGCCAAATTGATATGTTGCTTTCCATTCTGGTGAACCTCAGTTGCCAAACACTTTAAGCATCTGCTATTGATGTATTGATGGTTTTTAGCAACAGGCTTGCCTAAAGGCATCGCAAAGCCGTAATAACGGACAGTAGCAATGTTATCTTTAATGTGCAGTCTCGCACAACAGAGATTATACAAGATTCTTCTACTTTCAAGCAGAATTTGCTCAATATAAATGTTGGTTTTAAAGTAGAGTATCATTTTTAGTATATTTTCTTTTTCACTAAATGGGTGTAATAATTTTATTGCAATAATTTTATTTATTGCAATTTTTTTATTACAACCTGTCTCGTCCTAAAAAAAGTTGACACTTTTAAGAAATAATCCTGTTATTGGTTTACAGGAAATCGTTGATACTAAAATGACTTTACAGTAAGTGCAAAAATATAGCACACCTTTTTTTTATCCTTTTTTTCTTGTATTGCCTGAATACTTTTACGTCCCGTCCATCGTTACCTCCTTTTTTTTGTAGTAGTTTTTCCAATGTTTTTTGAGTGCGCCAGTTTCTTCGTGTGCCAGTTGCGGGGTAAGCATGTCACAACTACTGTGTGGCCTGAGTGCATTATAAACCAGTACTGCTTTTGCTACCCCTTTTTCTGCTGATACAAGGCAAGGGTAAGGCTGCTGCAGCAACTCTTGCTTCAGTATGCCATTTACCCTTTCTGCTACTGCATTTTCCAATGGGTCTCCTTTTTCGGTCATGCTTACCTTGATGGAATGTTTCGTCAGCAAGGCAATATATTCATTGCAGCAGTACTGGATGCCCCGGTCTGAATGATGGATAAGCCCACCTGTATCTTTACAATGCCCCAATGCCATCTGCAATGCCTTTACCGTCCCATCAGCCTGTAGGCTCTTGGACAGGTGGTAGCCTACAATCTTCTTGCTGTACGCATCGGTAATCAAGCTCAAGTAAGCAAAGGCACCTGCAACTTCCAGGTAGGTAATGTCACTGACCCACAAACAGTTGGCTGCCAGCGGCACATAGTCCCTGATTAAATTTCTATACCGTTTGAAGCGGTGCTTTGAGAACGTGGTCTGTACCCTTGTTTTCCGCCTCCTGACCAGCAGCCCGTTTTCCCTTAACAATCCAAAGAGGGCATCCCTGCCCAAGGAAATATGGTGTTTTCCCATGAAGTCCTGTAAAAGCACCATTAACTTACGGGTGCCGATACGGGGTTGCAAGCTGCGGTGCAACAGCACCTGTTGTACAACCAGTTCTTCTTCAAGCATGGCGGTACTGTGGTGCTGGACATAACCATAAAATGCCTGTCTGCTGTAACCAAGCAGTGAACATAGCTGCGACAAGCCTGCCACTTTTTCGCTATGCCTTATTTTCTGGACTGCCTGGTGCCATACTTTTTTCTTATCGGTATTTTCAACTCTTCCTCTGCCACATCTATCATGGCAGTAAGCAGCTTGTTGTGCAGCCGTTCCTGAGCCAGTTGTTTTTGAAGTTCCTTAATCTGTACTGCAGGGCTGCTTACTTCATCAAGCCCTGACTTTTCCAATGCTTCGCCCATTGGTTGCAAGGTAGCACTTTGAGCTTCTTCCAATTGCTCCTGATGATGAAGCTTGACCCAATGAGAGATGACCCAATGGCTTAAACCATACTTTTTGCCTAATTGGCGATAACTCGAACCGCCTAATAAATACTCATTAACTATTGTCTTTTTTAAGCCTAAATCTATCATCCTTTTTACAGATTTTACTGTCAACCTATTTTAGGACAAGACAACCTCATAATATTTCATTTGCAATATTTTATTTTATTACAAAAATTTTATTACAAATAAAATTGTGTTTCTCTAGAAAGAGTTTGAAAGGCAATCTTTCAAGGATGGTTCTTGGGAAATGCTTGATTTTTAGTCAACCTATTTTAGGATGCGACACTGTGTTTAAGCGCAGTTTTTTTTGATTAATTGGGTGGACTTGACTATGTTAGTTTCATTTTGGTAAACAAGGATAATACACTTTCGCATACTAATTTTGACCTAGTATAGCTAAGCGGATTTATAAATTTACTACCCAGTTTTCTTTTTTCTTATCATATAAACGCCTCTTCCAATGGCCGCGCAAACCAATACAGGCAAGCCATCATCAAAAGGCACTTCATTGTCTGGGGCTTGGCTGCCGCCGCCACTACCGCCATCAACAGGAAAACCTGGGTCGTCGGATGATTGTTGACCTCCATTCATATCATCTTTTCGCCAAATACTACTGCTGTTGCCTGCATTTGCTTGCTGTGCAGAAAGTGTAAGTAGTAAAAAAATGATTAGGTACACTATCTTATTCAACTATAAAACTTTTTTGAATACTGAAATCATTTTTACTAATCGTTATATAATAAACACCTGCTGCTAAGCCGGATAGTTTTAAAGGGTATTTTGAGGAGCTGTCGTTTTTAAGGAAATTTGCCTCCTGCTCTTCTTTTCCCGCACTATTGGAAATGCTTACATGGTACTGCCCTTGTGGAAAGCTATTGGAGCAAACGTTTATCACTCTGTTCTTTTGGGCAGGTATTGGGTATATGGAACATTTATCAGTTCTTAAATTACCATTGGTTAGCTGTACTAAATTGCTAATTACTTGCTGCTCATCCGACAATATTGCGGTTACCTTATAATAATTGATATAGAAAACTGGGTGGCTGTTTTGCCAGCTATAGCTTTTGCCATGTACAACAATGGTATCAATAACTGAAAAATGATTGCCATCATTTGAATAGGACACTTGATAAGATTTTGCTTTGTCAAGGCTTTGCCAGCTAATCACATTGCTATTATCCAATGATACTTTGCCCGTTATTATAAATGGGTTGTAGGGTAATATGATAGGCGAAAAAAGAACAGAGAACCGATTGGCAAATGAATTGGTATTATTCGTAGTTGTAAAGGGGTATATGTTTTTTGTTGCTGTGGTTAATGGTATTTGTTTTTGAAGCAAACTATCTATTAATATGGGTTGCAGCCCTAGACTGTTGAAGGAAGCTAAGTCTATCAATAATCGATAGCTGGCATTGTTTACTAATTGGCCAAGCCTCAATTGTACCGTGTCGCCCATTGCAGGGCTTGCCCTGCCTTCAATGCTTAGTGTATTGTTGTTTGAAAATATAGATAGGTTTTCTGCGGCGTTCATCATTTTGGTAGCATCTTCTTTGCCAAGGGCATTCGTAAAACTATTTTTATAACATAATACGGCACCGTCTAAATTCACAAACTGACTGTCTATTTGCTTGTCAATCGAAAAAACAATATTGGAGTTTTCGCCTTCGCCAAAAACAGATGTGTTGGTGCTGCTTGCAGCTTTGTCTGCTTCCCTTATTTGCAAAATAGGAGCGGTGCTTGTATTTTTAATAAAGAATGCTTGCCCGGGTTGTATGTATTGGTTTAATGCCGATCCGGATGGGTTGCTAGATACGCCTGCAATACCATTGTAAGTAACATAAGCCCCCACTGTGCCCACATTCGGGTCAAAATGCCAATAGGTGTTTTCTATGTTTTGGTTGGCTGCATTGGCTATGATGCTGTTCCAATTAATGGCACAAGCATATGGGTTGCCCAGCATGGTAAAGCCAGTGGCCGAGCCGCTGTTTAGCCTGATATTATTGTTGGTAACGCCATTTGCTGTTACGCCGCTCGTGGTATAGTTGATACTGCCTGTAACCAATTTGCCACGGGAGCGCAGCGTTACTGGGGCATTCATCAGCGTATTATCTACCGTAAGGTTATAAGCCCTGTTGCCCCTTATGGTAAGCAGGTAGCCTTTATAAGCCGAAATGGTATCGTTGCTTCCCTTGGTGCTGGTGTATGTTACCCAGCCAGCATTGCCTGTGGTGTTGTCAACCGAATAGGTGAACAAAGACTTGGTGCCTTTCTGTGTTTTATCAAACCCTGTTGTGTTGTCTATGCCCAATGCCCCTGCAAGGCCGGTGATGTGCGTGCCATAGCCGTTGCTGTTGGTGCCGCCTTCCTGCCAGTTGTCAAAAATGGTGCTGCTGCCACTGTTTACCCCAGTTGCTATTACCCTGTATGCCCTTTTGCTTGCAGGAATATACCTTTCTACTTGGAAAGCAGCTCCTGTTCCATATTGAATGTTTGCACTGCTTCCTACTGCATCTACCTGAGTAGTTTGCAGGAGGCCAGTTGATTTAAGGATAAATGTATAATTGGCAGGGAGTATTAATGTTCCGGCCGTTAGTTTTAATTTACCCCTCAGGGACATATTCTGGTTGTTTAGGGTAAGAGCATTGTCTCTATTAATGGTCAGCGTGTTAAAATCAGGGGTAGCCACAAATGTATTGTCAGGAATGATGAATGCGTTGCCACCAGTATTTCCAGTTAATCCAAAGCTAATGTTAGAGCTGGTAGTTACATTAATGCTGCCCGCTGTCCTTGTAATGGGGGTATTGCCGCTGTGGAACACTAATGTGTTACTGCCTACGTTCAATGCACCATTGGTAAGGGCAAGGTTACCTATTATAGTAAGATTGTCATTTATTGTTACGCCATTGCTGTTGTTGATGGTGCAATTGTTTATTGCCCCAGTATATGTATTGACAGGTATGCTTTGCAACCCTATGCCTGTAAAGCCAATGGTTGCGCCATTGCTAGCATCTATCGTGCCAGTAGCTCGGCTGATACTGCCAGCAATATTCAGCGTGTTTGCACCAATGGCAAGGCTTCCTGCGGTAAGCGTTAGCGTGCCAGCAATGTTTGTATTTCCACTTACAATAGTGCCATTGTTATTGAGCGTAAGGTTTTGGTATGTTGCAATTGCTGAAGGCAATGTTTGTGTGCCAGACCCTAAAAATGCAACCGTGCTGCCCGATAACAAAGTGCAAACGGTTGGGGCAATAGTGGTGCCAGCATAACTGGAATAGATGCCCCCGCTATTGACAACTAAGGCCGTAGTATTGGTGCTTCCTTGGTACCAGTAATTGACATTGGACAGGCTGTTTTTAAAAACGCCGCCATTTTTCACGGTGATAGTGCCACAATTTAACACAGCCGCTGCAGTGGATCTGCTGGTAGCTATTTCTACAAGCCCGCCATTTTCTATATCTATGCCACCAAAGTTTAGCCTTTGCGTAGCATTAGAAGAGCCTATGTATGCAGTGCCATACACGGTTAATTTACCAATTTTTGACGATTCATCACCCGTGAAAGTCCCCCTCCTTATATGTGAGTTACCGCCCAGTAGGTTAAATATGCCTCCAGATTGCACTGTGATAGTGCCAGTTGTGCCGTTGTAGCTTAGGTCTTTAAATTCAATATCATCTGCGGAACTTAGTTCAAAACTGCCATTGACTATTTCCAAACTTGTGCCAATGCAAAAGCGCATACCTGCACCCGATGTGTTTACCCGGCCAATGGCTTTGTCTATTTTCATCTCCATGAAAACAGTGGAGTTGCCACTTGTGTTCCAGCCGGTTAATGTTTGGGTAGCTGCATTGCCTTTGAACCAAATTTTTGCCCCCGATACCCAAGATGAAAATACATTGTGTGTAGTAGAAAAAATAGTAAAATCGCCATACACGCTTAGCGCACTTGTGGATGCGCCCATAGCAAGCCTGGCCGTATTGCTGCCAAAGCTGATGCTGGCACAAGTGGCGGTTGCATTGTCTATGGTTACAGTGGCATTGTTGGCAATAACAACATTGGTGATAAGGGTTGGTACTACGCCACCCACCCATGTGCTGGTAGCACTCCAGTTGCCGCCAGTAGATGTGGAAGTGATATTGGTGGTAATAAAATGCGTGTTGGTATAATCGTTAATGCAAAGTGCAACCGCTTTTGCAAAACTTTGCCTTGTAGAAGTGGTAAACCGTACCGTTTGGTTCATTTCCATCTGAAAGCCATCTACATTGCCAGCACTGTCGGAGCCATGCCTTGAGGTATTGTAGCCACCATCAAAATAGGCATCCCCAGTTTGGGCGTAGGGTATAGCTGTGCTGGGAACTGCAGGGTAGCCTCGGTTTGCCAGCATGGTGCCAAAGCTGTAAGTGCCTCGCAAAAGGTCGGCGTGGGTAAGGTTCAGTTTGTTGTGGTTAATAAGGTACCTAATGCCGCTTTCGTTTACATAGGTATTGGTGTTGATGATGCTATCCGATTGCTGTGTTTGTGATTGTGATAACAAATAGCCCAATTCTACCCTTTGAATCGCATGGCCATGGCCATGAAGGTCAATGTAAATACCTTTTTGCCCATTGGCTACAATTTGCTGCTCGGCAGTGTCTATAAAACTTTGAAAGGCATACCACGAAGCCTCAGCCGTGGCATTTCCTTGTGCCGCTTCTACTATTTCCCGGTTGGCATCTAGTTTAGCACGGTGCAATAAATTAATAACTAGGTGTGGGTAGCCACCATAGAGCCTGTAGATAGAATCTTTAAGCTCCCTCGCAAATTCCTGTGTATAAGCATCTTGTGTTGTATCGCAAACGGAGCAGGTCCTGCTAGGTATGCCAGCTGGCTTTAGGTAGCCGCCATGTGGGGCAGACAATACTATTGGCAAATTGCCCGCTATGTATTCTATATAGCCATTGCTGCTAAAGTATGAAGTGCCGGGCGTAAACTGCGCATAGGAAAATGAAATATGAAGGGCAATAAATATGAGTAAAAAGAGGCTGTTTTTTTTAGGGATTATAAAATAAGGCGTGTATTTCATCATATTTTGCAGTAGATACTTATTACACTTTAACAGTGTACTTTCCTGCTGCTTTGTAATGTGTGCTGTTTATTTTGAAGAACAGTAGGTAGATAATACGGAAGCAGTTGATTAATTTAAGTTTTGTAGGGATATCTTGTCGTTAAAAGCAAGAGTTTAGACTTATAAGGTAAAGCTGCAAGTCTCTTAAAACAGAGACCAAAAGCTTTGTTAGCAAGAAATATTGCCAAAAAATCTCACAAGCAAATTAAAGTTGAAACAAAAACTCCTTTATTCAAACTTCTAAAATCTGCCGCCGCCAACTTACTTACGCCCACTTCCTGCAACGTTACGCAGTAGATAACATCTATAACAACAGTTCTTCAACTGGGGCGCAATTGCAAAATATTTTTTTAAATATTTAGTTTGAAAATATTGCTCCTATTCCAATCAAACTCCTATATTTGCACCCCGATCAAAAAAACAGGGTGTTCTTTTAAAGGCTTACAACATTGATTAAGAAATTTTTTATATCATTAAGTTGTTTTAAGTTGGATAAATTATTAATTGAAATAAGATTTCAAAAATAAATTTGTTTGATTTGTAAAGAAGCC